>JADJEE010000012.1:342500-685000 GCA_016709225.1 Deltaproteobacteria bacterium | reverse complement strand
CAGCCGGTCGCGGCCGATCCCTGCGCTCTTGGGTGATCGGGTCCGGGGGCCAGGCCACGAAGAAGGCACGGCTGATGACCGCGCAAGCGCCAGGTCCTCGCGTACGCTGGTGTCGTGGCTTCGACGCACACTGGCTGGGTTCGCGGGGCGCTTCTCGGGTGCGGGCTGCAGTCGCTGGCCTGCTACACCGGCCTCGGTGGGCAGGCCGATGGCGACGCCGGTGAGACGAGCGCAGGTGCGAGTGCAGGATCTGCGAGCGCGAGCGGGGCCGGCAGCGACGGCAGCAGCGACGATGGCGTGCCACCGCCGGAGGACGCGGGGCAGGTCGGGCGCACAGGCCTGCGCCGCCTGACCGCCAACGAGTACGACAACACCGTGCGCGACCTGCTGCAGGGCGACGAGGCCGCCTCGGCGCTGTTGCTGCCCTACGACAAGCCGACCCCGTTCGACAACGACTACACCAACCAGATCCCGTCGAAGGCGCTGGTCGAGGGCGCCGACTTGCTGGCGGCCGACGCTGCCGACCGTCTGGCCGAGGATCCCGCGCGCCGCGATCTCGTGGTCGGCTGCACACCGAGCGGGCCCGGCGACGAGGGCTGCATGGCTTCGTTCATCACGCAGTTCGGCCGTCGCGCCCTGCGTCGCCCGCTGCGCGACGAGGAACTCGCGCTGTTCCTCCACGGTGAGAACGGCGACGACGGCGTGCTCGACTACGCCGTGGCCGAGGGCGACTTCTACGTCGGCGTCGACTCGTTCGTGCGCCTCATCCTGCAGGACCCCGAGTTCTTGTACCGCGTCGAGCTCGGCCAGCCCGTCGAGGGCGAGCCCGGGGTCTACAAGCTCGACGACTTCGAAGTCGGCACGCGACTATCGTACTTCGTGGTCGGTGCCGGCCCGACCGAGGCACTGCTCGATCGCGCCGCTGCGGGCGGTCTCTCGACGCCCGCCGACGTTCGCGCCGCGGCACAGGAGCTGCTCGACGACCCCCGTGCGCTCGATCGCGTGGCTCGCTTCCACGCGCTGTGGCTGGGTTACGCGCAGCTGTCGGTCTCGGGCGAGCTCGCGCTGGCGATGGTCGACGAATCCAAGGCGCTGCTGCAGCGCATCATCTTCGACGATCGGATCGCGTGGCAGAACCTGTTCTCGTTCGACGAGACCTACGTCGACGACACCCTGGCCGCGCACTACGGCCTGCCGTTGCCGGGCTCCGACACGCCGACGTGGGTGCCCTACGGTGACAGCGGGCGCGCGGGGTTGCTCTCGCACGGCACGTTCTTGTCGGTCGGCGCGAAGTTCAACGACACCTCGCCGGTTCAGCGCGGCAAGCTGATCCGCACGCGGCTCTTCTGTCAGGACATCCCTCCGCCGCCTCCGACGGTCAACGTCGACGTCGCGCCCGAAGGTGCGGTGTGCAAGCAAGAGCGGTACGCCGCCCACAGCGCGGGTGGCTGCGCGGGCTGTCACGAGCAGATGGACCCGGTGGGATTCGGGCTCGAGAACTACGACAACGTCGGTCGCTATCGCGAGTACGAGCTCGACAATCCCGACACGCCCGACGACGAGTCGCAGTGCCAGATCGAAGGCCAGGGCGAGCTGGTGGGGATCGGCGCGTTTCATGGCCCGGCCGAGCTCGGTGAGCTCGCGCTTTCGGCGGGGCTGCTCAACCGCTGCGTTGCCCAGCAGCTCTATCGCTACGGCGTTGGTCGCTACGAACTCGACGAGATCGACGAAGCCTTCATCGATCACGTCATCGAGCGCGTCGGCGCCGGCGACTTCGAGTTTCGCGATCTCGTGCTCGAGTACGTGGCGAGCGACGCGTTCGGCTATCGAAGGGAGCAGGAGTAGTCATGGCCATCGTGCTCAATCGACGCGCACTGCTCGAGGCCGCCGGCATGGCCGTGCTGGCGATGCCCGCACTCGAACTCACGGCGCCGCGCCGCGCTCGCGCGGGTGGGGCCGGCGCCATCAAGCGCTTCGTGCTGATGTACTGCGGGCTCTCGACCGGCCGCGACGGGGAGGGGCAGCTCATCGTGCCCAACGCGACCGGGGCCGGCTACGACCTGCCGCGTTCGTTGATGCCGCTGGGTACCGACGCGCTGCCGTACGGGGGCAGCGGCTTCGATGTGCGGGACGAGGTCTCGGTGATCAGCGGGCTGACGATCCCGTGGGCGGACTCGGCCGGTGCCACCCCGCCGCCGGGCGGGCGCTCGCGCGAGTTCCACTACAACTCCGTGGGCCCTTCGGTCTCGGGCATGCGCGGCGAGTCGTTCCGCTACAACCCCGCCAATGGTCCATCGGCGGATCAGCTGGTCGCCGATGCGATCGCCGGTGACACCGTGCATCGCCTGCTCAGCTACCGCGTGCAGGCCGTCAACTACGTCGGCGCCAACGGTGGCGTCGGAGACTCGGCGAGGGTCTCGTGGTACGCCGACGGTGGCGGGAACATCGTCGGCGTCGATCCCATCGCGAGTCCGCGACTGGCGTATCAGTCGCTCTTCAGCGGCTTCGTGCCGCCCGATCCCGCGGACGCCCTCGCTGCGCAGCGCCTGCTCTCGCGACGGCGCAGCGTGCTGGATACGCTGCGCGTGCGTACGCAGGCCCTCTTGCCACGCATGTCGGGCTACGATCGCATGCGCATGCAGCAGCACTTCGACGAGCTCGCGGCGTTCGAGGCCCGCCTCGATGCGATGCCGCCGCCGACCACCGGTGCGTGCGAGCTGCCGACCGACCCTGGCGAGGACCCAGCGATTGGCGACCCCCACGGCACCACCGCCGAGGGCAACCTCGACTACGACCAGACTGCCGGCTACAGCGGCGAGGACGAGCGTGCGACCGCAATGGTCGACATGATCCGCATGGCATTCGCGTGCGACCTCTCGCGCGTGGTCTCGCTGCGCATGACGATGGACCAGACCTTCCTCAACATGCTGCCGCTGTCGGGAGCCGCCAGCGACATGCACGAGCTGAGTCACGGCGCGGTCACGGCCGACGATCACGCCGACGCAGTCGGGTGGCACATCAAGCACTTCGCCCGCCTGATCTCGCTGCTGCGAGATACCCAGGAGCTCGACGGCTCGTCGCTGCTCGATCACACCGCCGTCGTCATGCTCTTCGAGGGCGGCTACGGCTACGACCCCGAGTCCGACGCCGATGGCCACGCCCACTCGACCGAGAACATGGTTGCGCTGGTGGGTGGCCGCACCGGTGGGTTGATGCCAGGCGTGCACATCTCGGCGCCCGGCATGCATCCCGCCAACGCGGTGCTGACCGCAATGCAGGCGGCCGGCCTGCAGACCGACACCCTCGGTGAGATCAGCGGGGCAATCCCCGGTCTCATCGTATGAGCGCGACGCCGACGCTCGCGACGATCTTCGCCGCGCCCTCGCCGGCGCAGTTCTTCGACGAGGTGTTCGGTGTCAGGTGCCGGCACGTGGTCGGCGCGGTCCCGCCGCAGTGGACCAACGAGCGGGCCGCCCGCTGGCACGCGCGCGTCGACCTCGGGCCGGTCGACGCCGCATCGGTCGACGCGCTGGGAGTGCAACACCAGCACGCCTGCGCGCCCGATGCGATCGACGAGCGACTGAGCACCCAGCACACCATCTGCGCCGACGTGTCGCGGGACCCCGGACTCGCACCGCTGCTGGACGAGCTGGCCACCTGGGTGCCCTCCGCCAGTGAGCCGCCGTTCGCCAAGCTCTACGCCTCGCACGAACAGGCCGGCTTCGCGATGCACATGGATGCGCACCATGTCTTCGTGCTGCAGCTACGCGGGCACAAGCGCTGGACCGTGAGCGACGCGGTCGTCACCGCGCCGCTGTGTGGCGGCAAGCTGCTCGCAGGCCAGCCGGTGCACGTGTGGCCCCACGAGGGCGACCCTATCGTGGGCGATGACGGTGTGCCGCTGCAGGCCCCGAACCCTGCCGACCTGCGCGTGGTGGAGCTGGCGCCGGGCGATGGTCTGTACGTGCCACCGGGGGCATGGCACGCGACCGCAGCCCGCGGCGAGAGTCTGGCGATCAGCATGAGCCCCGGGCGTGCGCCGCTGTTGCGCGTGGTCATGGCGCTGCTCGAACAGGAGCTCGTGCGCCGCCCTGCATGGCGACGCGACCTGGTGCGGGGGCCCGCGGGCGCGGGCCTGGTGGCAGCGTCCATTCGTCGCGCGCTCGATCACGCCGTGTCGGAGCTTCGCGCCGTGGTCCACGAGGTCGACGGTGTGCTCCTGCAGCGCGCGTGGGCGATGACTGCGTTCGCACGACTGCAGGCGGCGCAGCTGGCTGCGCGCGGGGAGGTGCGGCGTAGCAGTGTGCTCGTGCACGCCGACCCTCGCGGGTTCGTGCTCGTCGTGGGCGACCAGGCCTGCCACGTGTCGTTCGCCGGCGGCGAGATCGAGCTGCCGTTGGTGGCGCAGCGCTTCCTGGTCGCACTTGGGGCCCACCCGCGCGTGCGCGCCGACGAGGTGCTGAGCTGGGATCCCGCGCTCGACTGGGACGGTGCGCGCGAGCTACTCCAGGCGCTGGTGGATCTCGGTGTGCTGGCGATGGCCGACGCCGGCGACCGTCGCTAGAACCGGCCCGAGATCGCGACACTGACCTGGGTGCGATCGCCACGCATGCCCATGCGCAGGCGTCGTTGCTTCGCGGCACCGAAGCCGATCAGGGTCGCGCCGACGCCCAGCAACAACGCACCGCCGATCGCGAGTCCGGTCGCGACCGCGGGGCGCGGCGCGTTGGAGCAGTCGTCGAGGCCGAACATGCACGGTGGCTTGTTGTGCTCGACGCCGGCGGCGATGAGCATGACCAGCGCGCCGACGCCTGCGACCGAGCCGGCAGCGATCATCGTCTGCGCACGCGCGAGCTTGCGCTCGCTGTCATCGAGGTCGTAGGTCACCGGCTCGCTCGCCGCGACGTCGGCGTCGTCGGGCGCGTCTTGCTGCTCCCACGCGCTGCGAAACGGCGCGATCGCGGCGTCCTCGGCGGCGTCGGCCTGCGTCGAGGTCTCGGTGCTGGCCTCGGTGGTGGCCTCGGTGGTGGCCTCGCTCGTCGGGCTGTCGCCGGGACTCGCCGTCGCCTCGTCGGTGGTCGGCGCTGCGGCAGCGTCGGTCGGCGTCGTCGGCTCAGGCGCCGGCGTTGCCGTGTCGGTCGGTGCCGGGCTCGGCGTCGCCGCGGGCGGGGCGGTGTGGGGCCGCTGCACCTGCACGGGGTCCTGTGCCATCGCGTGGGACGGCGCCGCCAGTGCGGCCGCGCAGGCCACCGCGCTCAACGAACGAATCCAAGTGTCGTGTCCCATCCTTCGAGCCCTCCGCGATGCGAACGTCAGTCGAACACGCCCATCAGATCCGACAGCTGGTAGTCGAAGGCCAGCGCGAGCACCAGCAGCGACAGTCCCACGAACAGCAGCATGACGAGGATCCACGTGCCCCACCGCGAGCCTACGCGGTGATCCTCGACCGCGTCGATGCGCGAGGGATCATCTGCGAGCCGGCCGCTGAACGCGTCGCTCTGGCCTGAGCCCTGGTCGGGGCGGCCGACCGGCCCGAAGTCGACGAACGACGGTGCAGACCCCACCTGGGCGCCGACCGGGCCGCCACCGGGGTTGCCCACGGCGCCGAAGTCGACGAACGAGGGCGCGGAGGCGGGGGCCGGCCGCGCAGGCGACCGGACCTGGGCGGGCGCCACCACGGCCGCGGCCACCGGCGGCGCGGCCGGGGGCGGTGCGGCGACCGGCGGCTGCGGCACGCTCGGCGGGGCCGGTGCGGCTGCGGCCTCGTCGGGCTCGAGCAACGGTCGCGCGAACGACCCCGAGGCGATGGTCGGTGCCGAGCCGATGTTCATGCTCTGCTCCGGTGAGCTGGCGCCGCGCGGTGACACGGTCGCGCCGACCAAGGTGGGCTG
This sequence comes from Deltaproteobacteria bacterium, assembly GCA_016709225.1. Classification (NCBI taxonomy): domain Bacteria; kingdom Pseudomonadati; phylum Myxococcota; class Myxococcia; species Deltaproteobacteria bacterium. Next base: position 679,109 of record JADJEE010000012.1, on the reverse strand, counting down.
CGACGCGGGGCGCTCGACCAAGCGAAACTCGGTCTCGCCGATGCGGAACTCGTCGCCGTCGGCGAGCGCCGCCCGCGAGATCTTCTGCCCGCGCAGGAACACGCCGCCGTGGCTGTCCTCGTCGACGAGCACCCAGCGGCCGTTCTCGTGCAGCACGCGGGCGTGCAGACGCGATGCGGACTGCTCGAGCAGGACGATGTCGCAGTCGTCGGCGCGGCCGATCGTCACGATGTCTCCGCCCAGCACGAACACCTGCTCGCCACGGCCGATGATCGGCGAGTGGATGCGCAGGATGGGATGCGTGGTCGCTGCGGTGTTCACGTCGTGGCAGCGAGAGTAACAGGCCCGCGCTGGCGACGCTCGATCGCCGCGCCGCGCCCGCGCGTGCCCGTGCGTGTGGCCCCCGCCCGGACGCACCCGCCGGACGGCCTTCGCCACCGGCGACATTCGCCCCGGCTGCCGCCGTTCAAGCTGCAGTGCCACCCGGCCGATGCACGCAGACAGGACTGATGCCGATCGCCGAGCCATCGCAGGTCACGTCGCGCGTGCGGCTGCGCGTCGTCGATCGCGGTGAGTTCACGCCGATCGTTCTCATCGGTGCGAGCGCGGACGCGTCGACGCTGCACGAGGCCCAGGCGGTGCTGGAACGCCCGCGGGTCGAGCTGGTGGTGGGCGTCGATCACGACGTCGAGCCGCTGCGCGAGGCCGTCGCGATGGCGGAGAGTCCAACGCTGTTCGTCCTGTGTCGCACCGTCAACTTCGGTGCCGCCAAGGCCCGCCCCGCGGTCGAGTGCTTCACCGGGCGTCGTGCCGCCGGTCATCGCCTGCTGGTCGTGGAGCTGGAGCCGCGCCGCGGCACGCGGTGGCTGGGCACCGTCCGCGCGGCCGCTGCCGCGCTGACGCGGGCGCAGGTCGAGCCCAGCACCTCGATCGGGATCGCCGGCATGCGCGACAGCGGTGGCGAGAGCCTCTGCGCCGGCGAGACCTCGACGGATCGCGACGCGACCGCCGAGCCCACCGGTACCGTGGTGCCGCTGGTGCTGACCCGCGAGCGCATCCGCGGCGACGACGAGCGCGGCGCGCAGCGGTGGTTGCGTGACGATGTCGGTCCGATCCCGGCGCACGTGCGCCCACCAGGCTCGCCGACCAGCGCCGGCACCACGGTGGTCGAACGCATCTTGCGCGACACGCTCGACGACGGCCCCGCGGCGGTGAGCGACGCGTTGCTCAGCTTCGAGCCGGCCGCCAACGATGCCGGCGCGGCGCACCACAGCCACGTCGCGTTGGTCGGCGCCACGGCCGACGACTCACCACGGATGCGCCTGCTCGCGCTCGCCGTGGTGATCGCCATCGTGACGGCGTTCGCCGTGTTACCGCTGGTGGGATGACGCGCTCGCGTCGGGTTCTAGTACCTCGACACAGCGATTGTGATGGGTCAGAACGCCGTCATGGCCGCGACTCCGCAAGGCGCCGTGCCGCCGGAATACCGGGCGTATTTCAAGGTGCGGCAACGCAGCGAGGCGCGGTCAGGGCGGTGTTATGGCCCGTCACAATCGCTGTGTCGAGGTACTAGCCGCGACTCAGCACTTGCCGGCCTTGAGCTTGTCCTTCTTGAGGCACCAGCGGCCGAGCTCGGCCTGGGTCTCGCCGGGGCCGGCGAAGCGCTTGCCGCCGGTGAACACCACCTCGCAGCTCTTCGGGGCCGCCGCCAGCGGCTCGCTGGTGAAGGCCTGGCCGGTGATGCGGGTGGTCTCGCCGGGCGCGAGGTAATAGAGATCGACGCCCATCACCCAGGTCTTCTCGACCCGCTCGGCGCTGCCGACCTTGCAGGTGACGTGGGCGTCGATGCCCGACTGCTGGTCGACCGGGGTCTTGATCGTGACGTCGGCCTGGATCTTCGCGTTGAAGGTGTTGGCCGCGCCGCCGTAGGGTGCGGCGAGCTCGAGCTTGACGCCGTCGACGGTGACCGAGCCGGCCGCGAGCAGGGTCGGGGTTGCGGCCGCGGGGGCGGCGGGATCGCAGGCGCCCTCGTTGATCTTGGCGTCGCGCCAGCACACCTGCTTGAGCCGGGTCTCCTCGTACTCGCCCCAGCTGCCGGTCTTCTGCTTCCACAGCGCGAACGTCACGTCGCACAGGCTGAGCGGATCGGTGAACGCGAAGCCCTGCGACCAGAAGTGCGTGCTCGTGCGCAGCACCGACTCGCCCGATTCGTACTTGAACGGACCGGCGAACATCGGCGCGAACTGGACGTCGACGAACTTCTGCGTGCCGACGGTGCAGGTCGCCTTGGTCGTGATGCGTGCGCTGTCATCGACCGGCGTGTTGATCTGCAGCACCTCGGACAGCTGTAGGCCCTGACTGCTGCCGTAGCCCGTCGTGGCCTTGGCGGTGACGTCGGCGACCTCGATGGGCTGGCTCGCACCCGACATCGCGGCGGCGGCGATCGGCGGCTCGCATGGGCCTTCCTTGGTCGCACTGCCGTCGAAGCATGCGGTCTTGAGCGGCACCGACACGCCGCCGCTGCCCGAGCCGAGCCGGAATTCCATCTGGCACGGCGACATCGCGGCGTCGGCCCCTTGCGTATAGACCTGGCCCATCACCTCGGCGGTCTCGCCGGCGGTGTACTGATGCATCTGCTTGTCGTAGGTCGTGAGGTTGACCCACGCGACGTCGGCGACCAGCCGCGCGTCCTTCTTGCACACCGACTTCACGTGCACGAACGTGCCGGAGTTCAGCTGCTCGTTGAACTTGATCTTGGCGTTGATCTGCAGCGCGCCCGAGCTGCCCGAGAACATCCCGCCGGCACCCTTGATCTGGATTTCCGACAGCAGGACCGGCTTCTTCGCCTCTTCTTCGGCTTTCTTCTTGGCCTCTTCGTCTGCGGCGGCCTTCTGCTTGGCTTCTTCGTCTGCGGCGGCCTTCTTCTTGGCTTCTTCGTCTGCGGCGGCCTTCTTCTTGGCTTCTTCGTCCGCGGTGGCCTTCTTGGCGGCCTCTTCGTCGGCCTTCTTCTTGGCCTCTTCGTCGGCCTTCGCCTTGTCGGCGTCGGCCTTCTCGTCGCCCTTCTTGTCGTCGCAGGCGGTGGGCACCAGCATGCTGGCGAACAAGACGAGGGCGGCGCGGGCGGAGGGCGAGGTCGAGCGGGGGGACATGGGGGCCTAAACTTGGCAGAAGAGACGGTCGGGGGGGAAGCGGGTTGCGCTGCCACCGTCGGTCGGCCGTCCACGCCGCGAATCCGGGGCTTCAGGGCGTCGCCGGCTGTAGCTCGGCGTAGTCGGTGCCGAGCACGACCTTCGCGTCCCAGCCGCCCCCGGGGGAGGATCGCGCTCGGTACGTCGTGCGCCAGGCCCCGGGCGATCCGTTCGGCCAGCGTCGCGGCCCTCGGATCGCGCACCCTCACGTAGATCCGCGAGCTCGCGACCTGGGCGTGGTCGAGGTCGACCGCCGCGACCGGCATGCCGGCCTGCTCGAGCGCCCACGCGGCGCGGCGTAGCCGTCGTTGACCCGCGCCACCGTCGACGAGATACAGCTGCGGCCCCACGGCACGCACGAACCACCGCGCCTCCACCGTGCTCGTCGGCGCGACCACGCGCTCGGCCGCCGCGCTCGTGCGCAGCACGACGCGGCGCCCGTCGGGCGACCACTGGTAGGTGATCGTGCCGCGGTAGCTCGGTGACGCATCGGGCTCCCGTGCCGCCCACAACGCCTGAGGCGACATCCCCAGCGAGACCTCGAGCGCGTGCCAGCGCCCCTCGGCGTCGATCAGCTGCAGGACCAGCTGCGGCATCGGGGCGTCGTCGGGGGGCGCCGCGTTCATCGTCCACGAGAAGCTCGCGCCGGTGTCGGTCGGCGTGATCTCGAACTCGCTGCCCGCGGTGCGCACCTCGATCGCCGCCTCGATGCGGGCCTCGCCCACCGGCGGGCGCCCGCGGGGCTCGAGCATGGTCAGTCGCAAGCGGCGACGCGCCAGCTCCCACTCGTCGTAGGGCTCGGCCTCGGCGGCCTGTCGCGCGATGCGATCGCGGGACGCGATGCTGGCGTCGGCCTCGCGCTCGATCAGATACGACTCGAGCATCGCGCCCGACAGCGCGTCGTGCACCTGCAGCAGACGCAGGCGGTTGATCGGCGCGTCGGGGCGATCGCCGTACTGCGCGTCGATCACGAAGCGAGCTCCGTCGGCGCTCCAGCCCGCGAACGCCAGCGCCTGCGCGCTGAAGCTCGGCTGCGTCGGCAGCGGTCGCACCGGCAAGAGCAGCGTGGGCTCGTCCTGGGCCGGGGGCGGCAGCGCGTGCAGGTCGGGGATGCGCTCGTCTTCGCCGGTGGGATCGCGCGGTGGCTGCGGGGTCGAACCCTCCGCGCCGTGGAGCTCGTCGGGCCGAGGCTCGGCGGGGCCGCTGGTCGCGGTGGGTGGTTCCTCGGGCAGCACGACATTCGCGAGCTCCTGCTCCGGCGTCGGGTCTAGCCACAGCCACCACGTCGCAGCACCCGCCGCGAGCACGACCAGCGGCGCAACGAGCCATGGCCAACGTCGCGATCGCGCCGGCGCGGGCGAGGCGACCGGCGGTGCGCCTGCGGCCTCGCGCACGATCGGCGTCTCCTCGGAGGGCACCGACTCGACGCCGCTGGTGCTCGAGATCGTCGCTGCGCCGCCGAAGGTCGTGCCGAAGCCGGTCGCGATGCCAACCGACGCCGAGGGCGACGCATCGGTGAGCGTCGACTCGACCAGCTTGAGGTGTTGCGAGGTCGACTCCCAGCGCTCGCCCTTGGGCGGCAGCAACGACCGCTCGGTGCGGAGCCCGGCGTCGATGGCCTGCTCGAACGCCGCCCACGCCGCGCCGGCCTCCTCGAAGCGATCGCTCGGAGACCGCGTGACGCAGTGTGCGAACCAATCGTCGAACGCGGGCGGGATGGCGGCGCCCATGCCGAACTCGCGGGCCCGTACGGACGCCGGCTCGATGGGGCGGAACAACTGCTCGGCGAACAGCGCCTGCACGGTGAGGCGCTCGGCCCGGGCGGTGCGCCAGTACGACTGGCCGGTGAGGGCCCAGAACGCCAGCAGGCCCAGCGCCCAGATGTCGGTCTGTGAGCCGAGTGCCTCGTTGTTGATCTGCTCGGGCGCCATCCACAACGGCGAGCCCACGGTGCCGGTGAGGGTCGCGACCGACTTCGACTCCTGCGCGACCTTGGCGATGCCGAAGTCGAGGATCTTCACGGTGAACGCGGTGCCGGCGTGCAGTGGGTACGCGACGAAGATGTTCTCGGGCTTGAGGTCGCGGTGGATGACCTTGGCCGCGTGGGCGGCCGCCAGCCCGTGGCACAGCTGCCGCAGCAGCGCGCCGACTTCGTCGACCGACAGGTGTCCGCGGTGCTTCACCACCGCGGCGAGGTCTCCGCCATCGAGCAGCTCCATCACCAGGTACGGCAGCTCGGTGGTGCGATCGATGCCGGCGGCGATGACCTCGACCACGTGCTCGCTGGCGATCGAGGCGGCAACCGTCGCCTCACGGACGAAGCGTGCGCGACTGCGTTCGTCGTCGAGCAGGCGCCCGTGCACGACCTTGATCGCCCGGGGCTTGCGCGTGCTCAGCTGTTCGGCGCGATAGACCGAGCCCATGCCGCCCTCCGCCAGGGGCCCGATGATCCGGTAGTCGTCTGCGAAGACGGTCCCGATCGCGAGGCGAGGGGTCGACGCCATGCCGAAAAACAGTGTATCAGGGGGGCCAGTCGCCCGCGCCGACGTTCGTGGGGGAGCAAGATCCGTGGCCCTGCAAGTCTTCAACACTCGCACCCGTCGTCTCGAACCGTTCGTGCCCGCGGACCCCCACGTGGTGCGCATCTATACGTGCGGACTGACGGTGTATTCCGCGATGCACATCGGCCATGCGCGGACCTATTGCTTCTGGGACGTCTTCCGCCGCTACCTCGAGTACCGCGGCTACCACGTGCTCAGTGTCATCAACTACACCGACATCGACGATCGCATCATGGCGCGCGCCGGCGCCGACGGCACGCCGGGTGGATGGCTCGACGTCGCCGAGTCCGTGATCGCGACCTTCCGCCGCGACTGTCGCTCGCTGCGCATCAAGGACTATGCCGCGTACACCCGCGCAACCGACTTCGTCGACGCACAGATCGAGATGATCGCGCGGCTCATCGAGCGCGGCCACGCGTACGTCGTCGACGGCGAGGTCTTCTACGACGTGCAGAGCTTCCCGCGCTACGGCGAGCTGTCGGGCAACACCATCGATGGACAACAGGTCGGCGCCAGCGGCCGCGTGGGCGAGGACTTCGAGCGCAAGCGTCACCCCGCCGACTTCACGCTGTGGAAGCCCAGCACCGCCGAACAGCCGCGCTGGGAGACCGGGCATGCCGCGTGGCCGCAGGGCCGACCGGGTTGGCACATCGAGTGCTCGGCGATGAGCACTGCGATGCTGGGCGCGCACTTCGATGTGCACGGTGGCGCGGTCGACAACCTCTTCCCGCACCACGAGAACGAGGTCGCACAGTCCGAGCCGCTGTGCGGGCACCCGTGGGTCAGCTACTGGATGCACCCAGAGCACCTCGATCTGCGCGGCGTGAAGATGTCGAAGTCGCTCGGCAACGTGGTCGGCATCCCGCAGCTGCTCGAGGGCCACGGCTACGACGAGATCCGGTGGTTCTTCGCGAGCACGCACTATCGCACCAAGCTCGCGTTCACCCCCGACCTCGTGCTCGCGAGCGCCGAGGGCTTCAAGAAGATCACCCGCGCGCTGCAGTTCATGGCGCAGCGTCTGCGCGCGGTGGATGCGGACGCGCGGCGCGTGCCGGTGGCTGGGCGCTACGCCAGCTTGCGCGGGGCCGAGCACGGCGTCCCGCGGGAGCGCGAGACCTTCGAGTACGGCCACTTCGGTGCGGCTTCGCGCAGCTTCATGGATCGCTTCGTCGCAGCCATGGACGCCGACATGGGCTGCCCGCAGGCCACGGCCGCGATGTTCGACTACGTCTCGGCGTTGTTCGCCGGTGGCCTCGAAACCACCGAGGACCTGCCCAGCCTGATGGCCGCCTACCGGTGCCTCGCGCGGCACCTGTACGTGCTCGGGATCGAGGCCGTCGACGACGAGCTCTACCCCGAGCTGGCGGCGGAGTGCATGCCCGACGGGCGCAGGGCGGGTGACGAGCAGGTCGCTGGTTTCCGCGCGGCGATCGATCGCATGCTGGAGCTCCGCGCAGGAGCGCGCCGCAGCAAGGACTTCGCGCGCGCCGATCTCATCCGTGACCTGCTGAAGCGCGCAGGAATCGCCGTGGAAGACACGCCCAACGGTGCCCGGTGGGAGCTGACGCCGGGCGAATGACCATGGAGGCGCGTCGCGTCAGTCTGTGACATCGGGGGACACCGCAGCTCGCGAGCGCGTGCGTGACGAGCGAGTCGGTGTCCGAACGGTCGTACGGTCGCCACCTGCGAGCAGGCCGCAGGTGCCCTCGCAGTTTCCTCGGGACACCGCGCGGAACGGTGTTACGCTCGATCTTCGTGAGATTGCCGGCCAAGGCGGGTCTTCACGACGAGATCATCCGCGTCAGTATCGAGATCGGCGGAGAGTCCGGCGAAGACGGGTTGACCATGCGAGCGATTGCCAGTCGCCTCGGCATGAGTTCGACCGGCATCTACCAGCACTTCGACAGCAAGGCGTCGATTCTCCGCGAGGTGCGGTTCCACGGTGTCCGCATGTTGTTGGAGGTGCTGCAGGCGGCGATGCACCACGACGACGTCGCGACGCGGGTGCGCGAGATGTCGCTGGCGTACCTGCGGTTCGCGGGTGCGAACCGGTGGTTGTACGGTCTGTTGTTCGACGAGCCCGAGCTCGACTGGCACACGATGACGCCCGAGGACGTCGCGCGAGCGCGCGGCCCCATCGACGCCGCGCGTGCGACCTTCGTCGAGGGCGCACGGCAGGGCAGCCTGCGCGACGACGTCGACCCGCAGGAGGCTGCGCTGACGGTGTGGGCCTCGCTGCATGGCGCCGCGTCGCTGTTGTTGAGCGGCCGCCTGAGCTCGACGCATCCGATCTTCCCGGTGACCGATCTCGATCGCTTCAGCGAGATGTTCGTCGCCGGACTCATGCGCTCCATCGAGCCGCAGCGGTAGATCGCGCGGCGGCTCGCGGGTGGTCGGCCACGGGTGGTCGGTCGCAGCCCGTCGACGCGGCTTCCACGTAGTGGTGCCCACGCTCGCGACGCGATCGCAGCGAGCTTGCAACGCCGTTGGGCGCGCGGGCAGGTCACCGTGGGTCGGCCGACGTCGGATCCCCACCCACCGCCGCGTTGCAGGTGCGCGGTACCTCGGCGTCCGACGTGCACGGGGGCGGCGCGAAAGCGATTGCGAGCGCCGACGCGCGCGTGCAGCATCATGAGATGGTGTCGGTTCCGCGCGGCTACAACCACGACGTGCGCTACCGCGGGCAGGTCTTCCACGTCCAGTCCGAGGTCTCGGGTGGCGCCCGAGGCCACGCGTGCACGCAGCTGTTCGTGCGCGGGGCGGTGCTCGCCACGGAGCGCACCCCGCTGCGCGCAGCGATGGACGAGCGCGAGGTCCAAGCGGTGCTCCGCGCCCAGCACAAGGCCGTGCTGCGCGAGCTGTGCAAGGGGACCTTCGACGCCTGGCTCGCGCCCTCTGGCGAGTCTGCCAAGGCGCCGATCCCCGCACGCGCGCCGGTCGCTCCGCGCACGATGACGGTGCGGCGCCGAGGCGTCTCGCTCGAGCTGCGCGGCAGCGACGAGCCCGAGCACTGCGAGCTGGTCATCGAGGTCTGCAGTGCCCGCGAGACGCTCGCGGTCAAGCGCCTGGGCTACGAGCCGTGCGACAGCGTCGAGCACATCGATGCAGCGCTGGCCGAGGCGCTGGAATCGATGGCCGCGAAGATCCGCCGTGGCGGCCTCGACGTGCGACTGCCCGCCGGTTTCGTCTTCGTGCCGCCACCGATCCCGCCGTCGGCGGCCCGCTAGCCGCGCTCGACGTCGACCCGCTCGTCCTCGCCCGCACGTGACCGACGGCATCACCGCCCTGCTCGGGCCGACCAACACCGGCAAGACCCACCGCGCGGTCGAGCGCATGCTCGAGCATCGCACCGGCATGATGGGGCTGCCGCTGCGCCTGCTGGCGCGCGAGGTCTACGACCGCGTGACGGCCCGCATCGGCGAGCAGGCGGTTGCGCTCGTGACCGGTGAAGAGAAGCGCGTGCCCGCGCGACCGCGGTACTGGATCTGCACCGTCGAGTCGATGCCGGTGATGCGCGATGTGGACTTCGTCGCGGTCGACGAGGTGCAGCTCGCGACGCACCCGCAGCGAGGACACACCTTCACCGATCGTCTGCTGCACACCCGCGGGGTCCGCGAGACGTGGTTCATGGGCGCGGCCGCGATGGGTCCGATTGTCGAAGAGCTGCTGCCGACGGCGCGCATCCAGGACAACCCGCGCTTCTCCCGGCTGTCGTATGTCGGCACCCTGTCGATCGGCGCACTGCCACCGCGCACTGCGGTGGTCGCGTTCTCGGTCGCCGACGTCTACGACCTCGCCGAGCGCCTGCGACAGCGACACGGCGGCACCGCGGTGGTGACGGGCTCGCTGTCGCCGCGCACGCGCAACGCCCAGGTCGCGATGTACCAGGCGGGCGAGGTCGACTACATGGTCGCGACCGACGCGATCGGCATGGGCCTGAACCTCGAGATCGATCGCGTGGTGTTCGCGGCGCTGCACAAGTACGACGGCAGCGAGGTGCGGCCGCTCGACCTCGCCGAGCTGGGCCAGATCGCGGGTCGGGCGGGTCGCTACACCGCTGACGGTGGCTTCGGCACGCTGCGACCGCTGCCGGGGCTCGAGCCGCGGGTCGTGGCCGCGGTCGAACACCACGCCTTCGACAAGATCCGCCAGCTGGTGTGGCGCAACAGCGACCTCGACTTCGCGTCGATCGACGCCTTGATTGCGAGCCTCCGCCGCCGCTCGGGGCAGCGCATGCTGCGGCTGGTCGAGCGCGCCGACGACTTCGAAGCGCTGCTGCAGCTGGTTCGCAACGATGAGATCCGGGCCCGCGCGCGCACGCCCGAGGCGGTCGAGCTGCTGTGGGACGTGTGCCGCATCCCCGACTACCGCAAGCTCCTGCTCGAGAGCCACGTCCAGCTGCTCGCGGCGATCTACCTGCAGCTCACCGGTGCGAGCGAGCGCATCGAGCCCGACTGGATCGGTCAGCGCCTGCGGACGCTCGACTCGGTCGACGGCGACATCGATGTCCTCACCCATCGCATCTCGTTCATTCGCACGTGGACGTACGTGGCGCATCACGAGCGCTGGCTCGCCGACGCCGCCGGCTGGCAGGCACGCACCCGCGAGCTCGAGGACCGCTGCAGCGACGCGCTGCACCAACGGCTTGCCGAGCGCTTCGTCGCACGCCACCAGGAGGGGCACGTGCGGGTCGAGCGTCCGCGTCGCCCGCTGCCGGGCCAGCCGGAGCAGGCCCGCGCCGACGAGGATCATCCCTTCGCACGCCTGCGCGCGCTGCAGGTACCTGCGGGGCCGTCGTCGTCCACCGCCGCGCGCGGCGAGTGGTTCGATGCGGTCATCGAGGCCCCGCACGACGAGCTCGGCCTCGACGCAGCCGGGCACATCGTGCACGAGGGACGGGTGCTGGCCGAGCTCGTGCGCGGTGCGGGCCTGCTGCACCCCGAGCTGCGCTTGCTCGAACTCGGCGTCGGCGCGGGCGTGCGTGCGCGCCTGTTGCGACGGCTGCAGGCGTGGACGAAGGACGCGACCAGCGAGCTGCTCGCCCCGCTCGAGGCGGTCGCAACCGACGACGCCACGGTACCGTGGAGCCCGAGCGCGCGCGGTCTGCTGTACCAGCTCGAGCAGGGGCTCGGGACCCTCGACGCTCGCCCGCTGCGGGCCCAGCTCGAGCGGCTCCGGGGGCACGACCGCGAGCGGCTCGCGGCCGCGGGCGTGCAGCTGGGCGCCGAGGTCGTGCACGTGCCGTCGATGGCACGGCCGGCGCTGTTGCGACTGCGCGCCGCCCTGTGGCACGCGCAACACGGCCCGCGCGTGCGGGCGTCGGTGCCGGATGCCCACGCGGTGTCACTGGCGTGCGACGACGTCATCGACATCGCGTACTACCCCCACGTCGGCTACCTCGTGCGGGGGCCGCGGGCGATTCGCGCCGACGTGCTGCAGCGCGTCTACGACGAGCTGGTCGCGTTGCCCAGCGCAGGGCCGCTGCCGGCGGACCTCGGCGCACGCCTCGGCACGCGCAAGCGCGAGCTGCCGGCGGTGTTGCGCGCGCTCGGCTGGCGCGTACAGGGTGAGCAGCTGATCCGTGTTCGCGACGACGCCCGTGCGTCGTAACGCCGGGCTCACGCGCGGCCGCGGAGCATGCCGTTCCAGTACAGCTCGGGCAGGCCGTAGGCCTTGAGCGCCCACATGCTGTAGCGCTCCTGGGCCTGATCGAACGGGAAGCTCTCGCACGGCGTGCCGTCGTAGTCGAACTCCGCGAGGATGAGCTTGCCGTAGCCGGTCACCAGTGGACACGACGCGTAGCCGTCGTAGCTGGCGGTGAGTGGACGACCCTGCCGGTATGCCATGAGGTTCTCGACCAGCACCGGGGCCTGCTTGCGAATCGCCGCGCCGGTGCGCGAGGTCGGCAGGCTGCTGGCGTCGCCGAGCGCGAACACGTCCGGGTACCGCGTGTGCTGCAGCGTGTACTTGTCGACGTCGACCCAGCCCGCGGCGTTCGCCAGCGGGCTGCGCTTGACGAAGTCTGGCGCGCTCTGGGGCGGCACCACGTGCAGCAGGTCGTAGGCGATCACGTGCTCGTCACCGGTGTCGAGGTGCCGGAAGACCGCCTCGCGCTGGCTCGGGCGCACCGCCACGAGATCATGCCGGAAGCGGGTCTCGATCGCCTTGCGCTCGACGACCTCGTTCAGCGCAGCGGCGTACTTCTTCACGCCGAAGATCCCTGCCGCCGCCGATGCATAGATGATGCGCGAGCGCTGCCGCACGCCCCGCCGTCGCAGGTGCTCGTCGGCGAGGTACATGATCTTCTGCGGGGCGCCGGCGCACTTGATCGGTGTCGACGGGAAGGTGAACACTGCGTTGCCACCCTCGAAGCGCTCGAGGAATTTCCACGTGCTGTCGACGGAGTCCCAGCTGTAGTTGCTGCAGATGCCGTCCTTGCCGAGGTGGCCCTCGAGCCCCTCGATCTTCTGCCAGTCGAGCTGGATGCCCGGCGCCATCACCAGCTGCTCGTAGTGCAGCGTGAGCCCGCCGCGGGTGGTCACCGTGTGCGCGACCGGATCGATGTCGACCGCGGCGTCGCGGATCCACGTTGCGCCGCGCGGGATGTAGTCGGCTTCGGCGCGCCTGGTGACGCTGCGATCGAACACGCCCGCGCCGACCAGTGTCCACAGCGGCTGGTAGTCGTGGGTGCCGGACGGCTCGAGCACCGTGACCGCGGGGGCGTTGGGCTGCGCGCACAGGCGGGCGGCGACCGAGAGCCCGCCGGTGCCGCCGCCGATCACGAGAATGGAGTGCCGATGGTCCTGCGTCGTCATGGTCGCTCGTCCTTCTGCGCCGCCGTGGCGCGCTCGGGGATCGCTGCCGCGGTGGGGCGGTCTTGGCTGCGCCCGAAAGCTCGGGCGAAGCGAAGCAGGAAGCCGGTGGCACTGCGCATGTCGGGGTCGCCGAGCGCACGTAGCATGCCGAACGCACCGACGCCCTCGCCGGGCTCGGTGGCCGCCGTGCGCAGGGCCTCGCCGCTGCGCGCGAGCACGGCGATGACGTCGGGGTCGAGCATGCGCGAGGCGACGAGGGCGTGGAGCGCCGGCGCGCGCTCCATCGTGGTGCGCAGTAGCTCGAGCACGGCGTCGGAGGTGAGCAGCTCGAGCGCGGCCATCAGGTTGCCGAGCGCGCGATCGGGCTCGACACCCCGCGCCGCGAGCCGCCCGATCGCACCGTCGAGACTGTCGACGAGCATCGCGAGCGTGCCTGGCGCCGTCGGGGCCCACGCGAGCACGCGCTCGAGCGCCTGCAGCGTCGCGGGCTGGGTCGCACGCTCGAGCACGGCGAGCGACAGCCTCACGCGTTCGTCGAGGTCGATGCCCCGGGCGCGCGCCGTCTCGGCCGCGTGGTCGAGCGTGTCGGTGAGGCCGGCCAGGGTCCCGCCGATCGCACGGCGGCTCTGCTGCGCCGCGTCTTCGAGGCGATCGAGCCGCGCCTCGATGCGTGACAGCGCCTCGAGGATCGGCGACGTCGGGCTTGCCGGCGGCTTGCTGCCATGGGGAGCGATCGATGCGGTTGCTGCGTCCATGCGTGGCCTCGCCTGGGCCGCACCACAGCAACGCGCGTGCCAGGCGCGCGCACCGTGGCAGAATCGACGACGAGCCCGCGCGACGCGGCGCCGCTGCAACGCGTTGAAGCGCGACGTGTTTCACGGCCGCTACAGGCCGCGTCGTGCCGACGACGGGCACGCACCGCCTTCGTTTCGAAGGTGATGTGCGACGATGCGGCCGTGCGCGCTTCGCCCCCGACGCTCGCCGCTCGTCGCGGCCGTGCCCGCCGTCGGTGGACGACCGGGCTCGCGTCGCTCGGCTGCGCCGTGACGCTGTTGGTCGCGTGCCGCCGCGTGTCGTCGACGTTGTCCCCGGACGCAGCGCCAGCGGCGACGCATCCGGCCGCAGCGGCCGACGCCGCCGCGGCACCGGCCGCGACGTCGCCGTGCACGATCGTCGAGCTCGCCGGCGACGGCCGCGATCGCGAGCGCATCGACGAAACCCTCGCATCGCAGGGGGATGGTTTGCGCGAGTGCTACGCCCAGCTGTACGCGCGGCGCCCTGCCGCCGCCGGCGTCGCGAGGATCCAGTTCGCCATCGATCCGAGTGGCCTCGCAGGTGCGGCGCTGATGCAGACCTCGAGCGTCGGCGACGTGACCTTCAGCTACTGCCTCGCGGAGGCGCTGACGACGATCGCGTTCGCCGACATCGAGACCGGACACGCGATGTCGCAGACGGTCGTGACCTGCGACTTCGCAGTGCCGGCGGCTCGCGACGGGTGATACAGTCTTGCTCGACGCATATCGCGAGTGTCGCGGTGACCGGCGCGATTCGGCATCTCTACCTGTGACGCTGATCATGCGATCTCTGCACGGAAAACAGTGGTGGATCTTCTGCTGCTGCAGCGTCGCATCGGCGTGCAGCGATGGGGGCTTCGGCGGCGCGGCGGAGCAGGGCTGCCCGAAGGAGCTGCGCGAGATTTCGCCGGATGCGAGGTTCGGTGACGCGTCGAGCTGGGAAACGCCGCGTCAGGTGATCGAACTGCTCGAGCGTCCAGCGAGCGGTACGGTCACTTGGCTCCCGCTCGAGGACAGCGAATTCCTCGAGGTGCATGGGGCTTCGGGCACCACCACCTTCACTGCGCAGGCGAGCGCGGGGCCGCGGGTGCGACTCCGTGAGGGCATCGTGGGCAAGGGCGGGGTGCCCCAGCTTCGCATCGCTTGTCCGACCGAGTTCGTCTTCGACGTGTCGGTTCACATCGAGACGGCCGACGGCGCGCTCGTGGAGGATTGGCGTGGCGAGGGCACCTACGGGGTGACGGGGCACCTAGGAGCCGATGGCACTCTCGGTGTCGAGATCGATCCTCCGGCCGCTTTCGCGGGGACCCTCAGGGTCGCAGAGCGCTCTGGGGTCAGCGAAGCCTGGGAGGATCGCCAGCTCCGCATCTTCCTCACCTTCGCGACCTCCCGGCTCGACGTCGTGGGGATGAGCGGCGTCATGCAGTACTTCCTCGAGAACGGCGGCGACGGCGAGCTGTACGGCGTGAACACCACGATCGCCGAGTTCGCGCGGCCGGTCGAGGACACGTCCGGCGGATGAGCTTGCCCGCAGCCCGCGTCAGCGGGCGACGAACTCGAGCGAGGTCAGCACCGCGAGGCAGACCATGCGGTACTGGCCGGCGCCGTCGGGCTGGCCGGACTTGACCTGCTCGAAGGCCGCGAGCTCTTCGTCGTCGGGTGCACGTGCGAAGGCGGCCTTCACCAGCGCCGTGGGATCGGTCGCGAGATCGGGGTAGCGGGCCTGGAAGCGCGGGTCGTTGCAGACCGGCTTGATGCCCTTCAGCCAGGTCTCCATGCGCTCGGGCGACCACTTGAGATCGGGCGCGACGCCGTTGGCGTAGTCGTGATCGCCCAGCTGGTACCGGCGCGTGTAGAGGTCGAGGAACATCGCGTCGTCGGTCGACACGCCGGCCACCTTCGCGAGGTTCGCCATGCGCACGTGGAACGGCAGCAGCTCGACCTCGCTGGTCGGTGGCTCGAATGGTTGCTCGATGCCGGGGTCTTCGGGCGTGCCGGGTGCCTCACCCGATTCGCCGCCCTCGCCGGCCGCCCCGTCGTCGCGGGTCGGCCCGGTGTCCGCCTGGCCCGGCGCGTCGCCGGAGAGGCCTTGATAGCAGCCGCCGATCGCGAGCGCGAAGAGGGCCGTTACGATGCCGAGGGTCGTGGTCGTGGTCGTACGCATGTCGGTCCCCCTCAGGCGAGCATGAAGCTCATCGGTTGTTGGCCGGCGACGTCGGGATAGCTGTCGGCGATGTCGTCGGGGATGTCGAGCGCACGCATGACCGTGCGCCAGCTGCGGGCGCCGCTGAGACGACCATCGGGCCCGCTGACCGGCACCACCGGGGCGCCGCTCTCGTCGGGCGAGAAGTACGACCACGTGTGGCCGCTGCCGGTGTTGCTGGCGACGCGCACGTCGCCGAAGTAGCCGCCGTTGATGCGACCGCCGGCGAGCACGAACGAGCTCTTGCCCTCGTTGCCGTACGAGTTGGCCGACGGCGAGCGGCCGCCGTCGGCGCTGTAGACCGCGATCACCGTGCGCTCCCACATGCCGGGGATCGCCTTGATGCTCTCGATCAAGCGCGCCAGCGGCAGTGCCGATTGCGCGGCCATCGTCTTCATCACCGACTCCTCGCGGCTGTCGTGCACGTCGAGGTAGTCGAACTCGAGCGAGACGGTGCGCGTCACGTCGTTGGACAGCAGCTTGAAGGCCCAGCCGGCCTGCTCCCAGATGTTGGCCTTCTTGTTGTCGCCGACCTGGTCGGGCACGCCGGTCTGCCAGTACGCGATCTCGTCGGGCGTGAACGGCAGGTCGACGACCTTGGGCACGTGGTACCACTTGCCCTCGGCGGCGGCGAGGTGCGCCTCGTGGTGCATGCGCGCGGTGGCGTCGAAGCCGTGCCGCTTGAAGAAGCCACCGTCGGCGCGCTTCAGCGCAGCGGCAAACACCGCCGCCTCCTCGGGCGTCGCGATCGCGAGGTCCTCCACCGAGGTCGGGAAGGTGTCGAAGAGCATCTGCACGCTCTGGATGCGCGTGAGCTCGGCGTTGGTCAGCCCGGCGGCGAAGTGGCTGATGGTGTGGAAGCGGCTGATGAACTTCATCGTGATGCCGTTGGCGACATCGGGCGTCAGCTGCTTCTGCCAATAGTTGTGCAGCGTCGCGGGGGTCGGCGTCGACGAGTACCAGAAGTCGTTGCCCTGCTCCTCGTAGCCGGGCTCGCCCATCCACATCGGCTGCTTGCCGGCCGCCTGGGTCTTGGTGCGCCCCGGTGAGCGCATCGGGTTGGCCGACTCGTGGCCGTGGATCGCACCCTCGCACAGCGCGTTGGTCTCGACGACCGCGATGTTGTCGAGGTGCGGCACGAGCACCTGCGAGTCGGGCGTCAGGTAGAAGTTGCGATCGTGCGCGGTGATCTGGTCGGCGGTGAAGAACAGCGACAGCGCGTCGCCCGAGCCACCGCGCATGAGGTTCGCGGCGTTCTGCGCGATGCTGGGCGGCACGAACACGTGGCCGAAGTCCCACTGGTCGCGCAGGTTCATCTCGATGAAGTAGGTCGGCAGCGATTGCTCGGCCGTGAAGGCGTGGGCCTCGCCGAACAACTCCTCGTTGAGGGCGAAGCGCACCGCGGCCGGCACCGCCGGTGCTGCCAGCACGCCCGCGCAGAGCTTCATGAACGCGCGCCGACGGGTCGGCGCGATGTCGAGGATGCGGGGCTTCTTCATGGGGCCTCCATGGTCGCGAGCACGGCGTCGACGACCCTGCGATCGGTGAACGTGGACCACACGTAGTGACGGATGGTCGGGTGCGGCGTGTCGGCCGAGACGCTCTGGGCGATCTCGGCGATGAGCTCGGCGTCGATGTCGTTCGAGACCCCGGACGCGAGGTTGAAGCTGCGCGCGACGAGGTTCTTCACGGTGCACTGCTGGAACAGCGCGCTGTCGGTGAGCACGTCGGTGGCGGCGCGGAGGTTCTCCACCTCGACGCCGAACATCTGCGAGGTCTCGTCGGGCGCGCGGGTCGGGTCGGCGAAGTGCGAGGTGTAGAGGCCCGAGATCGAGCGCCCGAGCTCGCCCTCGGGGTCCTGCACGCCGGTCGCGTCCTCGCGCCACAGACCCTGGTCGTCGAAGCGCACGAACAGCTGGGCGTGGGCACCGAACTGCGAGTGGCAGCCGTAGCAGGCCACGCCGTTGCCGAAGCCGCCCTTGGCCTCTTCGACGGTCTGCTCGTCGGCCTTCTCGGCCTGGAACATCGGGATCAGCGACGCCTTCTCGAGCGGCACCTGGATCTCCTGCTCCATCGGGTAGATGCGGCAGGCGAAGGTCTCGAGCATTCGCTTGGCGCGCGTCAGGTTGAAGCGGCCCTTGTTGGCGATGAGGTATGCCCGGGTCGCGAGCACGCCGGACTCGTACGGGGCTCCGGTGTCGCACGCGATGTGCTTGCCCGCGCCGTCGACACAGTAGTCGGCGGTGAGCAGCGTCGACCACGGGAGATCCTCGGCCGCGATCTCGGCGGCGAGGTTGCCGGGCAGATCGAAGTCGACGCCGTCGCGCTCGCCGCTGGTGTGCAGCATGTCCGAGACCATGAAGCGCACCGCCTCGGCGAAACCAGGCTCGGCGGTCCAGCCATCGATGATCGGTGCGAGCGCAGCCTCGCCGCCGAGCTCGATCAGCGCGGCCTCGTCACCGTCGAGCGAGCGACCGACCAACGTCGGTGCGATGCGCGAGAGGTAGAAGGTCACCTGCTCGGGGGTCAACGGCGTCGCGACGTCGGGCGTGTCGTCGGTCTCTTCGCCTTCGCTGGTGCTGCCATCGCCGTCGTCGTCCGGCATGGCGCCGCCGGTGGACGCGGCCGCGGTGTCGCCGGCTGCGGTTGCATCGAACATGCGCCGCGGGCTCTCGTCGTCGCACGCGGTCAGCCCGATCGCCATCAGCAGCGTCGCGCCCGCGAGCGCGAGCCCGCGCGACGAACCCCCGCTCGCCGCGCGGGCAGCCACCGACCCTGCGTGCGTTCGCACGCTCGCGTGTGTTCCTCGTTGGTGCTTGTCTACGCCTGCCACGTCACCCCGCCCCGTTCGGTCGACTCTGCGGATCGAAGGACGATCCTCCAGCGCGACCGATCGCATCCACCTTCGCAGCTCGAGCGCTCGATCGCCACCAGAACCCCTCGAGAACTGCGAGCACGACGTAGCGCAGATGGCGCGAAGTCGGGTGGTCGTGCACTGCCTGTGGGGTCCGTCGCCGCGGTTGCTGTCACGAGGGCGAATCGACAGTTCCGTCGCGCGCGAGCCCGCAGCATTGGGGTCGCGTGGCCACGCCGCCCCCACCTGCAAGATCGCCCGGGACGTGCGTGCTACCGTCCGCGCCAGACCCCACACGCATGACGACGATCACGGTGTTCTGCGGTTCGAATCCCGGTACGCGACCGGAGTATCGCGAGGCCGCGACCGCGCTCGGCACTGCGATCGCGTCGCGCGGCGCGACGCTCTGCTACGGCGGGTCGTCGGTCGGCTTGATGGGTGCCGTCGCCGACGCTGCACTCGCAGCGGGCGGCCGCGTGATCGGCATCATCCCGACGGCGTTGGTCGCGAAGGAGGTCGAGCATCGCGGGCTCACCGAGCTGCGCGTGGTCGATTCGATGCACACGCGCAAGCGCGAGATGGCGGCGCACGCCGACGCCTTCATCGCGCTGCCCGGGGGTGCGGGCACGCTCGAAGAACTCTTCGAGGTATGGACGTGGGCGCAGCTCGGGCATCACGACAAACCCTGCGCGCTGCTCGACGTCGCCGGCTACTACGCGGCGCTCACGAGCTTCCTCGATCACATGCGTGGTGAGGGCTTCATCCGCGCCGAGCACCGCGCCATGCTGCTGGTCGATACCGACGCCCACGCGCTGCTCGACCGCGTCGCCGCCTACGTGCCCCCGCGCGTCACGAAGTGGATCGGCCGCGGCGAGACCTGATCGGCCGGCGGTGGCCGCGGAGTTGACCGCGGTGGGCCGCGTTCTTAATGTGGCCGCCACCATGCCGCTCGCCGACCCCCGCAAGCTCCGCATCCCCACCGCGTCCGAGGCCCTCGCCGGCCGCGCCGAGGCGCTGGTGGTGTCGCCGGTCCACTTCGTCAGCGGTGCCCGCACGGTGCCGCCCTTCGAAGCCGGCCACGCGCTGGCGATGTTCGGCATGGGTTGCTTCTGGGGCGCCGAGCGCAAGTTCTGGCAGACCGCGGGCGTGGTCACGACGATGGTCGGCTACGCCGGCGGCGTGACGCCGAACCCGACCTATCAAGAGGTCTGCAGCGGCGGCACCGGCCACACCGAGATCGTGCGCGTGGTCTTCGACCCCACCGCGGTCGGCTACGACCAGCTGCTGCGGGTGTTCTGGGAGAACCACGACCCCACCCAGGGCATGCGGCAGGGCAACGACATCGGCACCCAGTACCGCTCGGCGATCTACTGCTACGACGCCGATCAACGCACCGCCGCCGAGCAGTCGGCGCGCGCCTACGGCGAGCGACTGCGCGCGGCCGGTCACGGCGACATCACCACCGAGATCCGCGAGGCGCCGACCTTCTACTACGCCGAGGACTACCACCAGCAGTACCTCGGCAAGAATCCCGGCGGCTATTGCGGGCTCGGGGGCACCGGCGTCAGCTGCCCGATCGGGCTTCGCACCTGATCAACCGGTGCGCGTGATGAGGTGGTAGCCGAACGGCGTCTCGACGACCCCGCTGGTACCACCGACCGGCAGGCCGAACGCGGCGGTCTCGAACTCGCCGACCATCTGCCCGCGACCGAAGCTGCCGAGGTCGCCGCCGCGCGCCTTCGACGGACAGTCGGAGTGGGCGCGCGCGAGCTCGCCGAAGTCGGCTCCACCCTGCAGCTGCTGCTGGATCGAGGCAATCTGCGCCGCGGCGTCGTCCTTCGAGCGCGAGGCGGTGGAGCGCATCGAGCCCTTGTACATGAGCAGAATGTGGCTGGCACGGACCGTGTCGGACATCGGCGGTAGTTTGCCCGCCGCGTTGTCCGATGTGAATCGATTTCGCGGCCGCGATCAGGTGCGCTTGGTCGCGCGCATGTCGAACTTGTCGAGCAGGCGCAGCAGATACACGCGGTCGATCTCGGCCGATCGAGCTGCCTGCGTGATGTTGCCGCCGTGGGCCTTCATCAGGGCCTCGACGTAGGCGCGCTCGAAGCGATCGATGAGCAGGCCCTTGGCGGTCTTGAACGGCACCGCGGGGTCGGCCTCGACATGGGCGCTCGCGCGCGCCGGTGGATCCTCGGGCGCATCGCCGTGCACGGGCGTGAACCCCGGTGCGTCGTCGCGATCGACCACGCCCAGCGCGGCCGCGCGCTCGAGCGCGTTGCGGAGCTCGCGGACGTTGCCCGGCCAGGGGCGCGAGGCGAGCTCGCCCATGGTCTGGGCATCGATCTGCAGCGGGTAGCCGGCGGCGGCATGCTCGGCGAGGAACGATTCCACGTACAGCGGGATGTCCTCGGGGCGCTCGCGCAGCGCCGGCAGCACCAGCGTGACGACCGCGATGCGGAAGTAGAGGTCAGCGCGGAAGCTGCCGCGGTTGACCTCGCGTCGCAGGTCGCGATTGGTCGCGGCGACCAGCCGCACGTCGATGCTGCGCGCGCGCGAGCTACCCAGCGGTTGCACCTGGCGGCGCTCGATCACGCCGAGCAGCCGCGTCTGAAGATCGAGCGGGAGCTCGCCGATCTCGTCGAGGAACAGGGTGCCGCCGCTCGCGGCCTCGAACGCGCCCGAGCGCGAGCGATCGGCACCGGTGAAGGCCCCGCGCTCGTGCCCGTACAGCTCGCTCTCGATCAGCGTGGGCGGCAGCGCGGCGCAGTCGACCACCACGAACGGCCCGTCGGCGCGCCGACTGTGCTCGTGGATGGCCCGGGCGGTGACCTCCTTGCCGGTGCCCGACTCGCCGTGGAGCAGCACGGTGGTGTCGGTCGGTGCGACCTTGCCGACCAACGCGAAGATGCGTCGCATCGCGGCGCTGCGGCCGATGAGCGGGCCCATGCGGGTCGCGGGCGACAGCGCCAGGTCGACGGTGTCCCGCAGTGGCGTGGTCTTGAGGATGGTCTCGCCGATGCGGATGTTGGCGCCGCCGTCGACGATGACGTCGAACACCCGCAGGCCGTCGAGGTAGGTGCCGTTCTTCGAGTCGAGGTCGCGGATGCGGTAACCCTCGGGCACCAGCGCGATCTCGACGTGGTGGCGCGAGACCGTCGGGTCTTCGAGCACGAGGTCGCAGCCCTCGTGGGTGCCGACCACGATGCGATCGCCGTCGAAGTCGCCCTGGCGCTTGCGGTCGGGGCCGCGGACGACCTCGACGCGCAGTCGCTGCCGGCGCAGCGCCGTGAGCTCCTGGCCGGCGTGGATCTGGATCGTGTGTTGGACTGGGGAGGCCAAGTTCGTCGCTTTGGTGTCAGTGTACCGCCAGGCGGCGAGCGGCGTGCGTGGCGGCGCCGCACGGTCGCTTTTGCGCTGGCGCCTCGGATTCCGTGGTCCAGACTGGGCGCATGAGCGTCACCGCCGAATCAACGATGGACGAGGTCCGCCGCATCGCCGACGAAATCCGCGTGCGCATCCACCTCGCGGGGATGGATCTCAAGGACGCGTGGGCGAAGCTCGAGCCCAAGGTCCACGAGTTCGAGCACAAGTTCGAGCAGGTGACCGCGAAGGCGGGCACCGAGATCGACGGCGTGGTCGGCAAGCTGCGCGAGGAGCTGCAGGGCCTGCACGAGCGACTGTTCCGATCGTGACGTCGATCGTGCGGTCGTGCACCGGTGGCCGCCATCGTCACCACGCGGTGATGCTCGCAGTCCCGCCGGGCTCGATCTCGATCTCGAGCGTTCGTCGCTGCGCGCTGTCGGGGTTGTAGAGCGCCACCGTGTGCTTGCCCGCGCGCAGCGGCAGGTCGAGCGGGGTCTGCCCGCGCGGGTGGCCGTCGATCGAGACCTCGGCGTAGGGCATGAGGTTGACCTTCAGGCGTCCGCGTCCCCGCGGCGCGATGGCGGGGCGCATGGGCCCCGGCGCAGCCGCGGGAGCTGCCGTGGCGTCGCCGGTGGATCCAGCGGCCGGACTCCCTGTCAGCTCTGGCGCGGCCGGGGCGGGCGGCGTCGCCAACCGAGGTGGGCGCGCGGCTGGGGCGTCGGCGCCGTCGAGTGCCGCGGCGATCGGTGCGGCGAGCTCCGCGGGGGCTGGCGCGCGCGGCCACACGATGGCGACCACGAGTGCGACGATGCCGAGCGCCGCGAGCGGGAACCACCACGCCGAAGGCAGCGGCGGGGCTGCCGTGGCCGCCATCGCGGCGGTGCGGGGCGACGGATCCGCTTGCAACGCGACGTCGAGCGAGCGCACGACGGTGGCGTGCTCGCCGATCGCGTCGCGCACCAGTCGTGCCAGCTCGGCATGGGCCCGGGGATCGCCGAGCCGCGCGACCAACGGATGCAGCGCCGCCACGAAGCCGTCGATGTCGCAACGATCGCGCAGCGCCGGCTCGGTGGCGTGCTCGACCAGGCGTTGCAGGCCGGCATCGTGGCCGTCCAGAGGTCCGTCCCCGGCGATCATGCGGCGGAGCACGAGGCCGAGCGCGTAGACGTCGCTGCGGCCGTCGAGCGGCCGACCCGCGGCCTGCTCGGGCGAGAGATAGAGCGGCGTGCCCTTGATGAGGCCGGGCAGGGTGTCGTTGCCGCCGGCGCGGGTGCGTGCGATGCCGAAGTCGGTGAGCTTGACGGCGCCGTCCTTCGATAGCAGCACGTTGCCCGGTGTCACGTCGCGATGCACCAGCTGCGATGGCGCACCGTCGTCGTCGCGCAGGCCGTGCACGTACTGCAGGGCTGCGGCGATCTGCTGCGCGACATGCAAGGCCAACGCGACGGGCACGTGCTCGCGCCCGCGGTGCTCCAGCAGGCGCTGCAGCGAGCAGCCGTCGACCAGCTCCATCACGATGTATGGCCGACCCTCGTCGTCACCGAGGTCGAGCACGGCCACGACGTTCGCGTGCTGGAACCGCTGCGCGAGCTGGGCCTCGCGCGCGAACGCAGCCTGCAGCTCGGGGTCGTCGCGCAGCTCCGCGCGCAATCGCTTGATCACGACTGGCTTGCGGAAGTCGCCCGCGCCGACGACCGCGGCGCGGACCACCTCCGCGACACCGCCCACACCGATCACGTCGGCGAGCTCGTAGCGGCCTCCGACGCGGGTCCCGGGCGAGCCGTCGCGGGCACTGCGGGTTGGGGACGGCATCGACGCCATGGTATCCTCGTCGGCCACGGATGCTGCTCCGCGCCCCGTCGCTCGCCGTCGCGTGGTGCCTCGCGGCACACACCCCGGCGCCGACCGAGACGGCGCCCACGCCCACGCGGCCGAGCGTGATGCTGTGGCCGGACCAGCCCGCGATCGCGTCGGAGCTGGCGGAGTTCGAGGCGAGCGCAGCTGCGCGCGCGCTGGTGCCGTCGCGGCTCGCGTTGGTGTCACGCGCGGCCTTCGCAGCGGAGCTCGAGGGCGCGCGGACGGCCGCCGCGGCCGCGGTCGCGACCCAGGTGGCGGCGATGGAGCGGGAGCTCGCGGCGGTGCGCGACGCGTGGCTCGGCCAGCGCTGGGACGTGATGATCGAGCAGCTCGACGCGCTCGAGCGCGAGCGCCTGCCGCTGCTGGCGATCCCGGCGCGGTGCGACACGCTGTGGGAGATCGAGCTGCGACGCGGGCTCGCCCATCGCGGGCGCAAGGCCGTCGGCGACGCCGACGAGGCGGCGCGGCGGTTCGCGCTGGCGCTGGCGCTGGCGCCCGAGCGTCGACCCGCGCGCGAGCTGTGGGGGCCCGAGGTCGTCGCCGAGTTCCTGCGCGTGGTCGAGGCGCAGAGCGTCGCGGTGCCGCTGGCGACCGCAATCGGCAGCGACCCGACGCATGCGAGCATCCACGTCGACTGTCAGCCGCTCGACGCGAGTGGTCGCGCCGCGTTGCGCCCCGGCCTCCACGTCGTCCACGCCGCTGCGGTCGGTCATCGCACCGTCGCGCGCCTGATCGAGACCCCCGCATCGGCACCGGTCGCGTTGTCGTTGCCGCCCTCCGACGAGACCGACGCGCTGCGACGCCTCGCGGCCGACAGCTTCGACGGCGGTCTGCGGCTCGAGCGGAACGACGAGCGTCGCGCTTTGGTGGCTGCAGCCGCGGCCCGCGACATCGACGCGGTGGTGCTGGTCGGACGTCGCGACGACGCCGTGGTCGCGCGCGCGCTCGTCGGGGCCGGCATCAGCCCCACCGCGCGTCATGGCGAGCTCGGTGAAGCGGTCGCTGCCGCGCTCGCGTGGGTCGATGCCGACGGGCACCTCACGCGACCGGCGAGCGCCGACGTCTCCGCGTCTGCGCAGCGGGTCGACGCGTCGCCGAAGCAGCGGCGCAAGGTCGTGCACAGCTGGTGGTTGTGGACGATCGTCGGTATCGCGGTCGAGCTCGGCGTGGGACTCGGCGTCGGCCTGGGGCTGCGGGAGCGACAGCCCGATCACCTCGTGGTCTACGGGCCCCGCTAGCCCACGCGGCATCGAGGCCACAGTCGATCGCGGCGCGATTGGGGGGCCGCGCCCGCTTCCGGAACCCGCAGCGCATGACCTACCGTGGCTCGAGATGCTGCCTCGTCCCCCGATTCGCCATGCACTGTCGTCGCTCGTGCTGTCGCTCGCCTGTGGTGACGCGGGGGGTGGGTCCGACGATGGCGGTTCGAGCACGACGCAGGCCGGCGTCACGATGTCGACGGGCGCGAGTGGCAACACCGGCGCGAGCACGGCCGCCGCGACCTCGATGTCCTCCGATGCGAGCACCGGGAGTGACGACGCGTCGTCCGACGGTGGCACCACCGAGCCCTCGACCACCACCACTGGCGGTGAGCCCGAGCCCTCCGACGGCTGCGGCTTGCCGGCCGAGGTCGGCGCGGTCACGCGGATGATCGAGGTCGCGGGGCAGATGCGTACCTTCACGGTGTCGATCCCCGATGCCTACGATCCCGAGGTGCCGCATCCGGTCGCGTTCGGATTCCACGGCCTCGGCGGCAGCGGCAGCGGCTACTACATCCCCGGCGGACTCGATCCCGCGCCGATCGTGGTCGGCCCCGATGCCGTGCCCGCCGGCGGCGCGTGGAACACCACCGGCGATCTCGAGTTCGTCGATGCGATCCTCGCGACGCTATCGAGCGAGCTGTGCCTCGATCACGCGCGCGTGTTCGCGTCGGGCTACAGCAACGGCGGCTTCATGGCCGACGCGGTCGCGTGCAGTCGTGCCGATGTGTTCCGCGGCGTCGCGATCATGGAAGGGGGCTCTGCCGGTGGCTTCGGCTGCGGGCAGACGGCGGTGTGGATCATGCACAACCAGGACGACATGACCGTGCCGATCTCCTACGGCGACACGTTGCACGCGCAGTGGATCGCCGCCAACGGCTGCGCCGAGACCACGCAGGCGATCGCGCCGTCGCCATGCGTGGTGCACGACGGCTGCAGCGCGGGCAACCCGGTGGTGTGGTGCTCACCGGCGACCGGCGGGCACAACCCGAACTACGATGCCGCGGCCGCGGTGCCCGCGTGGTGGAACGGGCTCTGACGCCTGGCACGCGAACGGGGAGCGCGCACGGCTGCCCCCGAGCCCCGCTCGGTCCCCCCGCGAGGAGCCGGCATCCGCGCACATCGGAAATCGCCGGCGCCGGGCGCCCTCTACCGGTTCTGCGGCAGATCGGCCGCGACGCGCGAGCGTCGTTCGAGCGACGCACGTCCACCGAGCGTGCGACGGACGAGTCTCGCTTGGGTGCTGTGTTCGATGGCCTGTGGCGGCGCGGCGGCGCGCGGGGACGCGGGCGCGTCGACGACCGAGGGCGACTCGACGATCGCGGGCGACGCTGGCACCGCTGCGACGACGACCGGCGACGATGGATCGAGCGGCGTCGGCGGCAGCGACTCGACCCGCGGTGACGACGGCGGCGTGCCGCCGATGGACGTCGGTGTCGCGCCGCCGGCCGCGGTGTGGCACGTCGAGCAGCCGGCCGACAGCGCGCGCACCTGGCTGGTCTCGCCCGCGGGCGAGCGCGTGTTCTGGCTCGGGGTCAACACCGTGATGCGCGACAAGACCTGCGACGGCATCCTCGACTGGATCCGGCGCACCGATCCCTCGACGGCGGCGAACGTCGAGTGGGCGCGGCTGTCGACTGGCAGCAGCGGCGGCGAGAGCAACGCCAAGCCCTACTGCTTCAACTCGGTCGGTGGCTTCAGTGACACCAACGATTTCGATGACGACGGCGGCGACTCGTGGATGATCCGCGCGACCGAGGACGGTGGCGCGGGCGCGCCGTTCGGGCAGGTGCTGGTCGTCGACGCGCGTGGCGACGATCGCTCGCTGGCCGACGAGCACGGCAACGTGCTGCAGGGCGGCTTCGCCGAGGCGCGCATCGGCGACCCCTACAACCCTGCATTCGCGGCCGACATCGCGGCGATGGTCGCGGACGACGTCGCGCCGCGGGTCGGCGATCCGCGGCTGCAGATGTGGTTCCTCGGCAACGAGATCGGGCTGTTCGATCGCGCCGGCCACGGCACCGTCGGCGTACGAGACCTGCGGCGCTGGATCTGGTCGCCGTGCCCCGAGGGCTCCGACCTCGACACGCCGGCGTGTGCACCCCACGGCCTGCTGGCAATGCTGCGCGAGCACTACGGCGATCCGGGGGCGTTGGCGGCGGCGTGGGAGCTACCCGTCGACGACTGGACCGACGTGCTGGCCATCCACCCCGTGCCGTACGAGCACGACTGCAACCAGACCTGCCGCGAGGACCTGCAGCGCTTCGTGCACGACGAGCTGCTACGCCGCTGGATCGCGGTGGTCACCGGCACCATCCGCGCGACCGATCCCGATCACCTGCTGACGACGCCGCGGCTGGCGGTCGGCGACGCCGGCACCTACCGCTTCTGGGCCCCGGCGAGCGAGCCCGGCGCCGAGGTGTGGGCCGACGCGCCGCAGACTCCGGTGCCCACCGACGCTGCGGTGACCTATTGCCCCTACGACCTCTTCGCGCGCGACGGTGAACTCGGCTTCGATCTCATCGCCATCAACGTCTACGACGGGAGCGCCGAGTTTGCCGAGCCGTGGCTCTCGGACGGCCTCATCAAGCTGCACGAGCGCTCGGGGCTGCCGATCGTGATCAGCGAGTTCAGCGTGCGCGCGCGCATCCAGGGCTGGACCAACAAAGGCGGCGCGGGCGTCTTCGTGCCCGTCAACGATGGCGTCGACGACCAGATCCAGCGCGGTGCGTACTACCGCAGCCAGCTGCGGCAGTTCGCGCAGCATCCCTTCGTGCTCGGTGCGTCGTGGCATGCGTGGAGCGATCGCTACGCCGCTGCCGACCCGGCGCATCAGATCGACATGGGCTTGGTGCAGTGTGACGACCCCGCGCGCGGCTTCGAGGCCGGCAAGCGCTGGGCCGAACTCGACGAGCGCGTCGCCGAGGCCAACTGCGGCATCGAGGCCACCTTGGCCGAGCTCACCGGTCTGTGAGCCAGGCGCCGCGCGCACGGCTGACCGCGTGGGCGCGCGCGTGCTAGCGTCCGCGCCGACATGCCCGCGCCCGCCCGACGCGAAGCCCCCGAGAGGGCCGCCGACTTCGACGCGGTGCTGTGGAGCGGCGGCGGCTGTCGCTGTTTCTGGCAGGCGGGCTTTTGGTCGGTCGTCGCACCCGCGCTGGCGCTGCGACCACGCACCATGGTGGGCGCGAGCGCGGGGGCGGCCTTCGCGTGTGCCGCCATCGCCGATCGGCTTGAGGCCATCGTCGAGTCGTTCGCGCGCCGCACCGCTCGCAACCCCCGCAACGTCTACCCCGCCAACTTGGTGCGCCGGCGCCCGGTGTTCCCGCACGCCCAGATCTATCGCGGGACCATCCTCGATCTGCTCGACGACGAGGCACTCGCGCGGCTGCATGCCGGCCCGGAGCTGAAGATCCTCGTCACCCGTCCACCGACCCAGCGGGCGGTGGTGCCGACGCTGTTGCTCGGCTTTGGTGCGTACAAGCTCGACACCGCGGTGCGCGGTGCGGTGCACTCGTCGCTCGCGCGCCGACTCGGTTTCGTCGGCGAGCTGGTGTCGGTGCGCAGCTGCGGCAGCGTCGACGAAGTCGCCGATCTGGTGCTGCAATCATCGTGCATCCCGCCGTTGCTGCCGCTGTACCGTCGCGGCGACGGCATCGTCGTCGATGGCGCGATCGTCAACGACGCGATGCTCGACGCCGTCGCCGGCCACGACTCGACCTTGGTCATGCTCTCGCGGCCCTACGCGCGTCTGCCGGAGGTGCCCGGTCGCACCTACGTCGCGCCCTCGCGCAAGCCACCGATCGCGATGTGGGACTACGCCAGCCCGGCGCTCATCCGCCCGACCTTCGAGCTCGGTCGTGAAGACGGCGAGCGCTTCGTCGCGCGCCACCGCCGTTCGAGCTAGCTGCCGGCGAGTGCCAAGGCGTCGCCACGACCGACCGCCTCGGCGGCGTTGCGCGACCACAGCTCGTGGTAGTGCCCGCGTGCGAGCAGCAGCGCGGCATGGCTGCCGCGCTCGATCACACGGCCCTGCTCGATCACGAGGATCTGGTCCGCGCTGCGAATCGTCGAGAGGCGATGCGCGACCACGAACGCGATGCGGCCGCGCAGCACGGCGGCGATGCCGGCCTGGATCAGCGACTCGGTGTGCGTGTCCACCGACGAGGTCGCCTCGTCGAGCACGAGGATCTGCGGATCGGCGAGGATCGCCCGCGCCAGCGCGACCAGCTGCCGCTGCCCAGTCGACAGCCGCGCGCCACCCTCACCGACGGGCGTGTCGTAGCGCTCGGGCAGCTGCGACACGAAGGCGTCCGCGCAGGCGGTGCGGGCCGCGGCGACGACCTCGTCGTCGGTCGCGTCGAGACGGCCGTAGCGGATGTTGTCGGCGATCGTGCCGGCGAACAGGTAGGGCGCCTGCAGCACCACGCCGATGCTCGACTGCAGCCAGTGCAGGCTTCGCGCGCGGTGGTCGATGCCATCGATGAGGATCGCACCGGTCTGCAGCTCGTAGAAGCGTGCGAGTAGGTTCACCAGCGTGGTCTTGCCGCCGCCGGTCTCGCCCACCAACGCGATGGTCTGACCGGCGTGGACCTCGAGATCGACGCCGTGGATCACCGGTCGCGCGGGGTCGTAGCCAAAGCCGACGTCGCAGAACGAGATGTGGCGGATGCGGGCAGGACCACCGTCGATGGCGATGCCCGGCGCGCGTGGAGCCATCGCTGCCGCCGCGATCGCAGCGCGCACCTCGGGCGCATCCGTGATCTCGGGCGCGGTGTCGAGCAGTCCTTGCACACGCTCGGCCGCCGCCTGCGCGGCCTGCAGGTCGGTCAGTCGACGCACGATGTCCTCGATCGGCATGTGGAACAGCGCGACGAACTGCATGAATGCCACCAGCGTGCCGATGCTGACGCCGCCGACGATCTCGAGGCCGCCGCGCCACAGCGCCAGGCCCGTACCCACGGCACCGAGCGAGACCACGATCGGCAGGTACAGCGACCCCTGCAGGGCGTTGCGCACGGCGTGGCCGCGGGCCTCACCGGCGAGCGCCGACAGCTCCGACAGCGCACCGTGCTCGCGGACGAGCGCCTTGGTGGTACGCACGCCCATCACGGCCTCGCCGAAGCTCGCGGTGATGCGGGCGTTGGCGCGTCGCATCGCGCGGGCGCTCGCGAGCATGCGGCGTTGGAAGAACACGCTCGTCACCGCCAGCGCGGGCACGATGGTGAGTACCCACGCCGCGAGCACCGGGTGCACCACGAACATCGCGATCGTCACGCCGAGCGCCAGCGCGGGGCCCCAGGTCATGTCGAGCGAGAACCACGGCAGCAGCCCCGAGACCTTGCCGCAGTCCGAGGTCACGCGACTGACCAGCCAGCCCACCGGGCGCCGGTCGAAGTAGCCGAACGACAGCTCCTGCAGGCGCGCGAAGCCGGCACGGCGCAGGTCGTGGCCGACGCCCGAGGCCAGCCGGCCGGCGACCGCCACGATGCCCCAGATGAGGCAGGCGAACAGCACCGCCGACGCGCCGTAGGCGACCCAGCCCCACGTCAGCTCGGCCAGGCCGCGGCCGCCGACGGCGGCGTCGACCAACCATGCCGTGAGCAGCGGCAACGCGAGGTCGACCGCCGCCAGCAGCTGACCGAGCACGATCATCGCGACCACCGCGCGCCAGTGCGGACGCACGTGCACGAGCATGCGCCGCCACAGCGACCAGTCGATGCGTCGCGGCCCGCTGGGCTCCTCGTCGAACTCGTCGAATCCGCTCATGTCGCTGCTCCTACCGCGACTGCGTCCGCCGCCGGTGACGCCGCGGCGTCCTGTTGCTGGGCCCACATGCGCGCGTAGGCGCCGTGCGCCGCCAGCAGCTCGCAGTGCGAGCCCTGCTCGAGCACGCGCCCGCGCTCGAGCACGACGATGCGATCGGCGGCGCGGACGGTGGTCAGGCGGTGCGCGATGATGATCGTGCTGTGACGCCCGCGGCGGGCAGCGAGCGCGCCCAGGATGGTCGACTCGGTGCGGGTGTCGACGGCCGACAACGAGTCGTCGAGCACCAGCACGGTCGGCTCTCGCAGCAGCGCCCGCGCCAGCGCCACGCGCTGCCGCTGCCCGCCCGAGAGCATCACGCCGCGCTCGCCCACCACGGTGTCATACCCACCCGGCAGGCCCTCGATGGCCGCGTGTACGCACGCCGTGCGCGTGGCCTCGACGAGCGCGTCGAGCTCGGCGTCGGGTCGGGCGAAGCGCAGGTTCTCCGCGACGCTGCGCGAGAACAGGAACGGCTCCTGCAGCACCGCGACGATCCGCTCGCGGACCTGCTTGCGATCGAGCGTGCGCAGCTCGACGCCGTCGAGGTGGATGCTACCCGCGTCGGGATCGCGCAGGCGAAGCAGCAGCTCGACCAGCGTGGACTTGCCGGCACCCGAGGCGCCCACGATCGCGACCGTGGTGCCGGCGGCGATCCGCAGCGACAGGTCTTCGAGCGCCGGCGCGGCGTCACCGTGGGCGAAGCGCACGTGTTCGAGCACCAGCTCGCCGCGGGCGGGGGCGAACGGGGCCGGCTCGGCGGGCGCGGGCTCGGGCGCGTGGCCGAGGATCTCGTCCAGCCGCGCGAGCGCGACCGTGGTCTTGCCGAGGTCGGCGACCACGCGACCCATCATCCGCAGCGGGAAGACGAACATCGACACCGCGGTGAGGAAGTAGAGGAACGCGCCGACCTGCAACGTGCCGTCGACGATGCGCACGATGCCGTAGACCGCCACCAAGCCCCGCTGCGCCAGGCACAGCAGGTCGGTCGACGACCAGTACCACGCCAGCAACGCGAACATGCGCGCGGTCGCGTCGCGGTGCTCGGCGTTGTGCACGGCGAAGCGCGCACACTCGAAGTCCTGCCGCGCGAACGACCGCACGACCCGGATGCCGGCGAGGTTCTCCTGCAGCATCGCCGTCATGCGGCCCTCGGCCTCGTCGACCGCGGTGAAGCTGCGCCGCACCCGCAGGAAGAACCACAGCGAGAAGCCGAACAGCAGCGGCACCAGCATCACGGCGATCGCGGTCATGCGCGCGTCGATGAGGAACATCAGCGGCAGCGGCACCACGAACATGATCGAGGCGCGGCCGATCTCGACCACGTGGCTCTCGAGGAACGTCCGCACGGTCTCCACGTCGGAGGTGCAGCGCTGCACGAGGTCGCCGGTCTCGGCGCGGTCGAAGTACGACGACGGCAGGTGCTGCAGGCGATCGTAGAGCCGCTCACGCAGACGACGAATCGTGTTCTCGCTGGCGATCGACGACAGCCGACCGCGCAGGTAGGTGAACACGCCGGCCGCCACGGTGATCGCCACCAGCCAGGTGGCCGGGGCCCACAGGTGCTCGCGCAGCCAGCTGCGGCCACCGAGCGCAGCGACCGCCCGCTGCATCGCGGGCGAGGCCTGGTCGGCGGGTGCCAGCACGCCGTCGATCACCAGCTGCGGCACCAACGGCGCGACGTACAGCAGGCACGACGCCACCACGAGCGCGACCACGGCCGCCGCGAAGCGGGCGCGGTCGCCGACGAGGAGCTCGTGCAGCGCGTGGAGGAAGGGGCGCATGGAGGGCGAGAGCGTGCAGGGGTGAGAAACGCGAAAACCCGCTCCGGCGGGGCCGAGAGCGGGTTCTTGCTGCGAACGAGGATGACTCCGTCGCGACTACCCGCCCATGATCCAGCCGCCCCAGAAGGCGGACTCGATGGTGGTGACGCGACGCATCGGTGTGATGCTAGCGCGGAGCGGTCGGCGGTCGCAAGTCGGGGCGACGTGCGGAATGCCCGTGACGCTCGTGCCCGAGGCAAGCCGACGATCCGTAGGGCGGCGCGTTGCTTCGACGTCCGCACCCGAGGATCGGGAACATTCGGGTCGCGCTGCGATGCAAGGGGACATGGTCGCGCTTCGATCGTCGGTGCTCGTCGTCCATGGTCTCGCCGCGTTCGCCTGCACGCCGACGCCCAGGATGGATGCCGCGAAGGGCGACGACAGCACGACGGTCGCGTCGACCGGGACGCTCGGCGAGCCGAGCACCGGAACGCCGGGTACCAGCGGTGCGGGTACCCAGGGAGCGAGCACGGGTGGTGCGGCGAGCAGCGGCGAAGGCTCGTCGTCGGGCTCCGGCGGCGGTGGCTCGAGTGGATCGCAGGGCTCGGGTGGGGACACGAGCTCGAGCGGGACCGCCGAGCCGCCGCCGCCATACGGGACCTGCGACCCCTGCGGGCCCGACGAGGTCGAGCTCGACGGCGGCCCTTGGTGCATCTGCGCGCCGCCCTGCCAGGTCGCCGACGACTGCCCCGATCCCGCCACCGGCGCGACCCCAGCGTGTTCGAGCGAGGACCACATCTGTCTGCTGCTGTGCACGAGCTCCGAGCAGTGCCCCGAGGGCGCGCAGTGTCCCGATCCCGCCTCGCTGCCCGAGGGTGCGCAGGGGTTCTGCTACCGTGACGCGACGTAGGACGTGGGCCAGGGTACATCGACGTGGCCGATGCGATGAGAGCAAGCGTGGGCGTGCCGCTCCCGCCGAACCCGACGCAGGAGCGCGACGTCATCTTGCGAGCGCAGGCGGGCGATCGCGCGGCGTGTCGGGCACTCATCGAGCGGCACCAGCGTGCGGTCGGGTCGCTGCTGCGGCGCGTGCTCGCGGGCTCCGGGCTCGATGCGCTGACCGAGGACCTGGCGCAGGAGACCTTCCTGCGCGCGTTCGCTGCGTTGCCGCGGTTCGATCCCGACGGGCCCGCGCGGCTGTCGACCTGGCTGCTCACGATCGCCACCCGGCTCGCGCTGCAGGCGATCGAGCGCCGACGGCTACCCACCACCAGCCTCGACGACGGGGACGACCACGCGTCGATCGATGCCGACGAGCTCGCGCCCGATCGTCGTCGCCTCGGCGAGGCGATCGCCGACGCGATCGGTCGGCTGCCGCCGCCGCATCGGGCGGCCTTCGTCCTGCGCGAGTACCACGGCTTCGAGTACGCCGAGATCGCCGCATCGTTGGGGATCGATCTCGGCACCGTGAAGTCGCGACTGTGGCGGGCACGCGCTGCGCTGCAACGCGCGCTGGAGGAGCTGGCGCATGACTGAACCACCCCAAACGCCCGAACCACCCCGGCTGCCCGAGCTCGATGCCTGGCGCGTGGCGCCACTGTCCGACGATTTCGCCGATCAAGTCCTCGCCCGCATGAACGACGACGACGTGTCACTCGACCCAGTGCCCCCGACGCCCCCGCCGCGTCCGCGTCGGGCACCGGTCATCGTACTCGCGGGCATCGCCGCGGCCGCCGCGGTGCTGGCGGTGCTGTGGTGGCGGTCGCCGTCGCCATCACCATCATCGGAACCGTCCGCAGCACCGCCACCGCCAGCGGCACTCGAGGTCGCCGGCGAGATCGAGGCCGCGCCCGCCGCGGGTCTCTCGCGCGAGGCGATCGGCCGCACGCTGCGCGAGGACTTCATGCCGTTCGCCGAGATGTGCCACGGCGCGCTGATCATCAACGCGGTCCAGTACTCGGGCCAGCTCGTGCTCGAGTTGACCGTGGTCCGTCGTGACGGCCGAGGGGTCGTGACCGTCGCCGAGTTCTCCCGCGACTCCGAGCTCGAGGATCCCGGCTTTCGCGACTGCCTTCGCAGCCGCGCGCTCGACCTGGTGTTCGACGCGCCCGCCGACGACGCGCCGGTCGAGATCGAGGTCCCGCTCGATTTCCGCGACCCGTGGACACGGTGAGCCCGCACGGGGCGTCACTCGTCGCAGGCGAGCTCGGTCTCGAAGTGACGGCCGCCCGGGGCGGTGACCTCGACCGTGCGATCGTCGTCGTACTCCCATGCGAGCACGTGGCCGCGGCCGAAGGCGAGCTGCACGTGACCGGCGGTGGGGCACTTCGCAGGGCAGCGACGCAGCTCGGATACCGAGACGACCATGGTGCCGATGCGTCGCTCGCGATCGCGTTGGCTGGTCGCGTCGTCGCCGACCTCGAGCTGACGGTCGAGGCGCGATTCGACCTGCATGGTCACGCAGTCGTCGGCGTCGAAGGTCCACGACGCGTGGGAGACTGTGTCGAACAGCCCGAACGGGATGTCGGTCACGAAGCCCTCACCGGTCGCCCACGACATCGGCAGCGCCGCGTCGATCGGGTCGCGGAACGTCACCGGCCCGACGAAGTGCGGGCGGCGGTTCGCCAGCAGATTGGCGCCGATCTGCAGGTCGAAGTCGTCCAGCGTCCACACCACCGTGCTGGGGCACTCGCCGGTGTCGCACGCGGCGGTCTCGATCGCGACGCTGCCGTCGATCTCGCCGTCGAGTCGCACCGGGCCGATGCGACAGTCGGCGACCATGGCGTGCACCGTGCCTGCGACCGGGTCGGCCGTGACCTGCGGGTCGCAGCTGAGCAGCGCGAGCGCACCGACGCGCTGGGCCACCAGCTCGACCGCACGGGTGCGTGCGGCGTCGACCGACATCGCGGCCATCGCGGGCTCACCGGCGAACCGCTCCGCCACCAAGGCGAGGTTGGTGTTGGCCGACAGCGCGTTCACGCTGCGCTCGGCGACCGCGACATCGACTGCGTCGTCGGCCACGTCGCAGGCGGACGCGACGGCGAGGCACAGGGCGAGCAGGGCCGGTGGGTGGTGCATGCGGGTACGCCCGCGACGCTGCACGATCGGTTCCAAGCCCGAGCCAGCGCGCGAGGCGACCACAGGCGCGTCGTTGCGCACCGGCGGGCGCGGCACCGCGCCCGGCGGGTGGCCGTCGCGGCCCCACCATGGACTGCGATCCATGGCCCCGCGACCACGCCGTCCGGCGGTCGAATTCACGGGCACAGCGGCACCTCCATCGCCTTGCAACCACCACACTGCATCTCGATCGGCAGCACGTCGCCATCGATGGCCGCGAGATCGTTGGAGCCGCACACCGGGTGGTCCGGCACCGCGCCGTCGACCGGGTCCGGTAGGTCCCAACAGCTCTCGGCGCGCCCGACCACGTGGATGTACTCCGCGCCGGTGAGCGCGGCGTCGACCAGCGGTTGGTTGGCGTCGGCGAGGGTCTGAGAGAGCCCGGCGATGTCGTCGAGTGGGCCGACCCCGAACAGGCACCGACGGCCGAGGGTGCACAGGGTGCCGTCGTGCTCGCCGTAGATCTCGATCGACACCACCGACACCTCGGCGAGTGCGTCGGCGCTGCAACCGTGATCGCGCAGCGACAGCTCGACCTCGAGGGTGTCCTCCGCGCAGGCCGGCGTCGCGAGCACCAGCGTCAACGCGAGGCTTCGCACCGCTGACGAGAATAGCGCGGGTGCCCGATGGGCGCGCGCCCCTGGACCATCGTCCATGGCGACCCCGTGCGGCCTCCGGCCGGAGCGCGCGAAGCTCGTGGAATCGCGGGCGGGTGCGGGGCGGCGCGGCGTGGGAGCAGATTCTGCAGTCGGCGGTGTTCAGCCCACGTGAGTGTTCGTGCATGCTCGAAGGTGTCGTGAACCGAGCTCGATCCGCCGTGCCTTCGTTGCTCGCGCTCGCCTGTGCGCTCGCGTGCGCCAGCGAGCGCGGCAGCGGCGACGACCCCGGCGCGACGTCGGAGGGCGGCGACACCAGCGGCGCGGGCGAGAGCAGCGGTGCGACGCACGATGGTCCGGTCGACCTCGTGCTGTCGTCGGCGTGGGTGCGCGACGGCGCCGTGGATCCGATGCCAGCACACGCACCGGCCACGGTCACGTGCGAGTTCGGGTTCGACGACGAGATCGGCCTGTTCGAGGTCGACACCGGCGCCTGCAACTACGGCGTGTTCACGCAGCCGAGCGTCGCCGCGATCGACGCCGGCGACATCGTCACCTTCGTGCTGACCCACGACGACCTCTTGGCGCCCGAGCCCGCCGTCGGCCACGTGCTCTTCACGATCGACGGTGAGGTCGCGTTCGACCTCGAGATCGAGATCCCCAAGGCCTACGACATCGTGCAGGCCAGCTGGACCCCACCGCGCGCGATCGCAGCGGGGGCGCCGGTGGTCATGCACCTGCACAACCACGGCATCAACAACTGGCGGGTGGTCTCCCTCGAGGCCGGCCCGCCGTAGCGGCTCACGGGGCCTGGTAGCCCTCGAGATCGTCGGCGTCGCGCGGCGCAATCTTGAAGTTCATGAACGAGAAGTTCAGCGGACCCTGGATGGCGTCGAAGGTCGCGCCGGTGCCGAAGCCGGGGAAGTCGCCCGACATCGAGACGCTGTAGGCGAAGTTGTCGATGATGATGGAGTCCGGGCCGTCGGCGACCGGGAACTCGTCGAACATCGACAGCGCCCCGGCGGTCAGCGTGCCCTCGATGCGCACGAGCACCGACTCCCAGGGCTCGCCGGTGGTGCCGTCGATCAGGGTCGCGATCGGCAGAAGCTCTGCGTCGGGCGGGGTCGTGCTGCCGGTGATGTCGAAGGTGCCGTCGGTGATGACGATCTGGGTGACCTCGAAGAACTCGTTGGTGGTGCCGCTGAAGTCGACGATGTCGCCGACCTGCACGCCCGAGACGTCGGGGCCGCCCATGCCGGAGAACACCTGCACGCCGCTGTACTCGCCGCCGCCGGGCTCCTGCGCCCAGAAGCCGCCGACGTTCACGGCGGTCACGACCACGCCGTAGACCTCGACCGCGGTGTCTTCGGCGATGGTGCCGTCTTGGATCTCGTAGATGGTGTTGCCCATGTCGCCGCCGCTCGACGATCCGCCGGACGAGCTCGAGCCGTCGGCGGCGCCCGACGACGAGCTGCCGTCGGCGTTGGTCGAGCCGCTGTCGCTGCCCGTGGCGGTGGTCGTGGTGGCGTCGGTGGCCGAGCTGTCGCTGCTGGCGTCGGTCGTGGTCGCGCTCATCGAGCCCGCCGAGAGCGTGACGCCCATGGTCACCGAGTCGGACGCGGAGTTGCTGTTCGAGTCGGTGTCGGAGTCGCCCGTGGTCGTACCGGTGTCGGAACCACCATCGCCGCAGGCGATCGAGAGCAGTGCGCACAGGGCCGGGACATGGAAGGCATGGCGAAGGTTCATGGTCGGATTTCCCTGGTCGAGGGGTGGAAGCGCGGACGCTACTGCGAGCCGTGTCCCGACTTCAAGCACGGTGGGCCCGGGGTGATCGCACGGCGTGGGATCGCGGACGTGCCGGCGCATTGGCGCGGGCAGGCGCGGGCGGCGGCGCAGGTGGGGCCGCGACGCGTGCGAGCGTGGCCGCGGGGGTATGCTCGCGATCAATGTCCGAACGCCCCGTGTACGTCGGAATCGATCTCGGCACCACCAACTCCGCGGTCGCAGTGTTCGACGGCGAGTCGACCGTCGTCGTGCGCAATGCCCAAGGCGCGAGCCTAACGCCCTCGGTGGTTCGTATCGATGGCAAGGGGCGGGTGGTCGTCGGTGCCAATGCGCGCAAGTGGCTCGAGCGCGACGCGGACAACACCAAGAGCGAGTTCAAGCGTCTCATGGGCACCGCGCGCGCGTTCGACTTCCCGGCGGCGGGGCGGCAGGCGTCGCCCCCCGAGCTCGCCGCCGAGGTGCTCCGCTCGCTGCGGCAGGACGTCGCCGATCAGCTGGGCGTGATGCCGACCTGCGCGGTCATCTCCGTGCCTGCGCTGTTCGAGCTGCCGCAGAGCGCCGCGATCTCGGAGGCCGCTCGCCTGGCGGGCTTCGACAAGGTCGAGCTGTTGCAGGAGCCGATCGCGTCGGCGCTCGCGGCTGGCTGGACCGCCGCCGAGGGCGACGGTCGCTGGTTGGTCTACGACCTCGGTGGTGGCACGTTCGATGCGTCGCTGCTGGAGACCGATGGCGGCTTCCTGCGCGTGGTCGGTCACGACGGCGACAACTTCCTCGGCGGTCGCGACTTCGACTGGGCGGTGGTCGACTGGGCGCTGGGCGAGCTCTCGCGCGAGCACGGCGTCGACATCCGTCGCGACGACCCTGCGTGCGCCCGCGTCGTCGCCCAGCTCAAGCACGCGGCCGAGGACGCCAAGGTGCAGCTCAGCCGCGCCGACGAGGCCGAGTTCTCGTTCGCGTCACCCTTGGTGTTGCCGGACGGTCGCGAGCTCGAGCCCGAGCTGGTGATGACGCGCGCGCAGCTCGAGGCCGCGGTGTCGCCGCTGGTCGAGCGCTCGATCGAGGTCTGTCAGCGACTGCTGCGCGAGCACGACACCGAGGTCGGTCGGCTCGCGCGGGTGGTGTTCGTGGGCGGGCCGACGGTCACGCCGCTGCTGCGCATGCGCGTCGGCGAGGCCCTCGCCGCGCCGATCGCCGACGGCCTCGATCCGATGACACTGGTGGCCCAGGGCGCGGCGATCTACGCCGCGACCGCCGGGCTCGACGCGCGGCCGGCCGGTCCGCTGGTACGCCGTGGCGTGCGGTTGTGGCTGCAATACCCCGCGGTGTCCTCGGACCTGACGCCGCACGTGGTCGGGCGCGTGGTCGGAGGCGACAGCGGGCCGCAGCCCAAGCGCGTCGCGCTCGCGCGGGCCGACGGCGAGTGGCGCAGCGAGTGGGCCACCTTCGATGCCGAGCAGGCGTTCGCGCTGCTCGTCGAGCTGCAGCCGCGACGCTCCAACGTGTTCGAGGTGCTCGCCGACGACGGCGCCGGTGCCAGCATCCCGGTCGATCCGCGGACGATCACGATCGTGCAGGGGCTCACCATCACCGATCCGCCGCTGTCGCGCTCGATCGGGGTCGCACTCGCCAACGATCGCGTGCAGGTCTACTTCGAGCGCGGCACCCCGCTGCCGGCGCGGCGCAGCTTCACCCACGCGACGGTCGAGAGCGTGGCCAAGGGCGCGTCCCAGAGCGTGCTCAAGGTGCCGGTGGTGCAGGGCGAGCACGACCACGCCCATCTGTGCCGCCTGGTGGGGACCTTGGAGATCCCCGGCTCGGCGCTGCCGCGCTCGCTGCCCGCGGGATCCGACGTCGAGCTCACACTCGAGCTCGATCGTGGCGGTCGATTGGTGGTGCGCGCGCTGGTGCCCGCACTCGATCAGATGTTCGATCACGTCGCGCAGCTGTTGGTGCCGGCCGCCGATCCCGAGGTGCTGCTGGCGAGCCTGGGGGCGCTGCGGCAGCGTGTCGACGACCTGCGGGCGGAGGCCTTCCGCCGCGGCATGCCGCAGATCATCGCGGCGCTCGAGCGCGCGGAGCAGGACCTCGGCGACGTCGCGCGGGATCTCGGCGCGGCCCAGGGCGGCAACGACGACGCCGGCCAGCGGGCGCGTCGCAACCTGCTCGAGATCGATGCCTCGCTCGACGTGCTAGAGCAGGCCAAGCAGTGGCCCGAGCTCGAGCAACGCGCAGTGCGTACGATGACGTGGTCGGGCAGCCAGGTCTCACAGCTCGGCACCGAGCGCGAGCAGGCGCTGTTCGAGGAGATCGCCCACGCGGTCGAGCGCGCCCGCGACGAGCGCAACATTCGCGAGCTGCAGCGGCAGCTGCGGTTGGCCTCGCAGCTGGGCGAGACCGCGTGGTACCGCGACCCCGACACGTGGCCGGCGCTGTTCGACGATGCCGTCAGCCACCTCGACGCCGCCACCGACCTGCCCAAGGCGCAGGCGCTGGTGAAGGAGGGCAAGGACGCCCGTGGCCGCGACGACGTGGTCGCGCTGCGGCGCATCACCGAGAAGCTGTGGAAGCTGCTGCCCCACGATCCCGCCGCGCGGCGACAGGGCTTCGACTCCGGCGTCCGCTGAGGCGTTGCGCTGACTTCGTCGTGGCCGCCGCGTCGTCGCGGCGCTACGATCGCGGCCACCGATGACCGAGCTCGGAGCTGCGATCGCCGAGAACCCCTTCGCCGTGCTCGAGCTCGACGCCAGCGCCACGCGGGCCGAGGTCGAGCGCGCCGGACAGAAGTGGCTCGCGATGCTCGAGCTGGGCCTGGCCAGCGCGCGGCTGTACGCGACCCCGCTGGGCCCACGCGCGCGCACGCCCGAGGCCGTGCGGGCCGCGATGGCGCAGCTGCGCGAGCCCGACAAGCGCGCGCTCGCGGAGCTGTGGTGGTCGCCCGACGCGGGTGTGGCAGCGGCCGAGGTGGCGGACGACGCAGCGATGTCGGCGGATGATGACCTCGCGGCGCTCGGCTTCGACGCGATGACCCCGCTGGGTTGGAGCGGGCGCTGACGATGCCGAGCTGGGCTGGTTTCGCGGTCGCGCTCGGGCTCGCCCACCTGCTGGGGCGCGCGCAGAAGGAGGACTCGCGGCCGGGCTTCTTCGGCCTGCTGCAGTGGGTCCTGCTCGTCGGGCTCGCGCTGACGTGCGTGCTCGGCATGCTCGCCGGCGAGCCGGTCGCGTTCGTGGCGCTGCCATTCATCGTGGTGTCGTGCTGGCCGTGGGCGTTCGCGACGCGCGTGCTGATTCCCCGCGGCATGGTCGCGGCGGCCCACTTCGTCGTGCGCGGCAGCACCTGGGTGTGGTTCGACGACAACAAAGGTGGTGCGCTCGTCGCCGCCGCGTGGGCGGCCCTGCGTGGCGGGGCGAAGCCGGCCGCGATGGCGTTCGTGGAGCGGCGGCTCGGGCCCGACGACGCCGGCGCGGCGAACTTGCTCGCCACCGGCCTGCTCGCGCAGGCGCGGGGTGATCGTGCGGCGGCGCGGCAGTGGATCGCGAGCCTGGTCGAGTTCGAGGGCAAGAGTGCGCCCCGGATGGCGCGCGTGCTGGCGGTGCAGTGGTGCGCGGCCGAGGCTGCCGAGCGTGGTGCGTGGGCCCGGGTGATCGAGCTCGGCGACGATCGCGATGCCGATCGGGCGACGCGGCTGTTGGCGGCGGTCGGCCGTCGCCTGCTGGGCCGGCCGCCGGTGCCCGAGCCGCGCGAGCTGCAGGCGCTGCTGCGCGCGGTGGTGGGTCGCGCCGGCTTCGTTGCGCTGGTGGAGCGCGCGAGTGCCCACGCGCCGGACCACGCCACGTCCGCTCCGGTGCCGCCGCCGGCCCAGCCGATCCCACCGACCATCGGCACACCGCGCGAGCATGCGCTGCGGATGCACGCGGTCGTCGTGGCGGCCGCGCTGCGTCGGGCGCGGATCGATCTGCCGACCCTCGAGGCCACGTGCCGCGCGTGGGATCGCGTGCTCGACGACGCGCCGGTCGCCAGGGCCATGCGCACCCGCGCCGCGGAGCTCGGCGCCAAGCTCGATGCGCCGGTGCGTCTGCGCGAGAGCGTCGATCGCGATCTGCTCGCCGTCGTGCGCAGCACCGAGCTTGCGGTCGGCGAGGATCCCCATGCCAAGCACGACAGCTTCGGCCGCCTGCGCCGCGCCGTGCGGCAGCGGTTGCTCGACGAGCTCGAGGTGCTCGCCGATGCACTGCACACCCGCGTGAAGGCCCGCAAGGCACTGCCCGTGCACGAGGAGTGGCGGGAGTACCTGGCGATCCGCACCGCGTACGAGCGCGCGATCGGACTGACCGGTGAGGGCCTGCACCGCATGGCGTTCCAGATCGTGCACGCCTCGGTGTGCGCGCTCGCGGCGTGGCTGTGGAACGACCGCAAGAACCGCGTGCACGCGCACCAGATGTTCCGCTGGCTGCTCCGCGAGGCCGAGCACGTCGAGGACGCCGAGGCCATCGCGCTGCAGAAGCGCAACGTCGCCTGCGGCAGCTGAGGGCTTGCGTATCGGCCCCGCGGTCGCGGCCGCACGATTGTCGCGAGTTCGTAACGGCCGGTCGCGTGGGCCCACTGGCGAGACCTGCGTCTGCGATCGCGCGTTCGCAGGGCACATGAACCGACGTGCCTTCTGCTGGGCGATGCTGGCCTGTGCCTGCGCCGCGACGACCCCTGACACGACCCTCGGCGGCAACCCGCCGCTCCCGATCGACCGCACGCCGCACGTCGGCGACCCTGCGGTCGCGCGCAGCTTCGCGGCCGCCAACAATGCCTTCGGCTTCGAGCTGTGGGGCGCCCTGCACCAGTCGGGCAACCTCGCGATCGCACCCGCCAGCGTGTCGATCGCGCTGGGCATGACCTGGCTCGGGGCTCGCGGCGACACGGCCGCACAGATGGCCAAGGTGCTCCACCTCGCCGACGCGGGCACGGCCGCAGCCGCGATGGGCGAGCAGCTCGCGCAGTGGAACGCGCCGGTCGACGGCGCGTACGAGCTCGCGGTGGTCGAGCGCCTCTTCGGCGAGCAGACCGCGACCTTCGAGCCCGAGTTCCTCGCGGCGCTGCAGGAGCGCTTCGCAGCGCCGCTCGAGTCGGTCGATTTCCGCCGCGACTTCGAGGGCGCGCGCGAGCGCATCAACGGCTGGGTCGAGCAGCAGACCAAGGACCGCATCGTCGATCTGCTGCCCGCCGGCAGCATCGATGGCGATACACGGCTCGTGCTCACCAACGCCGTGTACTTCAAGGGCGACTGGCTGCGGGCGTTCGACCCCAACGCGACCCACGAGGGCGCCTTCTACGTCGGTGGCCGGACGCCCGAGCGCCGCACGATGATGCGCCAGGTCTCACAGCTGGCGTACGCGAGCACCGACGCCGTGCAGATGGTCGAGCTGCCGTACCGCGGCGAGCATCTCGCGATGACGCTGATCATCCCACGCGAGCGCGATGGCCTCGAGACGCTCGAGCGTGGCCTCGATGCCGATGGCTTCGCCGCGATGGTCGGCGCGCTACAGCCCGCGATGGTCGAGCTCACGTTGCCGAGGTTCGAGCTCGAGATGCCGGCATCGTTGTCCCTCGAGCCGGCGCTCGTCGAGCTGGGCATGCCGCTGGCGTTCGGCACAGGGGCCGACTTCACCGGCATGTCGCGCACGATTCGTCCGCTGTTCATCGACGACGTGTTCCACCGGACCTTCGTCGCGGTCGACGAGGAGGGCACCGAGGCCGCGGCCGCGACCGCGGTGGTGATGGCGACCGAGTCGGCCTCCGTGGAGCCCGACGGCATCGACGTCGTCGCGGATCGCCCGTTCCTGTTCGTGCTCCGCGACACCCGCAGCGGCGCGATCCTCTTCCTCGGGCGCGTGGTCGACCCGACGGCGTGATCACGGCTGCGTGCAGATGCCGACCTCGTCGATCAGCGGTGAGCACACGCGACCGCCGGCGCACGACGAGCCGACCTCACACATCGGTGTGCAGCAGTAGTCGCCGGTGCACGGCACCGCGGCGGCGCTGATGCAGCCCAGGCCGGGCTCGCACGAGTGCAGGAACTCGCACACCCCGTCGACGCCCACGTCGCCCTCCTCGAAGCAGGCGAAGCTGCCGTTGTCGTAGTAGCAGCCATAGCCATCGCCGCAGTCCTGGTCGAGTGGATCGCAGGCCTCGCCGTCGCCGGGGTCATCGATCTTGCCCTCGAAGTCGGCGCTGGAGTCGTCCTGGCGCTCGGGGTCGTAGACGCACGCACCCAGCAGCGAGCACAGCACGAGCATGGCAATCGGTCGGATTCGGGGGATGTCCATCGCGGGCCTCGCTGGCGTCAGTGCGCGGCGCGGCGATTTCGATCCCTGTCGATGCCGGGCGACGGCGCGGCCGCCGATCACGGGGCCGTTTGGTCACGGGCGACGCGATCAGCCGCCGCAGGCGAGGGCGAAGTCGTCGCAGCA
Source organism: Deltaproteobacteria bacterium (assembly GCA_016709225.1). Taxonomy (NCBI): domain Bacteria; kingdom Pseudomonadati; phylum Myxococcota; class Myxococcia; species Deltaproteobacteria bacterium. The sequence continues at coordinate 634,687 of JADJEE010000012.1, read as the reverse complement.
GTCGCCCTGGCCCACGCACGCATCGTCGCAGAAGCACGCGTGGCCATCGCCCAGCGGCACCGCGGAGCCGTCGCCGCAGTGGCCGACGCACGAGCCGGGCTCGGGCGCACCGCCTTCGCTATCGCCGCTCGAGCCCGACGCGCCCGTGGTGCCGGTGTCGCCCGCGGTGCCGGTGTCGCCCCCGTCGTCGCCGTCGCCCTCGGTATCGGCGGCCGTCGGCCCCACGTCCCAGGTGCCGCGATCGATCATCGCGCCGATGAACTTGCGGTTGACGTTCCACACCAGCCAGTTGCCGCCCTTGCCCTGCAGCACCCAGGGCGTATAGGCGTACAGCGCCGCGGTGCCGTGGCTACGTGGCCGTACGGTGATCTTGTCGAGGGTCTTGCGGGCCTTGCCCTGCAGCCACGTGCCGGAGCCGGCGACCGAGGCGTCGAACGATGCACGCAGCACGTCGGCCGCGCAGGTCAGCTGGCGGTCGAGCCCGCGAAACGCGGTGTTGCAGTGGTTGCCATCGGAGCAACCACAGCCGAGCGCGAAGTCGACGGCGTTGCCGCTCGGGCGCACCGACTTCGAGACCAGGCTCTTCTCGACCTGCAGGCGGGTCAGCAGCAGCACCGGGTTCAAGTGGTGCTCGGTCGCGACCTCGACCAGCACCTCGGAGAAGCGTCGCCCGTCGACGAGCTCGTCGGCGAGGAACGAGCGCTTGCCGTAGGGTGACACCTCGAGCAGATCTTGGATCGCAGCCACGGTGGCGGCGCCGTCGTTCTCGAACAGCGCGTCGTCGACGATGGCGTCGCGATCGAAGGCCTGCAGCGGGCCGTCGAACTTCTGGTTGTCGTAGGGTTCGAGGTCGCTGGGCTCGTCGTGCCCCACGGGCTCGTCGAGTGTCTCGGTCTCGTCGCACGCCACTGGTGCGAGCGCGAGCAGCCAGGTCAGTGCACGCGCGGCGGTCTTGGCTTCCGGCATCGTCGTCATCGCCAACGTCGACAGCGATGTGGTCGCGACGTGCACCTCGGTTCCCGCGACGCCGCGCGTGGCGTCGCAGGCCGTCGCTTCAGCCCGGTGGCACGAATGCGTCGCAGGCCTGACCGATCGCCTCGATCGTCGAGGCGAAGAACGGCGCGTAGTCGGTCGCGCACACGCTACCGACCAGGCCGCGCTCACCGAACAGACCCACGAACTCACGCAGGCGCGGCGCTGGCTCGGCACCGGTCGCGAAGTCGATCGACAGCGGCTGGCAGATGCCACCGGGCAGGTCGTTGTCGCCGACCAGGCCCAGCACCACCACCGCACCGTCGTCGCCGTGCTTGGCGTCCTTCAGCGCCTGGTACCAGCCCTGCGGCGAGCCGGTCGAGTCGTCGGGCTCGTCGTTCTCGTCGGTGATGACGGTGACGACGAGGATCGCGTCGTCGCGCAGGAATCCTTCGTTGCAGCTCGCCGCCGCGGTGCCGGCCATGACGGCCTGGGTCAGCGCGTCCATCGGCTGCTCGGTGTCGGCCGACGAGCCGGTGCCGACCTTGGCGGCGCACGCGAACGAGGCCGCGAGGTCGGGCTCGTTCGCGTCCATGTAGCTGCGGCCGGTCGCGAACGCGCAGTCGACGTTGGAGGCCCCGATCCCGCGCGGGTACTGCACGCCGGCGCCCATCACGTCTTCGCAGGTCATCGGCATGGTCTGGTTGCACGTGAAGCCGCCGTCGTTGCAGACCTCGCGCAGCGCACACGGAAACAAGCACTCGTCGGTCACGCCGCAGTTGTTGCTCGCGTCGCAGGTCGCGGCGCGATCGCAGGCGTCGGGGCACTCGCCGAACACCCACGCGTCGACGTCGACGACCATCACGTGGAAGTCGTTGGAGTCGCCGACGCGATCCTCGATCGCCTCCACGAACGGGCCGAAGCTGTCGATCAGCGCCTGCTGCTCGTCGGCCATCGAGCCCGAGTTGTCGACCACGAACAGGAAGTCGACCTTGTCGCAGCCCTTGCCGCTGTCGGGGTCGAAGCCGCTGCCCATGGTGCCTTGGCCGACGTCGAGCACGTCGGCGGTGTCGGCGTGGCCGGCCTCGTCGCTGGCGCTCGCGCTGGCGCCGTTGGCCGCGGTGGTGTCGGCCCCGAGGCCGTCGCCCTCGGGCGGGCGGACGTCGGCACAGCCAGCGAGCGCGAGGCCGAGCAAGATCGCGCCGCGTTGCGGCAGGGCACGGATCGCGGGGGCGCGCGGGCTCCAAGGCGGCGTCATGGTTGCCCCGTGGGTTGCCGAACGCGTGGCCGGGGTTCCCCGAACGACTTCGCCGATCGGGTCTGTGGGCGTGCGCAATCGCAGCCTGCGACCGTCGGCGTCGCGGCGATGCGTCGAACTGCGTAGCGCACGTCGCGGTCGTGCCCGCACTCGGCTACCGTGTTGGGCGGGGGAGGGCGATGACGATGGGAGCACCTCGGGTTCGAGCGCTGCGATGTCTGATGGCCGCGGGGTTCGTCGGTTGTGGCGTCGACGGTGGGACCGCCGACGGTGGTTCCGACGGCAGCGCCAGCGCGGCCTCGACCGCGACCACGGCGTCGAACACCTCTGCGGGCTCGGTCAGCGCTGGCCAGACCAGTGCCGCCGACTCGACCACGAGCGCGGGCGAGGACACCGGCCAGGCCGGCACGTGCACGATCTTCCCCGCCGACAACCCCTGGAACACCGACGTCTCGGCGCTGCCCGTGATGGCGAACTCCGACGCCATCATCGCGTCGATCGGGCTCGACACCGGCATGCATGCCGACTTCGGCACCGTCTGGGAGGGCGCGCCCATTGGCATCCCGTGGGTCGAGATACCCGGCGACCAGCCGCGCGTGCCGGTGACCTTCGAGTACGACGACAGCGATCCCGGGCCCTATCCGATCCCACCCGACGCGCCGATCGAAGGTGGCCCCAACGCCGACGGCGACCGCCACGTGATCGCGCTCGATCGCGAGAACTGCATGCTGTACGAGCTCTTCGCCGCGTACCCCGAGGGCGGCGGCAGCTCGTGGAGCGCGGGCTCGGGCGCGATCTTCGATCTGCGCAGCAACGCGCTGCGGCCCGAGGGCTGGACCTCGGCCGACGCCGCCGGCCTGCCGATCTACCCGGGCTTGGTGCGCTACGAAGAGGTGGTCGAAGCCGGCGCGATCCACCACGCGCTGCGCTTCACCGTCGAGAACTCGCGCCGCGCGTACATCCACCCGGCGACCCACTTCGCCTCGGATCTCACCGACGAGAATCTGCCGCCGATGGGCCTGCGCGTGCGCATGAAGGCCGACTACGACTGCTCCGCGTACGGCGAGGAGGTGCAGGTGATCTGCGCCGCGCTCAAGACCTACGGCATGTTCGTGGCCGACAACGGCAGCAATTGGTACCTCTCGGGCGCGCCGCACCCGATGTGGAACGACGAGGCGCTGCACGACATCGACAACATCACCGGCGCCGCCTTCGAGGTGGTCGACACCGGTGAGCCGATCGTCACCGGCTAGCGGCCGCGCCTCGGCGTCTACGCGACGCCGTGACCGGCGATCTCGCTGAGGGCCCGCAGCGCATCGGTGGTCGTGAACACGCCGACCACGTGGCCGGGGTGATCGGGATCGACCACCACGGCGGCGCCGTACTTGTGTGCGGCCATCTCGGCCGCGACGGCGTGCAGATGCGCGTGCGGCCCGCAGGTGAACGGCATCGGCGTCATCGCCTGACGCACCGCGAGCGTGTCGGCGCGTCCGAGCACGGCGTCGACGAGCGCGATGTCGCGTTCGCTCAGGATGCCGACGAGCTCGCCGTCGTCGACGACCGGCAGGTGGCGTGCCTCGAGCTGGTACATGCGCGCGCGCGCCTCCGCCAGCGGGAGCTCGGGCGCGATGCACACGGGGGTCGGCGTCATGAACTCGGAGATCGTGCGGATGGCCATGGTGGTGCTTGCCTCGTTGGGTTCACTCGGGGGTCGCAGCGTCGTCCTGGGCCGCGTGCTTGCGGTCCCAAGCCGCACGCTTGTGCTTGATCCACGGCTTGTATGGCTGCTTCTCGGGCAGCGGTGTCAGCCCGTGGCGCTCGCGGATCCAGTCGGGCAGCTGGCCCATGATCGCGCCGGCGCATCGCTCGGTGTACTCGATGGTCTCGGTACCCTCGCGCTCGAGCACCTGCTCGGGCGAGTACCAGCCGTGCTGCCGCACCTGCTCGGGCGAGGGGATCTTGTAGGTGATGCGCACCAGCTCGACCTTGGTCGGCGCGATCCCTTCGTGCTCGAGTGCCCACTGGCGACAGTGGTAGCGCGCGTACCACTTGCGGTACCACTCGGTGGGGCCCGACTCGCCGCCGATGATGCGGCGGTTCATCTTGCGCATGCGGTCGTTGAAGATCCACGGGATCGGCTTGCGCTCCGACGCGTAGACGTCGCTGCGCATGTCGTAGACCTCGCCGTCGGCGTCGGTCACGAGCACCTTGAGGAACACGTTGCTGCGCGGGGGGTTGGGCGCGAACATGCCCCAGCTCTGATCGGTCTGCGTGATCGTGAGCCACTTGGTCCACACGCCGCGGGCGGGCTCGCGGAACGACTTCAGGCAGTCCTTCTCGGGCAGCAGCCAGGTCGCGACCCCGACCACGTGCCACACCAACAGCGAGCCCATCAGCAGGCGGCCGATCGGGCCATAGCACCACGGCGGGGTGTCGGCGCCGGTGCGGCGGCCGTCTTGCGCGGCGCGGCCGCGCTCGCGCAGGCCGACGGCGAACAACATCGCGGCGGCGCCGATCCAGGTCCACCACCACCACGTCAGCTCGGTGGTCGCGCGCAGCACGATGCCGAACACCACCAAGCCCAGCGCCGCCAGCATCGCGCCGGTGGGCAGCGTGGCGGTGTCGCGCTGCAGGTGCGGCAGCTGCTCGTCCTCGGCCGGGAGCGGCGGCGCGCCGGCGATCACGTCGGCCGGCATCGGCACGCCGAGTCGGTGCACGCGCTTGCCGAGGCCCCGGAGGATCTGCGCGACCTCGAGGCCGGTGAGGAACGGAATGCAAGCCGACAGCATGCCGGTCTGGAAGTGCCCGACGTTCATCATGAAGAACACGTGGGACTGGAACACGATGGCGAGGAACAGCCACACGCGGCGCCCGAGGAACCAGGTCGCGAACCACCGGGTGTCGAGCACGTAGGTGCGCGAGAGCTTGCGCCCGAACAGCTTGGAGACGCGGAACGGGTTGTTCGCGAAGCGCCACCACAGCCAGCCCAGCAGGGCCATCGCCGCGGTCCAGCCACCGATGAAGTACTCGACGGCGAATGGCGTGAAGTGGACCGGCCACGAGACCACGCACAGCATCAGGCTCGCGAGCGCGATGCCGGCCCAGCACGCCCGCACCGCCCACAGCCGCGTGCCCGTCAGCTTCGGCAGCCGCTCGGCGATGGCCCAGCGTGCGACCATGCCGACCACCACCAGCGGGAACAGCACCTCCCACCAGTGCGTCACCCACGTCATCATGCGCATGACGTTGGTGCCGAGCACCGACGACATCGGCTGCGGGTAGAAGCGATAGAAGTGGTCCATGTTGAGCGCGTAGTAGAACGCGTCGCCCTTGGCCCACACCGCGCCGTTCTTGACGATGCCGGTGTACGTGTAGATCGTCGCCAGCTGCAGGATCACCAGGCGCCGCGGCCACGCGGGGATCAAGCGATAGATCGCCTGCAGGCCCTTGGGATGTTCGTCGTCGGGGGCCAGCCCCGCGCCACCGCCGGGGCCGCCGCGCTCGGACAACAGGCCCTGCTTGCGGAGCTTGCGGCAGCGCAGCCAGTTGTCGACGCTGTACGCCTCACCCGAGCGCGCGAGGATCAAGTACGCCAGGAAGCAGCGGTAGACCAGCTCGGTGCCCTCCCAGAACAGGTGATTGCGCTGCATCAGGCTGTTCATGAGCAGGAACGTCAGCACGCCGGTCAGGCGCGTGCGAAAGCCGATCATGAACGAGAACGCCACCAGCTCGAACGCCCACAGATGCACCCAGAAGGCGGTCGGCGTGTCCCAGAAGTAGAGCAGCGAGTACTTGGGCCCCTGCAGGAAGTGGAGGAATCCCGACACGCCGAAGAAGCCCCACGGCTCGGCGTCGGTCATGCCGTCGCCGAAGCCCTCGAACTGCTTCGACGCGAATACCTGTCGTGCGACGTCGGCCGTGAAGATGCCCTCGTCGGTGAACAGGAACGTGAAGTACTCCCACAGCCCGTTGATGTTGCAGATGGTGAAGAACGCGAACGCGATGCGGAACAGCGCCATCGAGCGCGGGTCCTCCTTCGCGAGCCACCACCGCCGCCAGCGGTCGGCCTGGACGATGAACATCACCACCGCACACACGGCGGCGAACAGCAGCCACCACCCCATCGAGGGACCGAGCGGGAGAGCAGCCTCGTTGGGGACCTTGTCCTCGGCGAGCGCGAGCAGGGATGCAGACGACCAGACCACGAAGCCAACCTTCACGACGCGAGCCTTGCGGGCCAGCGCACAACCTGCGGCGCATGGGGGGCTTGCCATGATCGCCGCGCCCGCCAGCTGCGACCACCACGCGTCGGATCGACCCTTGCAGATGCCCGCCTCCCATGACGACCCTGCTCGCACTTCGCTTCGTCGACATCGGCGGCATCTTCGTGATGGCGATCCTCTGGACCGTGCTCGGCACCCTGTTCCTCGCCATCGTGCGGCGCTCGAAGCAGGGCCGCGATCACGACCCGCGCGGTCTGTAGCGCCCTCGGGTGCGTGGAATCGTCCGCGCACGGCGTGCGGCAGGGCCTGCGCGTGCGCAGGCGATGCGCGTGCGTCCGCGCGGCAGCTGACGTCAGGTCAGCTCACTCGATGCTCGCGCCGAGCTCGAGGGTGAGCTGCGTGTGGAGGCTGCGCGCGGGGGTCGGGAGCTTCGCGGGTTCATCGTCGAAGGCCACCGACGCGCGCACGCCCGACAGTCGCGTGAGCAGTGTCGCGATGGGCGACGCTCCCGCCACCGGCAGCGCCGGGAAGCGCGGTCGAAGCTCGGAGCCGTGGAGCGGATCGCCCACGACGCCATCGCGGATCGCATAGTCGAAGCGGCCCTCCGGCGTCACCGGCACGCCACCGAAGTAGGCCCGCGCGAGCGCCTCGAAGCGCGCGGGATCGCTGGCGGTCGGGTCGCCACGTAGGATCGCCTCGGCGAACGCCCGCGCCGAGATCTGGCCCTCGAGGGCCTGGCCCTGCAGCAGCCACAGCAGCGCGTGCGACAGCGCGTGATCGGGCACCACGCGGGCCTCGATCGCGAACTGGGTGCCGTCGGCGTCGACCCCGAGCGGGCGTCGCTCGGCGTCGGCGAAGCGATCGATCAGCGTCTCGAGGGTCGAGCGCTGCAGCGCCAGCACGATCGCGCCCGGGGTCTGCGCGTAGTAGATCGCGATGGTGTCGGCGTACTCGGCGAAGGTGCCCTTGTCGGTCACGCCGATCCGCACGATGGGTACGTCGTGGTGGGTCGCGACGCTCTCCCAGCCGATCGACCCGGGCGCGACCTCGTTGAGCAGCGTGCGGGCGGCCGCGAGGGTCGCGACCAGGCTCGCGGGGTTGCTCACCTCGGCGGCGGCGTACAGCGGCAGCCTGCCGACCCGTCGCGCGAGCTCGCGGTCGCGCGGCTCGGCGGCCGGCGGCTGCCAGGCCAGCTGGACGCGCGCGTCGGTGGCCGACATCAGCTCGAGCAGGCCCGCGCGATCGAGGCCGCCGACGGCGACCCAGCCACCGAGCCAGCCGAGCCCGAGATCGGCCCTGCCGGACATCGAGCCCGCCATGCGGTCGAGATCGCGCCGCAGCGAGGTGTCGCGACCGACCGCCCACACCGCTTGCACGCCGCCGTCGATGGCGGGCACGCGCACGCGCTGCTTGCCGACCACCTCTTCGATGTCGCGGTAGTCGGTGCCCTCGATGAGCGGCAGCACGCGCACGTCGAGGTCGGCGCGATCGCCTTCGAGATCGAAGCGCACGGCGATGGGGTCGATGAACTGGCGCCAGTAGTCCTGATAGCCCCGCGCGAAGGTCTCGTAGGCGACGCGCTCCTCGGCGGTCGCGTGGGTGACGGCCGGCAGATCGATGCGCGGGGTCAGGGTCTCGGGCGAGCCCCAGTCGGAGTGTGCGGCACTGCCGGGCGCGAACTGGATCGAGGTGCCATCGGCATGCTCGAGCTCGTCGGCACCGAGCACACCCGCGGCGATCATCTCGGCGGTGTCCGCCGGCGCGCGGCCGTTCAACCACCCGTACAGCAGCGCGGCGTGGCCGGGCACCGCGAGCTCCGCGAGCGCTTGCATCCGGCGGGCCTGCTGGATCTTCTGCGCCGGACCCACGACCTCGGCGACGAAGCGATCGCCGATGAAGGCCAGGCCGTCGTGGGTGCCGGGATCCCGCGCGAGCATGTACTGCAGGTCGGGCTCGTCGGCGAGCCGGGGCTTGCGGCCGTCGATGCTGTCGAGCACCCGGCGACAGGCGGCCTCGCTGTTCGACACGATCGCGAGCGTTCCGACCTGCGCGCGGTGCTGCCGGACCAGCCCCGCCGGGTCGGCGTGCACCGTGATCACGTGGCCCTCGTGCTGGAGCTCGCGCTGCGTGACGCCCGGCACCTCGCCGGACCAGGTCGCGAGGTGGCGCGAGAGCTCGGTCTCGAAGGCGGCCTGCGAGGCGACGTCGAAGACGAACGTCACGTCGCTGCCCTCGCGCAGGTAGGGATCGCTGCCCACGATCGCGACCCGCGAGATCACGGTGTGACCGAGGGCCTTGGCGAGGCCGCTGCGCCCGAGTCCGAGCTGTCGCTGGTAGCGACCGGCGAGGTCGCGCACGAGCGGACGCTCCTCGAAGGCGTGCGCGACCGGGGTCAGCCACGCGTCGGCCTCGTCGAGCACGCGCAGCATGTCGCGGATGTCGTCGAAGCGGACGTACCAGAACTCGGCCGGCGCGGCGGCGGCCAAGGGCTCCGCGGTGGGCTCGGCGCCCGCGGGCAGGCCCGCCCGCATGGCGGCGAAGGGGTGGTCGGCCAGCGCCGGTGCGGCGATGTCCGCGATCGGAACCTCGCGTTTGCCCTGGGTCGCGACGGTGCGCAGGCCCTTGTCGTACTGCAGCGCCTCCTGCAGCGAGGTCGCGGCGGTGGTGGTGTACATCAACGCGGTGAAGTCGTTGCTCGGGCGGCGCACGTCGACCGCGGTCGCGACCGCTGCCGCGGCGGCCTTGGTGCCGAGCAGGGCGGCATGCACCCGCGCCGCTGCGAACGCGTGGAACGGCGACTCGAAGCGGGTCTCGAAGCCACGCCCGCGCAGCTCGCTGGAGGCCGCCGCCGCGAATGCGGCCGGTAGATCGGGTGAGCTCGTCGGCGTGCCGGTGACGGTGAACGACCGCGTGCTCCATACGTTGCCGCGGCGCGAGCCACCGAAGAGGGTCCAGTCGTTGCGCTCCCAGCGGCTCGACCACAGCGTGCCGGTCAGCGCCGTGGCGGCGGTGCCGGTATCGCGGCGGCGCACGAACACGCTCGCGCTGCGGCCCTGCACCTGCGTCGCGGTCCAGATCGACGCGTCGGCGCCGAGCACCGCGAGCTCGGGCGTGTCCTCGCCGACCACGCCGTCGATCGACAGCTCGAGGTATTGCACGCCGCTGCGATCGGTGAACTCGCGTACCGCGGTCGCGGTCACGGCCGGCAGCTCGATCGGCGCGCGCTCACCGGTGCGCAGGGTCGGCAGCGTCTCGTCGGGCGGCGTCGCGGTCGCGGTCGCGGCGGTGCTCGTCGCGCCGGCCTTGCCCTCGGCGGGTGCGGGATCCGTCGCGGGCGTTGGTTCGCCCGCGGGCGGATCCTGGCGGCAGCCGGTCGCGAGCGCGATGACGAGCAGGGAGGGGGACAGCGAGCGAAACACCCGACGCGACATGTCGCGAGAGGATGCCAGCTGCCCGTAGGGCAGGCCCAATGAATCGTCTGTGAACCACCGCGGCGCGCAATGGATCGAGTGCCCACGGCTGCCGCCCGCTCGTCAGGGTGGCTCGGGCGTCGGGGCATCGGATGTCGCTGGCCGTGCAAGCCCTGCGCGTGCGAGAGTTGGCGAAGCGGCGCAAGGGTCGAGACGCGCGCACGCGGAGGATCGACGTCATGCGCAGCTTCACGGTACTGGCCCTTGGTTTCGCGTTCGCCTGTGGTGGTGACGATGTGTCGGCGCAGGACGGCACCGCCGAGGGCGGTGCCACCACCCACGACGGCAGCGGTTCGTCGGGCGGCAGCGGCAGCACCGGCGCGAGCGCCAGCGCCACCGGGGCGAGCATGGGTTCGACCGCCGCCGACACCACCGCCGCCAGCAGCGACGGCGGTGCGATCTTCGACGTCGGCGTCAACGAGACCGGCACCACCGGTGCGCTCGACTGCTGCGGGCCCGCAGACTTCAGCTACATCTGGATCGCCAACAGCACCCAGAGCACGGTCAGCAAGATCAACACCCGGACGATGGTCGAGGAGGGCCGCTACCTGACGCGCGCGACGCTCGGGAACCCCTCGCGGACCTCGGTCACCGTGGATGGTCGCGCCGTCGCGGTTGCCAACCGCTTCGGCGGCGTCGTGAAGATCTACGCGCGGTCCGAGGACTGCGCCGGCGGCAACACCTCCACCGGCGCGGCGGACATCAAGCCGTGGGGCACCGACGACTGCGTCGCCTGGTACACCGACTTCCCCGAGGCCACCAGCCAGCGCCCGGTCGCATGGACCACCGGCGTGCTCGACGACGCGACCTGCGAATGGAAGGACCAGAAGCTGTGGACCGCCGAGGGGCGCGGTGGAACGCCCGACTCGGGCATGTGCAGCGCCAACTCGGTGTGGGTCCATCGCCTCGACGGCGAGACCGGCGTGGTCGAGGACTCGATCGAGCTGCCTTACCCGTGCACGACCTTCGGCTGGTACGGCGGCGCCGTCGATTCCAACAATGATCTGTGGCTCACGCGGCTGTTCGAGAACACCCCCGGGGCCGTGCGCGTGCACTTCGACGATCTCACGTGGGACGAGGCGCCGCCCTTCTATGGCTACGGCATCACCGTCGATCACAACGGCATGATCTGGGGGGCGACCGGCGTGCCCGGCAAGTGGGACCCGGCAACCTCGACGTGGACGACCATCGCCGGCTCGATCAACAACTACGGCGTCGGCCTGGCCGAGGATCCCACCGGCTTGATGTGGGTCGGCATCGTCGGCGGCGTGCAGGCCATCGACGTCGAGACCATGGCGCTCGGGCCGAGCGTGATGTTCCCCGGCGAGACGGCGCAGTGCAAGGGCATCAGCGTGGACCTCGACGGCTACGTGTGGGCGGTGCCCGACTCGCAGGACCGTGCCTACAAGGTCGACACCACCGATCTCAGCTACGACATGTTCAGCGGCCTGCAGGGCGCCTACACCTACTCGGACATGACCGGCGGCGCGATCAACTCGGTCGCTTGCAACCCGCCGGCGGGCTGATCGACGAAGCTGCGTCGGCCCCTAGCGAATGCAGCCGACGCGGAGCATTCGCAGCTCGGCGCTGTCGTCCTCGAAGCCGGCGCGGTACAGCACCCACGCCTGGTCGCCGTCCGTCGCCGGCACCCCCCTGGCCTCGTACAGCGACGGCAGGCCGTCGTCGACCAGCTCCCAAGCGATCGGCGAGCCGCGATCGTCGACCGCGAACCACGCGATGATCTCGTCGGGTGGGGCGTAGGCGTTGCCCACGACGATCGCGCCGCCCGGCCACGGCTCGAGGCGCAGCTCCGAGTAGCGCGCCGGCGGTACCTCGACCGGCACGAACGCCTCCGTCACCGCGCCGGTGGGGTCGACGACGATGCGGACGATGCCCTCGGCGTCGCCATCGGTGAGCCAGATCCACGCCGATCCGTCCGGCGCAGCGGCGATCACGGGGTCGCGGAGATCCGCCGACGAGAACAGCTCGCTCGGCGCCATCAACGGCTCGCCCGCGAGATCCAAGCGCCAGATCGCGAGACCACCGCCGGCGAGCCCCACGATGAGCGTCACGGTCTGTGCCCCGACCGCGAACCGTGGCGGCACCGTCAGCTCGCCGTCGAAGGCGAGCAGGGTCGCGTGCTGCGAGATCAGCGACGCATCGGCGACATCGAGGGTCACCTCGAACTCGAAGCCCGAGTTGTCGGTCCACGCGAACAGGTGATGGCTGCCGGTCCACACCCCGTCGGGCGCGACGGCGCCGCAGGACTGGCCCAGCTGTGTGCGCACGACCTCGTCGACGATGGTCTGTCCGCTCGCGTCGACGATCCGCGACATCGCGAGATCGCCGGTGCCGTCGCGGCCACAGTACGTCAGCAGCGCGCCGCCCGGGGCCGCGTGGGTGGTGCCGTGCAGCGAGATCAGTCGCTCCCACGGCACGAAGGGTTCGCCTTGGACGACGCCGTTGCGATCGACCCGAACGCCGCGCACGTTGGGCGAAGGCGGCGTGCCCACGAACGGCCCCAGCCACATCGCGAACAGGCCGGTCTCGTCGACCACCAGGCCCAGCGGCGAGCTGAAGCTCGGGCTGTCGGTGATGACCCACGGCCCGCCGTCGCGCGCGATCGTGCCGCCCTGCTCGCGGCAGCTCGGGGGTGGCGGCGGCGGTGGGCCGGAGGTGTCGGTGCTGCTCGCGCTCGGATCGACGCTCGTGCCGTCCGCGTCCGCGTCCGCGCGCCCGATCAGCTCGGTCCGACCACACGCGCACGCGAGCACGAACACAGGCACGGCGCGCGGCAGCTGCACGTCGCAACGGTAGCAGGTACGGCCGAGGGCCGTGGCCGCTGGCGACGCGGACCGGGTTGGGCGATCATCCGCCGCGATGTCGCGTACCCCACACGGCTGGACGATCCTCGATGGCGACGCGGGCGTGCTCTCGTACACCTACCCGTTCAGCCGCAGCGGCACCTCGAACGCATTCACGGCGCGGTTGGCCAGCGGGGGCTTGCTGGTGATCAGCCCACCGTCACGCATCGGACGCGAGGTCGCCGATGACCTCGCGCCGTTCGGCGCCGTCGAGGCGCTCGTCGCCAACAACGGCTTCCACTACCTGGGCATCGGGCAGTGGCGCGAGCTGTTCCCCGCCGCGCGCGTGTTCGCGGCCGCCGGCGCGCAGGCCCGCATCGCGAAGCGCTCGCGCGACGCCGGAGCATTCGAGTCACTCGAGGCGCTGGCGCCGTTGCTCGCCGATGGCGTCGCCGTGGTCGAGGCGCCCTCGAGCAAGTGCGGCGAGACCTGGGCGCGGGCGCGCATCGCTGGCGGACACGCGTGGTACGGCTCGGACCTCTTCGCCAACATGCCCACGCTGCCCGGCAACGTGCTGGTGCGCCAGCTCTTCAAGTGGACCAAGAGCGCGCCCGGCTACGCGCTCTTCAACCTCGCGCACAAGATCATCTTGAAGGATCGCAAGGCGACGCTGCGAGCCCTGCTCGACGACGTTCGTCGCTCGCCACCGACGGTGATGGTGCCCGCGCACGGCGACATCGTCCGCGGCGACGGCGTCGGGCGCGACACCGAGCAGCTGTTGGCCGCCGCGCTGGCGTGACGCGGTCCTCCGTCGCCGGCGACGGTGAAGTGCGAGATCACAGCGCCGCGGGCAGGTCGGCGTCGAGCAGCACCTGGTAGAGCGCCTGGTGCCCGGCTTGGTTGGGATGGTTCTCGTCGGTGAGGAACAGCGTCGCGTCGGCGTAGCCGTCGTCGCCGACCAGCGCCGCGAAGAAGTCGAGTGCGTGGTCGCCGAAGGTCGTCAGCACGGCATCGCGCATCTCGGGGATCTGGGCCAGCTGCGCCGGATCGGCGGTCGCGAAGCGAGGCAGCGGCGTGCTGAACCACACCGGCACGCCGGCGGCTTCGGCCGCGTCGTGGATGGCCGCGAGGTTGGTCATGATCTGCTCGGTGCTCGCGCCCGCGCCCAGGTGATACGCGACCAGCACCGCGTCGGGTGTGTCCGCGAGCGCCGCGGTGATGTTGTGCATGGGATCGGGCGCGGCGTAGCCGGGCGGATTCTGGCTGCCGGTCGGCATGCCTTCGAAGCTCGAGGTGCCGGGCACCGCGAGGTTCACGACCGACGAGCCCGGGCGATCGATCGCGAGCTGATCGGCGAGCAGCGTCGCGAAGGGCTTGTTGCCGGGCGCGCCGCCATACTGCGGCTGGTCGAGGTTCTTGCCCGCGGCGGTCGAGGCCCCGATCACCACCAGGTCGAACGGCGCATGCTCGTCGATACCGCCGCTCGAGCCCGCGTCCTCGCTGCCACCGTCACTCGAGTCGCCCGATGCCGCGCCGGAGCTTCCGCCGTCGGAGCCGGTGCCGGTGCTGCCTTCGGCCGACGCGGAGCTCGTCGTCGCGGTGGCCGACGCCGCGGTCGATCCGGCGCTGCTCGAGCCGGCGGTGTCGCTGCCGTCGTCGCCCGTGCTGCCCTGCGAGGGGCCCGGGGCATCGGCACAGGCGGCGGTGAGCGAGACGAAGAGGGCAAGCGAGGCGCGGCGAAGCATGGCGCGCGGGAACTGCAAGCGTGGGACCAGCCTGGGCGCGCGCGCGGGCGTGGGGCGAGCGGCAACCCGGTTGCACCCTTCGCTAGAACTTGCGGGCCGCGGCGCCGCGGCGGCGGACGTCGGAGCCATAAAGCTTGCACCGAAGCCCTCGGCCGGACGTACATGGCGGGGATGCTCCGAACCAGCCGATGGCTCCTGCTGGCGTCGCTCGCGTGCGAGTCGACCACCACCACCGCCCCGGGGCCGGCGAACTCGCCGGCCGTCGACGCGGCTCCGGGCGCGCCCGCGGCCGAGAGCCCGAAGGTCGCGACGGCAGCCGAGGTGTTGCCCCCCGTCGCGCCCACGATCGCGCCGCCGCCGGCCCACGCGACCTGCGGTCCGTTCGACTCGCGCTCGTTCGCCGCCGCGGATCGCAAGCTGCTCGACGATCGGCTGCGGCTGCGTTTCCTGCCCGGCGGCGAGGTCAGCGACAGCCGCGAGTCCGCGCGCATCGAGGTCGTGCGCGACGGCGTCACGTTGTTCGTCGGCGCGCGCGAGCGCTTCGCCCGTGGCGACGATCGCTTCGAGCAGCGCGCCACCAAGGTGGTCGAGTTCGGCGGCGGCTACGATCCCGCGGTCGTGCCCGGCCGCGACGGCAAGGTATCGATCGTCACCGGCTTCGTGCGCGAGCCCGATCCCGCGCAGGACATGGTCGCCGTCGCGCACGGCTACTTCCTCGATCCCAACCGCGACGTGCTCGACGTCGCGGTGTTCGTGTCACCCGTGGTCGGTGATCCGCGCTCGTGCCACGACTTCGCGAAGCTCGTGCTCGGCACCGTGACCAACGGCGAGCGCCGCTTGCCCGCCGACGCGACCGCCGAGGTCACGACCAGCGTCACCTACGCGAGCTTCCGCCATCGCCTGCCGCCCGGCTGGCTGCTGCTCGACACCGAGGGCATCGAAGACTTCGCGCGGATGCAGCTGCGCCGTCGCGGCAGCTTCCCCGAGGCGACGGTGTCGATGACCATCGGCGTCGACGCGCACCCCGGCGACTGGCGCACGCCCGGCAGCGCCGAGTCCGGCCGCGGCGGCACCGTGCTCGGCGTGCCGGTGGAGTGGAACCTCACCGCGGGGCTGCGCCTGTCCGGCGCGTGGACGGTCTCGCAGACCCTGCTCGGTCGCGATCACGTGGTCGCATCGATCATTGCCGAGACGCCGGCCCAACGCGACGAGGCGATCGCCGTCGCCGAGTCGATCGTCTGGGTGCCGTGAGCGCACCGCCGCCTACGGCCGGCGGACGAACTGCAGCACGTACTGGTACGGCAGCGTCTGCTCGTCGCGGGCGTGCTCGACGAAGCCGGCCTCGGCGAGCTCGGTGACCATCGTGGCCGCGGCGATGCGGTGGGCCTTCGGTGGACCGGGCGCGTCGTCGGGTGCGTCGGGCTTGAAGTCGACGATCGCGATGCGGCCGCCCTCGCGCAGCTGAGCCTGCAGGCGGGTGAAGAACGCGACGCGGTCGTCCGCGCCGTGGCCGATGTGGTGCACGACGTCGACCAGCAGGATCACGTCGGCGGGCTCGGGCAGCTGCGGCGACTCGGGCTTGCCCTGCACCGCGACGATGTTGCCGAGCTGCTCCCGGGTCGCGCGCTCGCCGAGGTAGCGCACCATGTCGGGCTCGATGTCGGAGGCCAGCACCTTGCCCTGCGGCACCGCGCGCGCCAGCCGGACCGAGAAGTAGCCGGTGCCCGCCCCGACGTCGGCCACGATCGCGCTCGCGCTGAGCCCGAGCATGCCGACCACCGCGTCGGGCTTCTGCCACGCATCGCGGCTCGGATCATCGAACCGCTTGGCCCACTCGTCCGCATGCTCGAACCGATGCGGCATGCCGTGAGCCCCCGGGCCGTGGGCGTGTTCGCCGTGGGCGTGTTCGCCGTGGGCGTGCTCGCCGTGGGCGTGGGCGGTCGGTGCGTCGCTGCTCGGCACCCTCGAGGACGCCGGTGTGCACGCGAGCACCAGCGGCATCGACGCAAACGCAAGTGAGATACGCATGACTCGAATCAACCCTTCATCGCTTCGATGGGCGCCGTGCGGGCGGCACGAATCGCCGGCAGGAAGCCGCCGATGATGCCCATCACGCCGCCGAAGATCAGCGAGCGCACGAGGATCTCGGGCGTCGCATGGAACTCGAACACGATCTCCGAGAAGGTCGTGAAGTTGAGCATCGAGAACTTGACCATGCCCATCGCCAGCGACGCGACGGTGCCGATGGCCCCGCCGAGCAGCGCCAGCAGCACGCTCTCGAGCAGGAACGAGAACATGATCGCCGAGCGCGAGAAGCCCAGCGCTCGCAGCACGCCGATCTCGCGGCGGCGGTGCGCGACCGCGCCGTACATCGTGATCATGCCGCCGATCATCGCGCCGATCGAGAAGAAGACCGCGATGATGGTGCCGAGCGCCATGATGAAGATCGAGGTGTTCTCGGACTGCTTCTTGTAGAACTCCGGCTCCGGCGAGGCGTCGAGCCCGAGCCGCTTGTCCTGCTCGAGCGCGGCCGCGAAGCCGTCGAACACCGCGGGGCTGTCGAGCCGCACGCGCACCGACGACACCACGCCCTCGCGGCCGAACGACTGCCGCACGTAGTCGAGGTCGCCCCACACCTCCGACTCGAACGACGAGCCGTCGGACTCGAACACGCCGACGACCTTCACCGCTCGATTCTTGCGCAGCTCGAGCGACTGCCCCACCTCGAGCCCCTTGAAGCGCCCGACCAGCTTGGTGCCGACGATGACCTCGTCGCTGCCGGCTGCCGCGAGCTTGCCCTGCACCACCTTCACCTCGGGGCGAAACTGCTGCACCTCACTGAGCGGCACGCCGCGCAGCGTCACGTTGCTCTTGCCCTTGCCGTTGCTGAGGTCTTGGAAGAGCACGACGACCGCCTCGGGCAGCACCATCGGTGCCCCGTCGTCGCCCTTCTTCACCCCCGGTGCGCCCTTGATGAGCGTGACCGTGGCGTCCTCGATCGAGCTCGGCATCTCGGAGTCCGAGCCCTTGCGCAGCACGATCGCGGTGTCGCGTCGGCCCGACATGTCGAGCGTGCGCGCGAGCCCCTCGGCGAGCATCAGCGCCGCGGCCAGCACGAACACCACCAGCGCCACACCGAGCGCGGCAGCGAGGGTCGTGGCACGACGGACGAAGAGGTTGCGCACGTTGTAGCGAATCGGAACCATCGCGAAGCCTCGCTTTGTTCAGCCCAGCCGGCGCAGGGCGTCGATCACGTCGAGCTTCGACGCGGAGTAGGCAGGGATCACCGCTGCGATGGCCGCCAGCGCCGCGGCCAAGCCCAGCGCGACCGCGGCCACCGAGGTCGGGATCGAGAAGTAGGGGAAGTACGCGCCCATGTTCTCCTCGAGCCAGCGGCCGAGGCCCTGCTCGATCAGCGGATACGCCATGAGCAGGCCCAGCCCACCGCCGAGCAGGCCGATGGTGATGCCCTCGCCGAGCACGAAGCTCGCGATGTGCTTGGGCCGAAAGCCGAGCGCGAGCAGCACGCCGTACTCGTGGGTCCGCTCGCGCACGCCCATCGCGATGGTGTTGCCGAGGATCAGCATCATGATGCCGAGGATCACCAGCGAGACGATGTCGAGTGCGCGCAGGATCGCCGACGCGCCGCCGAGGAACTCCATGTTCATCGCGCGCTCGCTCATCGTGCGGGTCTGGATCTCCTGCTCGTCGAACTTGGCGTCGATGGCCTGGGAGATGGTCGCGGCCTGGCTGGCCGAATCGATGGTCGAGGCGATCCAGCCGATCTGGTCCTTGCGGCCCTCGGGCAGGGTCTCGTTGACGTAGTTCCAGTGCAGGATGAACTGCGCGCGATCGATCGACTTCTTGGTCGCGACATAGATGCCCTCGACCTTGAACTGCCAGTCACCGGGATAGATGGTGCCGGTGAGCGTGACGTCGTCGCCGACCTTCCAGCCGAACTGGTTGGCGAGCGCCTCACCGATGATGGCGCCCTGGGGGTTCTCGCGCCACGCCGCGAGCTGGTCGGCGGGCACGGCCATCTCGCTGTAGACGTCGAAGAAGGTGTCGCTGTCGACCGCGAGGTTGGCGAAGAACTCGCTCTCGCGGGTGGGGTGCTTGGCGCCGAACCAGTTGATGTAGGTCGAGGCCTTGACCCCAGGGATCTTGCCGCGCTGCCCGTTGAACTCGTCGAAGTAGCGCTTGGGCAGCGGCATCACGAAGGTGACGCGGTGGATGGTCGACAGGCGATCCTGCGCCGCGTTCTCGACGCCCTGCTCCCACGCCGCCAAGGTGGTGCGGATCATGACGAACGAGAGGATCGCGATCGCGGTGCCGACCACCGTCAGCACCGTGCGCAGCCAGTTGTGGCCGATGTTCTTGATCGTCAGGCTGCCGAGCGTCACAGCAACCTACCCTTGTCGAGCTTGCGCAGCACGGTCGCGCGCTCGGCCGCCGCGGGGTCGTGGGTGACCATGAGGATGGTCTTGTCGAACTCGCGGTTGAGTCGCTCGAGCAGGTTGAGCACCTCGTCGGCGCTCTTGCGATCGAGCTCGCCGGTGGGCTCGTCGGCGACGATGATGCGCGGGTCGTGCACGATCGCGCGGGCGATGCCGACCCGCTGCTCCTGACCACCCGAGAGCTGCTGCGGACGGTGGTGCATGCGGTCCTCGAGGCCGACCACGCGCAGGGCGATCTGCGCCCGCTTCTTGCGCTCACCCGACGACAGCTTGGTGAGCAAGAGCGGCAGCTCGACGTTCTCGAGCGCGGTGAGCACGGGGATGAGGTTGAAGTGCTGGAACACGAAGCCGATGGTCTGCGAGCGCCAGTGCGCCAGCGCGGCGTCGCCCATCGCGCTGACCTCGGTGCCGGCCACCATCAGCTTGCCGGAGGTGGGCCGATCGAGGCCGGCGATGAGATTGAGCAGCGTGGTCTTGCCGGAGCCCGAGGGGCCCATCAGCGCCTCGAACGAGCCCTCGGGGATCGTGAGGTCGAGCCCATCGAGCACGTCCAGCCGCTCCTTCGCGCGCCAGAAGGTGCGGGTGATGCCGGTGCATTCGATGATGGCCTTGCGCTGGCTGGCGGCGCCGTCGGGCTTGCGGGCCTTCGCGGCCTTGCCGGTCTCTTCGCTGCGCTCGCCGCTGTCGTCGGTGACTGCCTCACTCATGTCGCTTCACCTTTCTGCTTCACCTTCTGGCCGTCTTCGAGCGCGTCGTCGGGCTCTCGCACCAACATCGCGCCGACCGGCGGACCATCGATCAATTCGAAGCCGGTGCCGAACGCCTCACCGAGCTGCACCTTGGCCTTGCGCACCGCGCCGTCCTCGAGCACGAACACCACCTGCTGACCATCGCGCTCGGCGATGGCGTTGGCGGGCACGATCACGCGGGTCGGCTCGTTCTTCAGCGCCGGGTCGAGCTCCTCGGAGAAGAAGCTGACGCGCGCGCTCATGTCGGGCAGCACGTTGGTCGCGGCGCCCTCGAACGCGACCTTCACGGTCACGGTGGCCTTGGCGCGATTGACCCGTGGCGTGATCGACTTGACGCGACCGGCGTAGGGCGTGGTCGGGTAGGCGTCGAGCACGATCTCGGTGGGGCTGCCGATCTCGAGCAGGTGCAGGCGGCCCTCGGGCACGTCGGTCTCGACCATGAGCGAGTCGAAGTCGGCCAGCTCGACCAGCGCGAGCGCCTGCACGCCGACCAGCTCGCCGACCTGCGCCGGCTTGCTGACCACGGTGCCGGCGATCGGCGCGGTGATGGTGAGGTAATCGATCTGCACCGCGAAGTTCTCGACCTCGGCCTCGGCCGCGCGCACGCCGGCCTCGGCGGCGGCGACCTGCTTCTGCACCGCGGTCACGCGGAACTCGAGGTCCTCGGCGTTGGCGGCCGCGCCGACGCCCTGGGTCGCGAGTCGACGCTCGCGCTTGGCCTTCTGGGTGGCGTCGGCGAGCTCGGCCTTGGCGGTCTGGACCTGGGCGCGGGCCGTGAGGACGCGGGCCTTGGCGCTCTGCAGCTGCGCGCGCAGATCGGCGCCTTCGAGCTCGGCGATGACGAAGCCCTGCGCGATGCGATCGCCCTCGGCGACGTTCATCTCCTTGATGCGGCCGGGCGTCTTCGCGCCGATCTTGGTGACGCGCTGCGGCACGACGTAGCCGGTCGAGATGAGCTTGGCCTGGGCTTGGCCGGGGGAGATCGCGATGATCTGGGTGACCTCGACCTCGGGCTTGTAGATCTTGGCCTCGAGCAGGGGCTTGCCGTACGTCCATCCGGCCCAGCCCGCGCCCGCGACCAGTGCGACGACGAGCAATCGCTTGGGCCACGGCGAGCCGGGGGCTCCGGCGTCACGGTGGATCCGCAGCGCGGCGAGGTCGTTGCTCAGCTGGTCGGCCATCGTCGGTCCCTCCCGGGCTAAGAGGCCAGGGCGCCGCCCGGGGTCGAGTCGGGGGCGCCGGAGGTTACTCGATCTGGCCTGCCGCAGCCACGAACCGACACGCGCGGGCGCTGTGCGGTTGCGGTAGATTCCCCGGTGATGCCGGCTTTCGTTCGTTCTGTGTTCACGGTGTTCGCCGCGATGTTGCTGATGGTCGCGGGTTGCAAGAAGAGCGTGGAGGGCGAGACCCAGCGCTGGGAGGCCGGCGTCAAGGACGTGAAGGCCTTGGCCGCGCAGTACCCCGGCTTCAAGCCGGCGCTCGATGCTCGGCTCGCGGCGGCGCAGTCGATCCACGACGCCGCCGAGAGCCTCGGCGACGAGGAGAAGATCCAGAAGTTGTCGGAGGCGAACGCCCGGCTGCGCGACGACTTCGTCGGCAAGCTCGGTGCGCTGGCCGACACGATGAAGAAGCTGCGAGAGAAGCGGGTGCAGGCCGCCGCGGGCGCCGGCGACGAGTCGAGCCGTCTGGCCGCGAAGGTCGCAGCCGAGGACGCCGGCAAGGCGCTCGACCGTGCCGACGCGACGCTCGCCAGCGGTGCCACCGACGAGGCCGCCGCGGTCGCGGTGCTCGACAAGATCGCCGCGGATCTCGACGCCGCCGACAAGGCGATCGACAAGGTGCTCGGCGCCGACGCGGACAAGAAGGCCGACGCGAAGTCGCAAGCCGAAGCGGACGCGAAGTCGAAGGCGGATGCCGAAGCGAAGGTCGCACCGTGGAAGTGCGAGTACTGCGGGGCGGAGAATCCCCATACGGAGGGGAGCTGCACGGCCTGTGGGGCGCCGCGGGGGGAGAAGAAGGCGGGGGATACGAAGAAGTGATGCTCGGGGATTGCCGGAGGGGGTGATCGATGGGCCGATCGATCGATCGGTCGGTGTGATGGGTGAGCTCGGGTTGGTTTCGCGCGCGATCGATCGCGCGCGGTGACTCGGGTGTGGTTGGTGGGTGGTTTCGCGGCGCGGGGCGTCGTGGGTGGTGATACGGTGCGGGGGTGGAACGGATCGTCCACTCGGCGGCTCGAGCGGTGTACGAGCGGGGCGTGAGCCTGCGCGGGGCGTCGCGTGTGCGGGCTGCAGCGAGAGGTGATCGCCGGCGTGCGGGGGTGATCGAGCTGCGGGTGACGCAGCTGGCGGAGGTGGTGCGGGCGAAGCGGCCGTTGCGGCTACCGATCGTGCTGCGTCGTGACGACGTGGCGCGCGTGCTGGCGCAGATGTCGGGCACGCCGGGGATGGTCTCGCTGCTGCTCTACGGTGCGGGGCTGCGACTGCTCGAGTGCCTGCGGCTGCGGGTGAGGGACGTCGACTTCGCGGGGCACCCGGTGCGCGTGCGCGAGGGGAAGGGGAACCGCGACCGCGTCGCGATCTTGCCTGCGGTGGTGCGCGACGCGTTGCGGGTGCACCTCGCCGAAGTGAAGGCGCAGCACGAGCGGGATCTGGCGGAAGGGGGCGGGTTCGTCGAGCTGCCGACCGCGATCGCTCGCAAGTTCCCGAACGCCGCCCGCGAGTGGGGGTGGCAGTGGGTGTTCCCCGCGACGCGGGTGTACCGCGACCGCGAGTCCCGGGAGCTGCGTCGGCATCATCTTCACGAGACGGTGTTGCAGCGGGCGGTCAAGGCTGCGGTGGCCGCAGCGGGGCTGTCGGCGCGCGCGACTTGCCATACGTTCCGGCACTCGCTTGCGACGCACCTGCTCGAGGATGGGTATGACATTCGGACGGTGCGGGAGTTGCTTGGGCATCGGGATGTCACGACCACGATGATCGACACGCACGTGCTGAACCGAGGGCCGAGCGGGGTGCGGAGTCCGGCCGATCGGCTCGAGGGGATGCTGGGCGTGGCGGGCTCGGGGCGTCGCGGGGAGGGGGAGCGGGGCGGTGCGAGCGGTGCGAAGCGGCCGGTAGAGCTGAGCGGCTTGCTCGATAACGCGGATTCGCGAGGCGCTGCGGAATGGGGGAATCGCGTGCTGTCGCAGGAACTTAGGAAGAGAGGGTGAGTGGCGTCACGTGGTTATACAGACCGGGATAACTCGGCGGGGGGCGACAAACGCAGGTCTGCCGAATTAGAGTTGGACGGACGAAGCCCGAAATCGGCCGAGGCGATCAAACGGGGAGGATTGCTCCACCCCCGGCTTGATCGGGGACCGCCCGGAAAACTAGTGAGTCACGCGGACGTTCTCAGCGGAGCAGCGGCCTTGGGCCGCGTTCCCCGAAACCGCGCGGTCTGGTCTCGCTTGCGCTTTTGCCTGCGTTGTGCTGGGATCTATGCTCACACGACGGACACACTCACAAAGTAGCACGCCATGCCCGACTCACTAGCCAAGCTCCTCAGGCTGATCCCCTCAGGAACCACCGAAGGAGAGCTCGGCTTCCTCTCCGAGGTGTTTGTGCTTCCGGCAGAGCTGCGAGAAATCCTGTCGATTCCGCAGGGGAATCCCCGGCTTCTCGTGGGCAGAAAAGGCACGGGGAAGACCGCGATCCTTGAGTACCTCCACTTGCGCCTTGCCGAACGGGGCATTCCATCGGTGTTGCTTCGACCGGACGACTTGCCGTTGCCGAATGATGAGTTCAAGAGTGTCGGCGATGCAAAGCGCCGGGCATACGCAGAGCTGGTGCTCGCTACAGCGAGCGCGGTTGGAAAGTACACAACGTTCGCAAAGACTGACGCTGAACGATCTCTGCTGCTAGCCGCCAAGCAGAGAGGCGAGCGCGGCGATGACTTGATCGAGAAGGCGTGCAAGATGCTGATACCCGTCGGCGCTCTCCTCGCCGATATTGATTTTGGCGCCTGGATCCAAGACGCAGCAGTGACCGAGCACGGGCTCGTCACCGCCCTCAGAGATGTGCTTTCCAAAGAGACCGGACGGTTTGTCTTTGTGTTGGTCGACGACGTAGACCAGATCGGCCGCGCCGACACGAGCGATTACACAACGCGCATTTGGGGGCTTCTTTTGGCGATTCGCAAACTCGCCTCTGAGAACCGAGCTATCCGCGCCATCGTAGCGCTGAGGTCGGAGGTCTGGATGCGACTCGAATGGGATGGAATCGGGGGCAGAGATCAGGTCGATCATTTCCTGCCTCTAATCCATCGCCTTTCGCCAGAGCAAGCGGATGTTGAGCGAATTGTGCTCGGTCGTCTTCGCGCGGCCGATCCGCCGGGCGACCTCACCCAGTTCTTCGAAGGCGCAGACGTCCGCCTTCCAGGCAGCCATGAAACTCGCAAGTGGATGGACTTCCTGGCAAAGAACTCTCGTGGGCGACCACGCGACGCACTGCAGCTTGTGCGGCAGCTTGCGGCGCGCGCGATTTCGCGACGGAGTCCTCGGATCACCTCTGTCGACGTGGAAGCCGAAATCTCCGGGTACTCCAGAAAACGCGTCGATCTCTTGTCGGAAGAATTCGCGTTTGATTGTCCTGTCCTCCAGGACCTCATCCGCTCCTTTCAGAGCCTCGCGTTCGTCGAGTCGTCGCAGCACGTCTTTGACCACCTCCAAAAGCTTCCTTCTCAATTCAGCGTATCTCTTCGTGGAGCAGTAATCCAGCCCGGCCAGCGTTCGCACGTGTTCAAGCTCTGGCGCTTCCTCCATGAAACGGGTTTCATCAATGCGGTGGTGAGTGACGACAGGATGCCGCGCGGGTTCCGTCACATCAACTATGCAGATGATCCGGAACTTGCGTCAGCGTCGCGGTGGAACGACATTCAACCAGTCGCTTGGGAGATTCACCCCGTTTTCCGTCAGTTCCTGATCGATGAGCAGACTGCTTCTGCGGCAGACATGGGCCTCAGCCCCGAGGAGCTGCGGCGACAGCGAAGGCCATCGAAGACCTGAACAACGCGAGAAGAGCCATGGATGTGACGAACGCGTATATGTACTCGGTGAAGAACCTCGGTCAGATGTTCGAGGGCATTCAGAAGGCCCAAGTTCCTCCGCGCTTCACTCACGAGTTCCTGAAGACACTCGGGTTCAAGAGCACAAACGATCGTTCCTTTACCAACGTTCTGAAGGGGCTCGGCTTTCTAGACGCAAGCTCGGTGCCTACGCAGGCGTATCGGGAGTGCCGCGATAAGAAAGCAGCCTCAGCGGTGCTCGCACGGCAAACTCGTCAAGCTTACAAAGGGCTATTCCTTGCCGACGAGAACGCTCAGGACCTCAGCGCCGAGGAGATCAAAGGAAAGCTCCGAGCGCGCACCGGCAAAGAGCAATCGGTCGTGGCAAAGATGGCTTCGACTTTTAAGGCGCTCGTTGGAACTGCAGATTTCAAGAAGCGGGCGGCTTCCGAGGTGCCGCCTGCCCAGGACAAAGTGGTCGAATCCCCTGCGTTGGAAGAGCTGACTCCCAAGCCCACTTCGATTGCCTTCGCGCATACGATCTACATCAATCTTCCGGCGAGCAGAGACATCGCCGTTTACGATGCCATCTTCAAGAGCATCCGGGAGCATCTCCTTTGACGTCGAGGCGCTTGATATCCGAGTTCCTTCATGCGAGGGCCTTCAAGGGGCTCATGCTGGATTCGGAAATTGCTCGTCGCGAGGAGGCTGACGCATTGCCTCGTGCGCACGAGCCCACGGCGGCCCCGTCATTGCTTGGGCGCTACCAAGAGTTCTTTGGGTGGGAGACGCAAGGGCGCGCTGAGAAGATGGCCTACGTCTACTGCATTTTTTATTGCTTCGAGAACCTGGTGAGGGAGCTGGTCTCCCAGAGATTGGAGGAACGCAAGGGGCCGGAGTGGTGGGAGACGAGCGTCCCCGAAAACGTGCGAAGACGCGTAGACCAGAAGCGGGCCGACACAGAGAGGAACAAATGGCATCAGGCAGTGAACGAGCGCGACATCGATCTCACGCTCTTCGGAGATCTCGCAGCGATTATCGTTAAGGAATGGCCCGAGTTTGACGATCTGTTTCCGAATCAGCATCGGGTCAAGCAACGATTGGACGAACTTGAGCGTTCCCGAAACGTAATCGCACACGCGAACCTTCTCCCGGATCCCGAGATTGAGCGTATCGAGCAGCACCTCGAGGACTGGCTGCGACAGGTGCCATGAAGGTGCTCAGACGAGAATTGATCCAAGAGTTTGCGCTGGCCGGCCTGTACCCGCCGCCGTCCACAGCGCGTTGCAACGGACGGGCTCATCGGGCTTTCGCCCGCTGCTCCCGCGCTCCCGCCGCTGAACGCCCGATAGGTTGGGCGGCACAGGAATACTCGATGCACAACGAAGAGCTCATATATCAGCGCATAGGCGAGTTTGCAGTTGCGTTCCAGTGGCTTGAGAACAAGCTCCGTGAGATCGGCTGGTTCATTCTGGACCCGGACCGATCGAAGTGGCCGCCGACAGACCTGCGAAACCTCACAAACGAGAAGCTTGTGGACCGCGTCCATGAACTCTTCATTCAGGCGCTGCCAAAGTGCAAGCTGCCCACCGGGTTGGAGGCAGACTTCAGGGATTCATTTGCATCTGCTGTGAAACAGCTGCACCAGGTGCGACGAGACCGCAATCGCATACTTCACTCAGCGTTTATCGAGCTGAAAGCAGGCGGGGAGGTTCAGGGAATGCTGCGCTCAAATCCGAAACTTCAGGTCGATGAGGAGACGGGCGACGTACTGTTCGATCACGAGTTCCTCACAGCCGAGTCGTTCACCGCCGAGATGCAGGTCATGGCCGAGTTGTCCTTGCTCTTGAATCGGGCGTACCTGCAACTCATTCACCGTTACCCCAACGGTGGCGTCTAATCACTCGTTCAAACGGACGTCTGGTGTTCGGAGGGTTGTGTTCCGGACGTCTCGGGCGGGTTCCGCCCGGCGCTGACGAGCCTTCTTCGCAAGGTCGCCACGTTCCGATTGCGCACTCCGAGCTTGCGGGCTACCTTGGTCCACTGGAGGAGCCGTCCCAAGAATGGGACCCCAGATCCTCCGTCGACTTCACGGATTTGGGGGAGCGTTGGCGAGCCAACACAAGGAGACGCAGTGAGCAAGAGGCGGACGAAGAAGACTCTTGCAGGTGGCGGCAGACCCGGCAAGAAGAAGACAGTAGGCAATGCCGGAGAACGCGTACCTGGCGGACTGGGCTTCGGTCACACCAGTCACGTGCGCTACGCTCACGCGGGCCGCAGCTGAACGCCTATTCGTTGGGCGGGCAAAGGCGGAGGGCCGGGCGGCAACGGGCGGGGCCCGGGACGGTTGCGTTGCGTGCATGGCTCCTCGCTGTCGCCGGAATTCTCAGGACGACTCCGTCGACCCATGCTCCTGACCAGCTCCTGCCCCGAAGCCAGTGGTTCTGGGACTCTTCGCGACCTTCGCGACCACAGCGAGCAGGCGCCTGAGACCGTGGACAAGACGCCGATGTGGTGCGATACTCGCGCGAAGCTTCGACATGACCGCGCCCATCAGCCTCAGAGACGTCAACTTCGGCAAGGATACCGCCGAATTCGATCGTGATCTCGCACGCTACTTTCTCGCCACCGAAACCTACAATCGTATCCTGGCAGGAAAAAAAAGCATTATCGCCGGAAGAAAAGGGTCAGGCAAGACTGCCCTGATGAACTTCTTCGTGGCTGACGCGACCCCGACGCAGGCGGTCATTACGCTCGAGGCATCACAGGCCACTTTGCTGAAGATCAAACAGAGCATAGACAGACTCGGTCAGGATCTCGCAGACCTCGACGCTTCTTTCAAGCACGCCTGGCTCTTCTCAGCGATGCTCGCGCTCGCAGAGCGTGTTATCGCGAGGAAATTTGCGCTTACCGAGGATGCGCAGCTTGTGCACAAATTTGCAAAAGAGCACCTCTCTTATCGCAATGGGGACGCGATCTCGACCGTTGCAAACTACGTGATCAGCTGGTTCGTACATGCGAAGTCGATATCTGTAGGCGACATCGCGGTGGAGCGCGAGGTTCCGGCGATCGCAGCCCACGCTCTTGTCTTCGACGAGCGCACGCTCCTACGCCTCATCACGTCGTCGGCCAGAGAGCTAAACAGGCGCGGTGAAACCGTCTATCTCTTCTTCGACAAGCTAGATGAGCGCTGGGAGGCTAGCCGGGGAAATGTCGCGCTGGTGCAGGGCCTTCTGCTTGCCTCCAGAGATCTGAGAGCCCTCAATCTGGATCTTAATCCCGTTGTCTTGATTAGAGACGACATCTTGCGCGTCGCCACCGAGGGTTTTCAGCATAGCGACCACTTTCGGATGGAGACAGAGTGGATTCAATGGAACGAAGACTCGCTGCTCTCGCTACTAGCGAAGAGAATCGCTCATTCACTGCGGGCAGCGAACTATGCTGGCTTTGACGCTCTGCCGCCGAAGGATCTCTGGGAGCTGGTATTCGAGCCCTCGATACCCTTTAAGCGAGTCAAGATTCCTATGGCGGCCTGGCTGATTGAGCGAACTTTGGCGCGACCCCGTGACCTCGTTTTGTTTGCGAATCTTGCCATCGAGCAGGCGTTGTCATCGGGCGACACGCACGCACCCATTGCCAAGGAGCGTGTCCGTGCCGTCGAGCGTCGCTTCAGTGAGCAGAAGCTCGATGATCTCGTTGCCGAACTCTCTGTGGAGTTCCCAGACGCAAAGATCATCTTCGAGCGCTTTCGTCTTAGGCCTCATACATTTGCAACGGAGGAACTCGATGTCTTTCTTGAGGATCTCGTCACCGATGCGACCTTGGGGCTGAACTGGCTCCCAGTCGATGTTGCCGACGTGAAACGCTGGCTGTATCAGATCGGGTTCATGTGTTTCTCGAAAATCGGCGGGTCGCTGCGCGGAACGCGTGTCATTCATTCAGGGATCGAGAGGCAACCGGGGGAGTTCATGATTGCTCGAAAGATCTCTGTCTCGCCAATCTTTCGGTCGGCATTGCAGATGCGCGACAGAAAGCATCGCGACGCGAAGGCAGACGTGGATGACGACGACGATGACGACGACGATTGACGCCTTGACCCCAGTACCCATTGGTAGCCCCGCTACTTCAGCTTGCCGCCCAACAAGCCGTTGCACCTGACGAGTTCCCGCGGCTTCGCCACGGGAACTCGCAGCTGAACGCCTATTCGTTCGGCAGCAAGCGGAGGCCCAGTCCGGGTTGGCGACGGATCGTGAGCGCCAGCGGCCCGCCGTCGGGGAGCTCGGTGCGGTGCGCGGCACCCATCCGCCCGCCTGGTCGCCGGACGACCGCCGCATCGCATTCGCAACACCACGTGCCGGTTCACTCGACCTCCACGTCGCCGCGTCCCCCGACGCCGAGTCCACGCCACTGCTCGACGGACCGTGCGACGATCTGGATCCGCGCTGGATTGCGCAGAGCCACACGCTGCTCGTCCGGCACCAGTGTCCAGACGCCGCGCCGCAGGACCTCGTCGTCGACGCCGACACCGGCGCGATCCTCTCGACACTCACCGGCCTCGCGGCCTGGGCCGAACTCTCCCCCGACGGCACGCGAGCACTGTGGACCGAACCCGTGCCGGGCCAGCGCGACGGCGACATCGTGGTCTACGATCTCGCGACCGCGCAGATCGTCGAGCGCGTGCGCGGCCGCAACCCACGATGGCGCCCGGCGCTCGGCGCTCCCTGAGCTTCCCTCGCAGCCCCAACCCCCACGTCGTGCGTCATCCCGACCCCGACCCCGCAATCCGCCAGTCGCCACCCCCTTGCGAGCGCCGTCGTGTGGCCCAAACTCGCCACGCCATGACCAACGCTGATCCCCGCAAGCTCCTCGTGCTCGCCTTCGACTCCTCCATCCGCGCCCAGGAGGCGTTCCTCGCCGTGCAGCGCATGACTGCCCAGGGGCAGCTGCTCGTGCAGGACGCGGTGTTCATCCAGAAGCGTGCCGACGGCAAGGTGAAGGTCACCGAGACGCTCGACATCAGCCCCGGGGACGCGGCGGTGAGCGGCTCGCTGTGGGGCGCACTCATCGGCACGATCGTCGCGGGGCCCGTGGGGTTCATCGCCGGCGGTGCGGTCTCGGCGGGCGTCGGCGCGTTGGTGGCGAAGTTCACCGACATCGGCGTGCCCGATGGCACCGTCGAGGCGATCGGCAAGGCCCTCGAGCCCAGCACGACCGCACTCGCGCTGCTCGTGAGTCACATCGACGACGACGCCCTCGCCACCGAGCTGCGCCGCTTCGCGGGCGCGACCTTGGTGCAGACCGACCTCTCGCCCGAGATGGTCGAGCGCCTGCGGGCCGCCCTGCACGGCGCCCCGTGAGGGCGCGGCGCTCGGCGTGACGCGCTCCCGAGCGAGCCCTTGGTGGGCGTGGCCGCGCCGACGACGAGTCGTCCACCCGTAGCGCAACGGCGATACCTTTGGGCGGCGAAAGAGAAGGCGAATCGATGGCACACCGCTGCATGGTGTTCTTCCCCGCGCTTGCGTGCGACCTCGATGCCGCCGCCAAGTCGCTCGCCGGCTATGGGCTGACCGTCACCCGTCGCGGCGACGAACTGACCGCCGGCCGGCCCGGCAGCCCGCAGTTCCGCATCGTGCTGTCGGCCGAGCCGCACGTTGCCGTCGAGGCCGCGAAGATCGGCATGGGCACCCCGCACGAGGCAGCCATGCGCGAGTGCGGGGCGCGGTTCGAGGTCGCCATCGACGACTTGGACGCGGCCCTCGACGAGATCAACACGCTCATGGAGGTGCAGGGCGCGTTGCAGGATGCTTCGCAGGGATTCCTCTTCCTGCCCTGGAGCGGCCACCTATCCGAGCCGTGGCGGGAGTAGCCGCAGGGCACCAACCCCGAACCGTGGGCGTTGTTCGCGTCCATGGCCCTGCGCGCATCCACGGGCGCTACGAACGGGAACGTGGGTCCGAGCGTCAGGCGGAGCTCCCGTCTCCCGGGCGCTCTGCCGCCGTGCTACGAATCCACGATGCCCGCTCCGTCTGCGCCGTTCCTCGTCGGATGTGTCGTACTCGGCCTCGCGTGCAGCAGCGACCCCGGAGCGGTCGCGACCGAGTCCGGCGCCACCACGACGTCCGCCGAGCCCAGCACATCGGCCACCACGGGCCTCGATCCGGGATCGACCGCAGTCGACGCCGACACCACGGCGACCGGCGGTGCCACCACGTCGGGCGCCGACGGCAGCACGGGCGGTGACACCGGCGGCAGCGATGGCTTGCAGTGGCTCGACCCGCTCGGCTACGCCAAGCCACCGCTCGTCGACATCGCCGAGCCCGACGAGGCGACCACGGCGAACAAGTACTACGTCGATCTCGCCGCAGGTGCCGGCGACGAGTGCTCCGAGGCCGCGCCGTGTCTCGCGTTCGCCGACCTGGTCGGCAAGCCCGGCACCACCGGAGGTCCGGCCTACGTCTACGTGCGCGGTCGCGGCCAGCTGTGGCTGTACGAAGAGACTTTCTTCGGCAGCCCCGGCCAGGAGATCGTGATCAAGCCCTGGGGCGGCGACACGGCGACGTTCACGGGCAACTCCAACACGTCCTCGACGGGCGTGCACAACCTGATCATCGACGGGGGTCTGGCCTTCGGGATCGAGTTCGAGAATGAGCAGTGTGGCGATGTGTAT
This sequence comes from Deltaproteobacteria bacterium, assembly GCA_016709225.1. Taxonomy (NCBI): domain Bacteria; kingdom Pseudomonadati; phylum Myxococcota; class Myxococcia; species Deltaproteobacteria bacterium. The sequence goes on along the minus strand of JADJEE010000012.1, from coordinate 603,302 downwards.
GCATTCACCGTTGCGAGCGACAACACCACGGTGTATCGCACGCGCGCCCATTCGACCTGCCCCACCGGGAGCCTGTTGTTCGCGGTCGGTCCGTTCTGGCAGCCCAGCAACGTCCGCTTCGTCAACAACGAGGGCTACGGCTGCGACGCGGCGGATGGATTCCAGTGCTCGTTCGTCTACGCCGGGCCCGGCGACGGTGGGGGCTACGACGGCCTGCTGATCCAGAACAACATCATCCGCAACATGGGTGGTGAAGGCATCGAGATCAACCCGCGCGTGACGTCGAGCGGCCTCGAGATCGCGGGCAACGCGATCCACGACGTGGGCAAGGCGACCTGTGCCGGCGATTGGGGCTGTCGGCCGGGCATCACGGTGGCGGTGCAGAGTGGCGATGGCAACGATGGCACGCGCATCGTCGACAACCTCGTGTGGGACACGGGTTCGTCGTGCATCTGGGACCGCGGCGGCGGCGATCCGGCGCCCATCTACGCGCACAACACGTGCTTCGACTACGCCAAGGTCGGCAGCGACCCGTGGCCGTTCGGCATCTCGAGCTATCAGGACGGCGGCACGGCGACGCTGGCGAACAACATCATCTTCGCGCCCAACGGCACCGCGGCGTTCGATGGCTCCGCGTTCACGATGGAGGGCAACATCTGCGACGACGGTAGCTGCGCGATGCCGTACTCGGCGCAGGTGTTTGCGTCGATCGAGCCGGACGCCCTCGAGTTCCTCCAGCTCGCGGCCGGCGGGCCGGCCGTCGACGCGGCGCAGGACGTCGGCGTCGCCATCGACTACCTCGGTCACCCGCGGCCGCAGGGCGACGGCTTCGACATCGGGGCATTCGAAGCCCGGTAGCTTCACGCCCGGCCGCTCCGCGAGCGGCGGCGCACCGCGTGGCAGTATCGGGGGTTCGCGCGTGTGCGTTCTGGCGTGCTCCACGGCCGGGAGGGCGAGCGACAGCGCCGTGGGGGCGCCACGATCGGCGTACGCGCTCGCCGCCGCCCGGTGCACTCGCGCGCGTCGGAGCCCGGCGTTCGCTCCGCGTGATCATTTCGGGTGCGTGCCGGTCTTACGCGATCATGGACCGCCCCCGCGCCGCTGCCCGCCCCCTCGCCGCGCCGGTGACCGTGATGGCGTTCGCCTCCGGTCGCACGGTCGCGCTGGAGCACGGCGGGCCCGAGCGGCTCACGGTGACGGACCCCGCAGGTCGCTTCGAGGTCGCGATCCGCTTCACCGCGGCGGGCCCGGTGCTCGAGGTCGCGGCGCTGGGCCTGACGCTGCGGTCCGATGCCGCGCTCACGCTGTCGTGCGACCAGCTCCGCGTGAACGCGCGCGATGGCATCACGCTCGACTCGCAGGGTGATCTCGTGCAGCGCGTCGCCGGCGACGTGCGGCAGGAGGTCGCCGGTGCGCTCGAGACCTGTGCGCGCAGCGTGAGCATCGTGGCGCAGGACGGATCGGTCGACGTGTCGGCCTCGGACGACGCGTGCATCGTCGGCCGCCGCGTGTTGCTCAACCCCTAGCTCGAGGTGGACATGCTCTTCGATGAGGTCATCGCGCGCCAGAAGGCCGCGCTCGAGGCGTATTTTGTCGATCCCACGCGCCACACGCTGGTGCTGCGGGTCGAGCCGGATCTCGAGTTCGTCGCGGCGCGCTTCGTCGCGCTGCTCGGCGCCCACGAGCACGCCGACGAGGCGACCACCGAGGCGCCGGTGGTGTTCGGCGCGTCGGCGCCGTTCACCGATGTCGCTGGCTACTACCGCGAGGTCGCGGCGCAGATCCACGAGAGCGTCGCAGAGCTCGCGAAGGTCTACCTCGAGGAGGACCCCGATCTCGTGCTGCCGGAGGCGCCGCTGCTGCCCGGCGGCGGCGAGGCATGCATCGAGGCCCACTTCGCCGCGTACCTCGAGACGATCACGCGGGGGCTCGGCAACTGGCACGCGACCACGGTGTTCGTGCTGCGCTTCGAGACCGACGAGCCGCGGCTCGCCCACGCCGCCGCGGTGTCGCTCGCGAAGCTCGGCGGCTACCTCGTGATGCCGGAGGTGAAGCTGGTGGTGTTCGACGATCGCGGCAAGCCGCGGCTGCCGGCGCTGCGATCGGTGTGCACGCGCTACACCGCCGACGCGATCCAGCCCGGTCGGACCGACCTCGCCGGTCGGCTCGAACGCTTCGTGCGCAGCGACGACAAGCGCGTGCTCGGCCTGCACTGTCGCGGGCACCACCCCGACGAGCTCCGTCGCCAGCTGTCGCAGCTGCGCGGCCGCGGCGTGGCCACGCGCCTGCACTGGGTCGAGGCGCCGTTCGAAGGCCGCACCAACTTCTGCGATCTCATCTATCGCTGCATCGCGACCGGGGCCCAGACCCCGCCGCCGTGGGTTCGCGGTCCGTCGGGTGGGGTGCAGACGCGGGCGTGGGCGCCGCTGCCCGAGGGCCTGCCCGAGAGCGTCCACGATCTGCGCGCGCTCGAGCGCCCCGAGCAGAGCATGGTCGAGCTCGTCGAGCGCGTCGCCGCGCGGCAAGGCGGTGGGCCGCAGTGCATCGTCGTGCGACCGACGTCGGTGCACGACCGCGCGCTGTGGCGCACGTTCGTCGCGGGCCTGGTCGGCGCGTGCGCCCGCATCGAGACCAAGTTCATCGTGCTCGACGTCGATGGCGTGGCGCCGTTCGACGACGCGCCGCCGGTCGAGCAGGCGTGGGCCGAGCAGACCTTCTCGCTCGAGACCGAGCGCACCGGTGAGCTGCTCGCGGCCGTGCTCGCGCGGCCCGACCTCGCGCCGGATGTGCGCATCGGCCACATGCTGATGCTGGCCAACTTCGAGGTCGGCCAGGGCCAACACCTGCAGGCGGCCGAGCGCGCCGCGTCGGCGGTCGAGCTCGCCGAGGCACACGCCGTGGACTCGGCCCGCAGCAGTTCGTGGTGGACGTTGGGCTACGCGCTGCAACGTGCGGGCAACACGGGCGCGAGCCGCAACGCGTTCACCGAGTCGTGCGACGCGGCGCTGCAGGCCGCGAATCCCACCGACGCCGCGAATGCGTTGATGGGCATCGGCCACACCTACTACCTCGAGAAGCAGTGGTCGGCTGCGATCGCGACCTACGAGGCGGCGCGCGAGCAGTGGCTCGACGCCGGCCAGGTGTTCGGCGAGTGCCAGGCGCTCATCTGGAGCGCCGAGGCGTATCGCAAGGTCGGCCTGCGCGACGACGCCGAGCGGCGCTTCGCCCAGGTCGAGGCGAAGTACCGCGCGATGAAGGCCCCGTTCGAAGCGATGGCGCGCGGTGGGCTCGCCGATCTGTACGAGCGCATGGCCGCCAACCACAACGACGCCGGCCACCGGGCCAAGGCGCACGCGTACTCGCACCTCGCGTGTCAGCACGGCAGCTGCGGGCCCGTGCCGGATCGACCGCTGTAGGCGAGGGGACGCGTCATGGGCCTATCCAACCTCGCGGATCGACTGACGCGGATTTCGCCGAGCAAGACCTCGACCGTCATCGCACGCGCCGCGGATCAGTCGCGGCGCCAGCGTGATCACGCAGCAGCCGTTGCCGCAGCAGCGCCCGCGGCCGGTGCAGCGCCCGCGGCCGGTGCAGCGCCCGCGGCCGGTGCAGCGCCCGCGGCGAACGACACCCCGGCCGCACCCGCGGCGCCAGGTGGCATCGGCCACGCGATCCTGAGCAGCGCGCCGATGCAGGCGATCGGCCGCGCGTTCAACTTCATGACGAGCGTCGAGCAGGCGCTCACGGCCCCGCTCGGTGCGATCCCGTTCCCGTCGCTGCCGGCGGTGACGATCGGCAGCAACGGCATGGGCATCCCCCATGCGCACAGCCATCCACCGAATCTGGTGCCGCCGGCGCCCCCGCTGCCCTTCCCCCACCTGACGCAGCTGATCTCGATCCCGGTGCTGTCGGGCGCCGAGAACACGAAGATCGGCGGCAAGCCTGCGGCGCGCTGCGGCGACATGGGCCTGTCGGCGTTCTGCGGCGGCTTCTTTCCGCTGTGCGAGGTGTTCCTCGGCTCGGCGACGGTGTGGATCGAAGGCGCTCGCGCAGGCCGCGTCGGCGTCGACATCACGAAGCACTGCATCTTCACGGCGCCCAAGCCGAAGGATCCACCGATCGGCCCGATGGTCGGCACGACGCTTTCGGGCGACGCCACCGTGATGATCGGCGGCGTGCCGCTGCCATCGCTGACCTCGATGGCGATGGGCGCTGCGTTCAAGGCCCTGTTCAAGGGCGTCGGCGTGGTGGGCCGCGCGGTGGGCAAGACCCGGCCGGGTCGAGCGCTGCGCATGGCAGTGCTCGCGCGGCGCGGCCGCAAGTACGTGGCCAAGCTGCTCGACGACTGGACCATCCGCCTGCACGGCGACGATGCCTTCAACAGGGCCGCGATCCGCGACCTCGAGGTCATCGCGGGCAGTCCGGCGGGGCGCGCGATGTTCGACGACATCGCGCGAACCGGCCACCACGTCGACCTGCACCCGCCGTCGATGGACGCGGTGATCAACCAGCAGTTCGGGATTCCGCCCTCGCCGTGGACCGGGCCGTACCAGATCCCGCACCACGCGGACTATGCGAACGCGCAGGTGCTCGCCACCTACGACCCCAACGGCATCTACGCGCACACGAGCGGGTTGCCCATGTCGATGACGGGTCCGAACAAGGGCGCGAGCAGCCACATCGTGTACGACCCCACCGGCCGCAACCCGTACCACTCGGCGACGGCCAAGACGCCATCGCCGGTGATCGTCGGGCACGAACTCAACCACGCCCGTCGCGCGGCGCTGGGCACCCGAGCCAACGATCTCGTGAGCCGGGATCCCGCGTGGAACTCGACATGGAAGAACGTCGAGGAGTACCACACCGTGCAATTCGAGAACGAAGTGCGTCGATCGATCGGCCTGCCCGAACGCAACGACTACACTAGCCCGCTGCCGTGAGTGCGGCGCCCGAGGATCGAACCAATGACCATGCTGCAGATCCAGATCGAGCCCGTCCAGGTCGTTCGCGGCGAGCTGCGGGTGCCGTACGTGATCACGAACCCGGGCGACACGGCGGCCTATGTCTACAACCTCGTGCCCGATCGCTTCGGTGTGCTCGCGGGCAAGCCCGACCCGGTGCCCTCGGCCCACCTCGCGCAGAGCTGCTACGACCGCGACGGAATCGCGTTGTTCGTGCTCGGCCAGGTGCGCCGGCCCCCGAGCCCGAAGGCCTACGTCTCGGAGCCCAAGCCGTTGGCCTCGCGCGTCGAGCCGGGCCGCGGCTTCCAGGCCACGATCCGCGCACCGCTGCCGCTGGTCGAGTGGAGCGAGGTGTGGACCCCGGACCGCGAGTCACCCGAGCTCGTCGACACGCCGATCACCCTCGTGCAGATCGTGCTCGAGTACGCCCTCGAGCCCGACCTCATCAACGTCCGCGAGGACGCCAAGGGGGTCTTCGCGATCAGCGAACGCATGCGCCACCGTGCGATCGCGGATCGCGACGTGGGCGAGCTGGGCGTCCGCATGCTCGTGCATCCCCGGGCGACGCGTTTCGCCTGATTCACGCGGCCGCTTTCACGCGCACCGATCACGCGGCCTCGATCACGTCGACGGCGCGACGCCGGCCGTCGGCGCCATCGCGCGGCGGCCCACCGCGTGCAGCATGCCGCGCGTCGCCAGCACGTGCAGGCGCGTGCCGATGACCAGCGCGCGGTACACCGCCCCGCGCACGCCGGGGAACACGGCGTGGGTCAGCGCGCGCAGCAAGGTGCCACCGCCGGGCGCAGGGTCGAGCTCGAATGTCAGGCGGTAGCGCGAGAACCGATGCCGGCCCGCGAGCGCGAGCTGATGCGGCGCGTCGCGGTGCACCACTGCGAAGCCGCTCATGGGCTCGGCCCCGAGCACCCGCCCGAGCATCGGCGTCTTCGCGGCACCGATCGTGGCCGCGTAGTCCTCGAGCACCGTCCACACCCGCTCGATCGGCGCGCCGATCGTCAACGCATGCGTGTCGACGTAGGGAAGGTCGGGCTCGGCCATGCGCGGGATCATCGGTTCGCCGGCGGCCAGGGTTACACCGGGCCATGGTGGCCCGCCGTGAAGATCAACGCGCCGCCGGGCCCGTGACGTCGGTGGCGGGCGTGGCCACCGGTGCGGTCGACGGCGGCGTTGCGGCGGTGGTGCCCGCCTTGTCCTGTGCGGGCGGTGGCAGCCGTGGATCGCGGGGCGGGATCTTGATCGTCCGCTTCGTGGGGGCCGGCGGCGGCTGCTTGCTCAGTGCGTCCTCGACCACGGGATCCGGCGTGCACCCGAGCAAGATGCCGGCGGCGGCGATGAGGATGCAGCGGTGGAGGTGTGCGGCGGCGCAGGACGTCATGGCGGCGGTTCGTGCAGGCGTCCCAGTGTAACGCGGCCCCAGGCGGCACGACGCCCGCGAGCCCGTGGCACCGACGCTTCACCGGCGCGACGAACAAGCGGTAGGGTCTAGCCCATGGCGGACGAGCCCTCGCCGGTCGACCTCGCGGACGCGACCCTCGCGGCGTGCAGCGTCGCGCCGTCGGACGCGGCCGCGTCGCGGGCAATCGTCGACGGCGCCGAGCAGGCCTTCGAGCAGCGCTACCGCGTCGATCGGCTGCTCGGCCGCGGCGGCATGGGCGAGGTGCGGCTGTGCGAGGACGTCGAGATGGGCCGATCGATCGCGCTCAAGACCCTGCGCCCCGACGGCGGCAGCGCGGCGCGGTTCCTGCGAGAGGCGCGGATGCAGGGGCGGCTCGAGCACCCCGCGGTGGTGCCGGTCTACGACGTCGGCTACAGCCACGGACTGCCATGGTTCACGATGAAGCGGGTCAACGGCATCACGCTCGCCGAGGTGATCGCCGGGCTCGCCGCCGGCGACGAGGCGACCGCGCGTAGCTTCGGCCTGCGTCGCCTGCTGTCCGACTTCGTGCAGGTGTGCCAGGCGGTCGCGTATGCCCACGACCACGGCGTGATCCATCGCGACCTCAAGCCCGCCAACGTCATGCTCGGCGAGTATGGTGAGGTCTACGTGCTCGACTGGGGCGTGGCCAAGGCCAAGGGCGCCACCACCGAGATCCCCGATGGCCCCGCAGCCCCGCGTGATGGTGAGACCGCCGCGGGGGCGCTGCTCGGCACGCTCGGCTACATGCCGCCCGAGCAGGTCGATGGCGGCGGCGCTGCGGTCGATCACCGCGCCGACATCTACGCGCTGGGGGCGATGCTGTTCGAGCTGCTCGTGCTACAGCCGCTGCACCCGCGCGCGCCGGCGATGGAGCTCATCGCGGGCACCCTCGCCGGCGCCGACGCGCGCGCCAGCGTGCGCGCGCCGGCGCGCGACGTGCCGCCGGAGCTCGAGGCCATCTGCGTGCGTGCGACCGCGACCGCGCCCGCCGAGCGCTTCGCCGACGTGCGATCGCTGCGCGACGCGGTCGAGCGCTACCTCGATGGCGATCGCGATCAGCAGGCCCGCCGCGCGCTCGCCCGCGAGCACGCCGCGGCTGCGCGCGCGCTCGAGGCCCGCAGCGACGACGACCACGCCGCGCGGGCCCAGGCCGTGCGCGAGGCCGGCCGCGCGCTGGCGCTGGACCCGTCGAACCACGAGGCCTTCGAGGCGCTCGGCAACCTGCTGCGACGGCCGCCCAAGCAGGTGCCGCCCGAGGTCGAGCGCCGGCTCGCGCTCGATCAGCAGCGTGAGAGTCGGCAGCAGGCCGGCGTCGGCGCGGTCGCGGGCGCGGCATGGCTGGCGTTCCTGGTGACGCCGCTGTTCATGGGCGTGCGCGACTGGAGCAGCTACCTGGCGATCGTCGGGCTGATGCTGGTGATCGTCGGGCTCTCGCTGCGACGGGTGCGGCGCGACCATGCCGGCAGCGCCGACGTGCTGGTCATCGCGCTGCTGCAGGCGGTCGTGCTCGGCCTCGCGACGCGGCTGTTCGGTCCGTTCATGCTGGTGCCCGGCCTGGTGGTGGCGACCACCGCGATGTTCGCGTTCACCGAGTTCCGCTTCGTGCCGCTGCTCATCGTCATGGGCTGCGCGAGCGTGTTCGTGCCGTGGCTGCTCGAGGCGCTCGGCGTGATCTCGCCGACCTACGCCTTCGACGGCGATGCGATGGTCATCCACGCCCGCATGGCGACGTTCTCGCCCACGGTCACCGAGGTCACGCTCGTGATTGCGAACGTCGGCGTGGTCGCGATGGCGGGCCTGGCGATCGCGCACGCCCGCAACGCACTCAATCGCGTGCGGCGACAGCTCGCGGTGCAGGCGTGGCAGCTCGAGCAGGTCGTGCCGGTGGAGGCGGTCGCCGACGCGGCGCTGGGATCGTCGGCGGCCGCGCCTGCCGTGCGCGCGGCAGCCCCGTCGGTCACGGCGCCGACCGGCCCCGAGCCGCCTGCGACCGCCACCTGAGCGCGCGTCTCCCTCGCGCTACGTGCAGACCGCGTTGGCGATCACTTCGCCGCCGCCGTGGTTGGCCAGGATGCTGCTGTCCTGGTACCACACGCTCACGTTCACGCCGAAGCCCGGCATGGTGCCGAGGTTGGTGCCGTACGACGGGCACGCGAAGCCTGGGGCATCGAGGGCGGTGACCACCTGGAACGAGCTCGCGGTGCTGGTCGAGTCGCCGGTCACGAGCTGGCAGTAGATGTCGGCGTCGGCCTGGTCGCAGCTGTCTGCGCCCGCCCATGAGCACGAACCATTGCAGTACAGCTGCGTGATGCCGGAGAAATCGTAGACGCACGCGGCGCTGCAGCCGACGTTGACCCACGGCAGCGCGACGCCGGGGTCGCACTGCTCCTGCGCCTGCACGCCGGCGTCGCCGCAGAAGGGGCCGAGCTGCGCGCAGCCGGGGTTGCAGCCGCCGTAGCTGCCGTCGTTCACGCCGTCGTCACAGGCCTCCACGTTCGCTTGCACGAAGCCGTCGCCGCAGCTGGCTGCGACGCAGGTCGCCAGACACGCGTCGGTGTCGTCGGCGTTGCCGTCGTCGCAGCCCTCGCCGGGATCGATCGTGCCGTCACCGCAGAAGGGCTGCACCGGATCGCCGCTGCTGCCGTCGCTGCCCGAGCTGTCGACCGCGGAGCTCGCCGAGGGATCGGTGCTGCTCGCGGTGGTGCTGGGCGAGCCGGTGGTGCTGGCATCCGCGCTGGTGGAGCTCATGCCTTCGGTGCCCTCGGTCGCCCCGGTGCCCGCGGTGCCCGCGGTGCCCGACGCGGTGCCAACGGTGGCCGAGCCACCGGTCTCGGCGGAGCCCGAGAACAGGCCCCCGGAGAACGAGCCGCCGTCGTCGATGCTGCTGCCCGCACACGCCGACAGCAGCGTGAGCACACCGAGCAGCGGGCTGCGATGGCGCGACATCAACAGCTTCACAGCGTACGTCGAGGCCGGCGGCATGCGCAACCGAGGTCGCGCGGCCTGGCGTTGCCGTCGTCGCAGCCCTGGCGTGGCCGGGGGCCCCCAAGGGCGCACGAGCTTGCGGTGCGCTAGCGCGCCTGCGGGAACTTCGAGAGCTTGTACTGCAGCGTGCGGCGGTGGATGCCGAGCACCCGCGCGGCCTTCGAGACGTTGCCGCCGCACTCCCGCAGCACCCGCTCGATGTGCTCCCACTCGACCCGCGCCAGCGAGGGCGTCTCGAGCTGCAGCGCCTGCTCGTCGGTCTGCACGCCCTCACCGGGCTCGCGGTCGAACGCCGAGAGGATGCGGTCGGCATCGCAGGGCTTGACCAGGTAGTCGCGGGCGCCGAGCCGGATGGCCTCGACCGTGGTGGCGATCGAGAAGTAGCCGGTGAGCATCACCACCAGCGCGGCCGGGTGCAGCTCGAGCAGCTCCCGCAGCACCTTGAGGCCGTGGGCACCGGGCATCCGCAGATCTACGATCGCGCGCTCGATGGTGTGCGACTGGGCGATCGCGATCGCCTCGTCGCGGTCGGCCGCCGTCCACACCTCGACGCCGCGCTGACTGAGCGCCCGTGCCAGTCGCTCACGGAAGCGCTCGTCGTCGTCGACGAGGAGGATGGGCGTCGACGCAGCGTCCGAGTTCGCGTCGGCATCGTCGGTCATGCTCGGCTCCCTTGCAGCGCCGGCTCGTCGCCGTCGAGCAGCGGTCGCAGGGCGTCGGAGCTGGCGGCACCCGCGATCGCGCCGCCGTGCGGAAGTGTCACCCGCACCTCGGTGCCGCCGCCCTCGCGGGGCTGCAGCTCGAGCTTGCCGCCCAGCGACTCGACCAGACTGCGCGCGATGAACAGCCCCAGGCCCATGCCGGCGCCGGGCTCCTTGGTGGTGAAGAAGGGCTCGCCCGCCCGTGCGAGCACGGCCTCGCTCATGCCGTGGCCACGGTCGCGCACCACGATGCAGGTCGCCTCGGGCTGCGGCAGCGCCTCGAGATCGACGGCATCGTCGGCACCGGCATCGAAGGCGTTCTTCACCAGCGATGCCAGCGTGCGTACCGTCGCCTCGGGCGGACACACGACCGCGGGCTCGCCGGCCGGCACGCGGATGCGGATCGCGGCGGCATGGCGCTCGTCGAAGCGCGCGCGCACGCCCTCGAGCAGCTCGCGCGCCGGCACCCGGCGCAGCCGCAGATCCTCCTCGCCGGCGTGGGCCGACATGCCGCCGAGGATCGAGCGACAGCGCTGGACCTCCTCGATGATGAGCCGCACGTCGGCGAGCGCACCGTCGTCGACACCGTGTCGCGTGCACTCGAGCTCCATCTCGCGTGCCGCGACCGCGATGGTGCCCAGCGGCGTGCCGAGCTCGTGCGCGGCGCCGGCCGCAAGCGCGGCGAGTGAGGCCAGCCGCGCGCGTGAGGCGTCGCGCTCGCGCAGGCGTGCGATCTGCTCGTGCTGCTCGGCGATGGTGAGCGAGATCTTGCGGACGAAGAACGCGATCACCGTCGCAGCGATGGCGAACGCGATCCACATGCCCCGCAGATGCGCCCCCAGCATCGGATCGGGCATCATCATGCCGTCGTGGTGGTGGTGCGCGTGTTCGTCGGCGGGCAGCAGGAACAGCGCGCCGAAGCACAGCGCCGACAACACGGTGATCCACACCGTCGAGCGCGTGGTCAACACCACCGCCGCGAGCACGATGTGCGCGATGTAGAAGATCGTGAAGGGGTTGGCGGCACCGCCGGTGGTCGCCAGCAACACCGTCAGCGTGGCGGTGTCGAGGGTGAGCGCCGCGACCATCAAGCGATCGGGCTCGCGCGGTGCGGGGTGGCGGCGCAGCCACAGCGCCAATGCGAGGTTGGTCAGCGCGGTGAAGCCGAGCAAGGGCACCACCGCGCGCCACGGCAGGGCCATGTCGAGCTCGCGGTGGTAGAGGACGATCGCGGCCAGCTGACCCGCGATCGCGAGCCAACGCAGGCGCACCAACCACGGCAGGGTCGCGCGCGACTCGATGCGGTCGGCCATGGGCGCGCGGTCAGGGGTCGACGCAGAACTTGAACACGACGGTGTCGGTCGAGGCGTCGGCGAGGGTGAAGTGCAGGCGGACCTCCCAGAGGACGGGCATGAACAGGTTGACCGGCTCGAGCATCACCTCGCCGGGCGGGTCCATGTCGGTCACGTGACACGCGATCGAAGTGCCGTGCATGTGGTCGGGCATGTACGGCTCGACCGCGAGCTGGGCGTCGTCGACCGGCATGCCGGTCGCGAGGTCTTCGACTGCGAGGGTCCAGGTGTTGTCGCCCCGCGAGGGCGGGGCCGGCAGCGCATCGACGAAGCGCACCCTCAGCTTGCTGCCGTCGCGGGCGAGCCCGAGCGCATAGTCGTCGTCGCGATCCTCTGCGGCGCAACCGCTGACGGGCTCGCCGGTGCTCGAGCCCGCGTCGCCCGAGCCACCGTCCTCGTCACCCGCACCGGCCTTCGGATCGCACGCGCCGAGCAGCACGAACACGCCACAAAGGAGGCTGCGGGCACGCGCAGGCGAGGCCGACATCATGCTCGGGAGTATGTCACAACGCCGCGTGCTCGCCGGCGCGCCGCTGCGCAAAATCGCCGCAGGTGTGTCGCCCCGCACCGCAGCGATTCCTGCGTGGCGGCGGCTGCGAGCGCAGCGCCGGCCGGGTCGATGCGCGCGCAGCCGCGTGGGCTCACAGCTTGGGGTGGGCTCACAGCTTGGGGCCGGGGATCCGCGCGTCGCCCTGGCGCAGCGTGATCTGCAGCTCGTCGAGGTGCTCGAGCATCGGCACCGCGAACTTGCGCGAGAGCCCGGCGAGCTGCTTGAGCGCCTGCACGTCGATGGTGCCGTGCTCGCGCAGGTGCGTGCGCACGCGCGAGCACAGCTCGTCGTGGCTCTCGCGCGCGAGCGAGAGATCGGCGGTGATGCGCACGAGCTTGCCCATGCGCTGCAGCGAGGTGACCATCTCGAGCACGTCGCGGGGTGGTCGCGCGACCGCGTCGCCGACCTCGCGCAGGGTCGGTGGCGTGAGCCCGCCCTCGAGGTAGCGCGCGAGGATCGACTTCATGTGTCCGGGCAGCTCGCCGCCGGGCTGCAGGCCCTTGCCGGGCCGCGCGACGGTGCCGAAGTCGTCGACCACGCGCAGCCCTCCGCGGGCGATCGCGCGATCGACTGCGAGCGCGCGCACGTCGGCGGCGAGGCGACCCTCGAGCGCGCCCTCGAGCGCGGCGCGGGCCATGCCGGCCTGCAGGGGATTGGCGGCGTGGAAGCGATCGACCAGCGCAATGCAGCGCTCGACCACCGGCCGCAGGCCGGCCTCGAGCACGAAGCGACCACCTTGCAGCTCGAGCAGCTCGCCGCGGGCGATCTGCCGCTGCAGCTGCGCACGCGCATCGCCGCCGGCGCGTCGCGACAGTGCGTCGGTGTCGATGCCCGCCAGTCCCGCGTCGTGCAGCAACGCGTTGCGCCGCACCTCGGCGTCGGCGTGATCGAGCGCGCGGGCCAGCGCGATCCACCGCGGCCGTTGTCCGCGGCCCTCCGAGGGCTCCGGGTCGAGCACGACGCCGCCGCCGACGGTGCGACCCGACCAGTCGTCGTGCGGCTCGGCGAAGGCGCGCACGACCAGTCGTTGTCCGCGCCAGAGCGGCAGCGGTGCCTCCAGCCGGATGCGCACGATCGCCTCGGCGCCGGGCGGGACCTCGACGCCGTCGCTGGAGCTCGCCTCGCCGGTGGCACCGGCGCTCGGCACGACCCACAGCGGATCGAGCACGCCCACGCCGTGGGCCGTGCCGGCGCAGATCTGCAGCGTGGTGCCGTGGGTCCACGTCGGGCTGTGACCGGGCAGGTGCAGCAGCTTGGCGTGCACGAACGACTGCCGCGCGACCTCGGGCCCGCGGGTGACGACGTCGCCGCGCTCGACCGCGGTGCGCTCGACGCCCGCGAGGTTGAGCGCGAGCCGACAACCCGCGAGCACCCGATCGCGGGTGTCACCGCGGACCTGCGCGGCGCGGGCACGCACCGCGAAGGGCTCGCGGTCGGGGCCATGGGGCACCAGCACCAGCGACTCGTCGCCGCGCACGTCGACCGAGCCCGACAGCAGCGTGCCGGTGACGACGGTGCCGTGGCCCTTGATCGTGAACACCCGATCGACCCCGAGGATCACCGCGCCGCCGTTGTCGCGCCGCGGCAGCTTGGCCGCGATGCGGCGCACGGTGTCGCGCAGCTGCTCGATGCCGACCCCGGTCACCGCGCTGCACGGCACGATCGGGGCCTCGGCGAACGGCGTGCCCGCCAGGGCTCCGCGCACGTCGTCGGTCGCGAGCTCGAGCGCTTCGGGGTCATCGCCGAGACGATCGATCTTCGTCAGCGCGACCACGCCCGCGGCGACCCCGAGCAATCGACACACGTTGATGTGCTCGCGGGTCTGCGGCATCACGCCGTCCTCGGCCGACACCACCAACACCACCAGATCGATGCCACCGGCGCCGGCGACCATCGTGCGCACGAAGCCCTCGTGGCCCGGGACGTCGACGATGCTGGCCTCCAGGTCGGGCGCGATCGGCCACGCGGCGAAGCCGAGCTCGATGGTGATGCCGCGGCGCTTCTCCTCGGGCAGACGATCGGTGTCGATGCCGGTCAGCGCGCGAACGAGGGTGGTCTTGCCGTGGTCGATGTGACCAGCGGTGCCGACCACGATGGCGTGGGGCGATTTGCTCAAGCGAGGCGGGCGCCTTTCCCGGCCGTAGTGTACGCGCCCTGGCGGCAGGCTCCTCGCGTCGCGATCCCGGGCGGGACATTGGTGCTACGATGCCGTCGACCGTGAGCGTCACCGACCCCGCCGACCGGCCGCCGGACGACCGGCCCCCGGGCCAGCCGCCGAGCGCGATCGGGCGCTTCGAGGTGCGCGCCGTGCTCGGCTTCGGCGGCATGGGCATCGTCTACGCGGCGTGGGATCCGGTGCTGCAGCGCGACGTCGCGGTCAAGCTCCTGCGTCGCGATCGCGTGCGCGCCGGCCAGCTCGAGCGCGCCAGCGAGCTGCTGCGCCGCGAGGCCCAGACCGCCGCCCGGCTCGCCCACCCCAACGTCGTCACCATCTTCGACGTCGGTGAGCACGACGGCAGCGGCTACGTCGCGATGGAGCTGGTCCAGGGCCCGGCGTTGTCGACGTGGTTGGCCGGCACGCCCCGCACGTGGCGTGAGGTGCTGAACATGTTCTTCCACGCCGGGCGTGGGCTCGCCGCGGCGCATGGCGTGGGCCTGCTGCACCGCGACTTCAAGCCCGCGAACGTGCTGGTCGGCCCCGATCACCGGCCGCGCGTGGTCGACTTCGGGCTCGCCCACTTCGGTGAGGTCCCGGCGGCATCGGTGGCGGGTGCGCGCGACCACGAGATCGATGTGACCAACCCCGGCCGCGCCGCCGACGTGCTCGATGCCTCGGTCACGCTCGGGGACGGTCGCGTCGCCGACGTGATGTCGTCGAGCACCTTCGACGCTGCGGGCTCCGGCGTGTTCCAGGCCGCGACCACCGGCGTGTTCGAGGCCTCGACCACCGGCACGTGGGAGCTGTCGCGCTCGCGCGGCGACGTGTTCTCGACCGGCCCCGGCGACGCGTCCGAGAGCCTCGTGCGCGAGCGCGTCGACGTGACCTCGTCGATGTCGTTCGCCTCGGGATCACTGGTCGACGGCTCGATCGGCGGCCTGCGATCGGTGACCGGCGAGATCGGCGATCCCGGCACGACGTTCCTGTGCGTCGGCACGCCGGCGTACATGGCCCCGGAGCTGTTCACCGGCGCGGGCGCCGATGCACGCACGGACCAGTTCGCCTTCTGCGTCGCGCTCTACGAGGGGCTCTACGGCGAGCGCCCGTTCGCCGGCGAGACCGCACGCGAGATCGCCCAGAACGTGACGCGTGGCCACCGACGCGAGCCGCCACCACGCTCGCGGGTGCCGGGCTGGCTGCGCACCATCGTGTTGCGTGGCCTCGCGGTCGATCCGGCCGATCGCCACCCATCGATCAACTCGTTGTTGGCGTCGATCGCGTTCACCTCGCGCATCATGTTCGGCGACTGACGCGATCGCGCATCGGCTCAAGTCCGCGCACGGCTCCGACGATGACAGGACCACAGCGTCCTGCATGCCGATCGATCGTCCCGCCGCCGCCGCGTACGTGTCCCCGCTGTGCGACGCCGTGCTCGACGTCCTGTCGCGCTACACCGCGTTCCCGTGGGCGACGCTGCGGGCGGCGTGCGAGCGGGTCGGCATCGAGCCGCGCAAGCTCGATCACCGCGCGCTGGCCGAGCTCGCGCAGCCGCTGGCGCTGCAGATCGCGCTGTTCAACGACGTCGAGGCCGCGTTCGTGCTCAAGCGCGAGCTGCTGTTGCTCACGCGCGCGGCGGCGTGAGGCCGCGATCGGCGGCGCCCGATGGTGCGCGCGCACCGGTTCGGGACGGTTGCTCCAGCCGATCCCATTGCGCCGTGCGAACGCCTGTGCAAATCCTTGGCGCCCATGCGTTGGCTCGCGCCTGTCCTCGTCGTCGCGGCGGCACTCGTGGGCGGTCCACTGCGGGCCGCAGCCGCCGATCCCTGCGAGTACACCGTCGTCGGTGGTGACACCGCCAGCGGCATCGCGGCCAAGCACGATCTCTCCCAGCGCGAGCTGATGAACTTGAACCCGGCGCTCGCGAAGGCGCCCGACAAGCTGCGGCTGGGCCAGTCGCTGAACGTCTGCAAGCCCGACGACACGCTCGACCTCGACAAGCCCGCCGCCAAGTCGACCGCGAAGCGCTGTGGCAACGGCGGCACCATCACGCGGCACGAGGTCGACGACGGCGACACCCTGGCCCAGATCGCGCTGCAGTACGGCGTCACCGAGCGTGACATCAAGAACCGCAACGCCGCGGTCGCCAAGGCGCCCGACTCGCTGCACGTGGGGCAGATCATCAACGTCTGCGTCGAGGGCGACGACGACGACGGCAAGGGCAGCGCGAAGATCGTCAAGGCCAAGGAGTGCGGCGGCGAGACGCCGATCTACGTGCACGAGGTCGTGCCCGGCGAGCACCTGGGCCAGATCGCGGGGCGCTACGGCGTGCGCAAGGCCGACCTGCTGCGTCTGAACGCCTCGCTGCGCAGCAACCCCGACATGCTGAGCGTCGGCAAGAAGATCCGCGTGTGCCCGCAGATTCCGCCGCGCGAGCGCAACCGCATCAGCCACGTGGTCGTGCACGGCGAGAACCTGGGCTCGATCGCCGAGAAGTACGGCCTCAGCCCCAAGGAGCTCGAGCGCTACCAGCGAGGCAAGCTCGAGGACCGCAACGCGCTGCGCGAGGGCCAGCGGCTGGTGGTGTGGGCCGACGGTCGCATCGTGCGGGGCTTCGGCGGCGTCGATGTCGACACCGGTCGCCTCCCCGACGGCATGCAGCTGCCGCCCGGCAAGCACTACGTGGTGAAGTGGGAGGCCGGTGCCTGGGGCACCCGCAAGACCATCTCGACCATCCAGGGCGCGGTCGCCAGCTACAAGAAGCGCAGCCCGGGCGGGCCCAAGATCCACATCGGCGACATCAGCAAGCGCGGCGGTGGCAAGTTCCCGCCGCACCTGTCGCATCAGTTCGGCCGCGACGTCGACATCGGCTACGTGCTGTCGGGCGCCGACGCCAACGAGACCAAGTTCCGCCACGCCCACTCCAAGAACCTCGACGTGCCGCGCACGTGGGCGCTCATCAAGGCCTTCATCGACAGCGACGAGGTCACGTACATCTTCATGGACTACCGCATCCAGAAGCTGCTGTACGACTACGCCAGCGAGAAGGGCGTCGACGAGGACACCCTCGACGAGCTGTTCCAGTACCCCCGCGGCCGCGGCCGCAGCCACGGCATCATCCGCCACTGGCGCGGCCACGCGAACCACTTCCACGTCCGCTTCCGGAAGTGACGCGCGCCAGCGCGGGCTGCCGCACGCGCGGCGCGGCGCCCTACGCCTGCCAGACCACGTGGCCGTCGATGATCGTCGCGCGCACCGGCAGCGTCGCGAGCGCCCGCCGATCCTCCCCGTCGAGTCGGCCGGTGAAGCAGGTCACGTCGGCGCGCATGCCCGGGGCGAGCGTGCCGAGCTCGTGCTCGCGCTGGACCGCGAACGCGGCGCCCTGGGTGAAGCACCACAGCGCCTCGTCGAGCGACAGCCGCTGCTCGGGCAGCCAGCCGCCGTTGGGCGCGCCTGCGAGGTCCTGCCGCGTGATCGCGGCGTACAGGCCGAGCGTGGGATCGACCCGCTCGACCGGGAAGTCGCTGCCGAAGCACAGCGTGGCGTGTTGCAGCAGCAGCGAGCGCCAGGCGTAGGCCCGCTGGCTTCGCTCGGGGCCGAGTCGCGCCGGCACCCAGGCCATGTCGCTGGTGGCATGGGTCGGCTGCATGCTGGCGATCACGCCGAGCTCGGCGAAGCGCGCGAGGTCGGAGGGCGCGAGCACCTGCGCGTGCTCGATGCGGGGTCGCAACGCGCGGCGCTGATCCTTCGTCATGACCGCGGCGTAGGCGTCGAGCGTCGCGCGATTGGCCGCGTCGCCGATCGCGTGGGTGGCGGGCTGCCAACCGCCTCGCACCGCGCGTTCGACCAGCGCGGTGAGCTCGGCGGGCTCGTGCTGCATGAGCCCGCGGTGGCCCGGGCGATCGTCGTAGTCGGCGAGCAGCGCGGCGCCGCGGCTGCCGAGCGCGCCGTCGGCATAGAGCTTCACACCGACCAGCGCGTAGCGACCGACGGTGGCGTTCGCATCGCGGGCGCCGAGATCACCTACGAGCCAGCCCTCGCTGGCGTAGGCGTGCACGCGCAGCTGCAGCCGTTCGTCGCGATCGAGCGCGCGGTAGAGCGCGTCGTCGTCGGCATCGATGCCCATCTCGTGCACGCCGGTGAGGCCGCGCTGCAGCGCGTGGGTCTGCGCGGCGAGCAGCTGGGTGCGGCGCTCGTCGGCGGTCGTCGCGGGCACGGTCACCAGCGCCATCGCGGCGTCGACGAGCACGCCGGTCGGCAGGCCCTCGCCGTCGCGCAGGATCTCGCCGCCGGCGGGCGACGTGGTGTCGCGGCCGAGGCCGGCGACGGCGAGCAGCGCTGCGTTGCCCCAACCCGCGTGGCCATCGACGCGTCGCAGCCACACCGGGCGATCGGGGAACGCGGCGGTCAGCGCGTGATGGGTCGGCATCGCCTGCCCGGGCCACAGGTTCTGATCCCAGCCGCGACCGTGCACCCAACCACTCGCGGGCGCGCCGGCGCGCAGCCGTGCGACCACCTCGTCGATCGAGCCCGCGCCGCGCAGGTCGACCGTCGCGAGCGCGCGGCCGAGCCCGACCAGGTGCGCATGGGCATCGCACAGCCCTGCGCACGCGCTGCCGCCTTCGAGATCGAGCAACGTCGTGCCGGGACCCTGCCAGCTGGCCCGCACCGTGCGGCCGTCCCCGCGATCGACGATGCGCCCGTCGGCGATCGCGATCGCCTCGACCACGCCCTGCGGATCGCCGGTGTGAATGGTGCCGCCGTGGACGATGAGCGCGGCGCGGCGCGGGCTCGCCGGCTCTGCCACGCCTGGCGTGCGCCGACAGCCCTGCAGGGCCGCCGCCGCACCGATGGCCACGAAACGTCGTCGGTGCATCACGTCCGGCCGGTGATAGCACCGCTCGAGGCCGCCGGGCAGCGGACGTGCAGGCGTGCGCTGCGACCACCTTCACGGCACCGCCGCGCCGGCCCGGAACACGCCGTTGTCGGCGACCACCAGCGGCGTGGTCGCGCTTGCGTAGCGGGTGACGTTGTCGAGCCACACCAGGCTGCCGTCGGCGGCATCGAGCGCGAAGGTGCCGACGTCGAGATCGATGTCGCCGCTGCCGTCGAAGTCCTGACCGTGGAAGAACAAGCGCCCGTTGGCGAGCACCGGCGAGCTCTCGACGCTCACGCGGTCGTTGGCCCACAGCAACGCGCCGCTGAGGGCGTCGGCCGCGAAAGGACGGCCGTTGCCGAAGCTCCACTCACTGCCCCCGCGCTCGTCGACGCCGTAGACGCGGCCGTCCACCACGCTGGGCGTGTAGACGCCGGCGTAGTCGTTGCCGGCCGCGATCGACCACAGCAGCTCGCCGGTGGCGAGCGCGAGGCAGTCGAGCCGCCCGTCGGCGACGTCGTGGGCGTTCTGCACGTAGATGCGGTCGTCGACCACCACCGGCGTGCCGGCGCCGCGGCTGAGTCGCTCGGTCGCGTACGACCATCGCAGCGAGCCGGTCGTGGCGTCGAGCGCGAGCAGGTCGCCCGCGGGCACCAGCAACGTGTCTCCGATGCGGCGCAGGCCGCCGGTCACGCCCATGGGCACGTCGTCGTCGGGGTGCGCCAGCTGCAGGCGCCAGCGTCGAGACCCCGTGACGCGATCGATCGCGTGCAGGTAGTTGGTGTCCAGGCTCGAGCCGGTCCCCACGAAGATCAGATCCGCAGTGACCAGTGGGGTCCCCCACGAGCTGTAGTAGCCCTCGGTCTCGCCGCTCGGATCGAGCGGGTACTCCCAATCGATGTGGCGATCGGCGAGCCGAAACGAGGTGAGCACACCGGGCAGACCGAGCGCGTACGCCAACTCGCCGTCGACGAGCATCACGGGCTCGGCCAGCGAGGTGCTCTCGTAGCGGCCCATCGGGAGGTCCCAGAGGAACGCGCCGGTGGTGCCGTCGATCGCGTTGACGGAGTTGTCGCCGCCACCGGCGTAGATCGTGCCGTCGACCCACGAGAGGCTGCTGACGTCGTCGTATTCGTTGAACGCGAACAGCTCGGTGTGACCGCTGCCGTCGGCCTCGATGCGCACGATGGTCTCGTCGGCCGAGGTCAGCACGAAGCGGTTGAGGCTCGGGTCGCCGACTTCGACACTCGGTCCATCCCCGCTGTCGCCGTCGTCGCCCGTCGGCCCGCCCCCGCTCGGGTCCGTGCCGCCTGCGTCGGCATCCGCGGCTGGGTCGCTCCCACCGCTGCCGCCGTCGCCGGCCGCGTCGGGGGCCTGGTGGGGATCGCAGGCGGCGAGCGCGAGCGCGAGCGCGGGCAGCAGGGCGGGGCGGCGTGCGGGGACCATCGATGGTCCTCGTGCCACCACGGCCGCGCCCGGTTGGTGGCGAAGATCACGGGTGGCCGGGTCCGAGCGCGCGTCAGCGTGGCAGCACGCGGATCGTCGTGCGGCCGAGCATGCGCGACAACGCAGCGCCGCCCTGCTCGAGCCCGGGCTCGTCGTAGCCGAGCAGGATGTAGTGGGCCGAGACGTCGGTGTTGCCGAGCGCCGGGTCGAGCACCACCCACTCGCCGAGCCAGGCCTCGACCCACGCGTGGTAGCCGGCGTCGGAGCTGAACAGGCCCGGCACCAGCACCACACCGCTGACGTTGCGCGCGGGGATGCCCGCCGCGCGCAGCAGTGCGACCGACAACGCGGCGTGCTCGGTGCAATCGCCGAAGCCGTCGGCGAGCACCTCGGTCGCGGTCGCGGCCCCGCGGGCGCCATCCTTCTTGCCCAGGGTTTCGAACACCCACCGCACGATCGCGTGGGCGGCTGCGCGGGCGTCTTCGTGGCCGCGCGCGAGGGTCTGCGCGCGCGCGACGATCGCTGGTTCGTCCGACTGGCTGGTCGGGGTCGGCGACAGGAAGCGGCGCACGTCGTCGGGCACGGTCGTCATCGGTAGCTTGGGCGATGCGACGCCGTGGCCCGCCCGTGCGTGCAGCGTGAGGGTGTAGTGGTTGCCGTCGCGCGTGACGTCCTGGTACGGACCGCTGCGCAACAGCGGCTCGGTGTCGTCGTCGCCTGGGACGTCGAGCGAGATCTGCAGCGTCGCGGCCTGCCGCGGTACCACGCCCTCGATCGCGAGCATGGAGCTCAGCCGTGCGCCGGCCTCGCCCGCCGGCGTGCCCGGCAGCGCGGCCGTGAACACGCCGATCTCGAGCGACAGCGGCAGCCCGGCGGCGTCGAGCACCGCGACCGTGCGCTCGCCGTGCTCGTCGCGGCGCTCGATCTTCCAGCCGGGCACGTCGCGGTCGCCGTCGCGCACCATGACGCGCGCGAGCAGGGTCATGCGGTCGTGGCTGAAGCGCAGCTCGTCGTCGTCGAACGACGAGAACGACAGCGTCCGTGGCATCGCCGCGCCGCCCTCGACCTCGCGCCGCAGCTGCTCGAACACCGCCGCGTCGCTGCGGTTGTCCTCGGGGATGGGGAAGCGATGGGTCTGGTCGTGGGCTGGGCCCTGCACCCGCAGGGTGAGCGTGTCGCCCTCGATCGTCACGGTCTTGCGCTCCTGCACGCCGGCCTCGTGGGTGATCTCGAGGCCCGAGCGCATCGCCAGCTTCGCGTCGTAGACCACGGTGGCGTCGGTCTCGATGCGCTTGGGCGTCTCGCCGGCGTCATCGAGCGCGAGCGTGAGCTCCGTGCGCGTGGTCCAGCGCGAGCCGCCGTCGTCGGTTGGCTCGACGTCGAGCGCCATGGTGCCGATGGTGCGGCCGAGCACGCGCAGCTCGAGGCGACGATCGACCTCGGCGCTGCTCGGCGCGACCACCGGCGCGACCGCGGCGCTCGACGCCACGGGCGTGGCGTCGGTCGGATCGGGGGCGCTCGGCACCCGGCAGGCGGGCAGGAGCAGGGCGAGGACGATGGCGGAGCGTCGCATCGGCATGGCGATCGGGGACGACGAGCGCACGCGCGTCGCCGCCGTTCCCGAGTATGACCGACGCAGGCGACGACGCCCGCTCTGGCCGGGTGCGGCAGGCCTGGCTGCCTGCGGGCGACGGTCGGACGTCAGTTCGCGTCGCTGTCGTCGACGTAGGCGATGGCGCGCACCAGCTCCAGCAGGCGCCGCTGATCCGCGGCCGACACCTCCAGGAAGCGCACGCCCATGCCCGGACGATCGGTGTCGGCGGTGATCCACACCACCTCACCGGCGAGCTCGAAGCGACCGTCGCCGTTGGCGAGCGTCGGCGGGGCCTCGAAGCACAGCTGCAGCAGCGTGCCCTGGGCCAGCGGCGTCTCGGTGCGCACGAAGATGCCGCAGCTCGAGATGTCGGCGATCGACGCGAACAAGTAGGTGCCCTCGATGCGGTAGTCGACGTCGAGCTCCACGGGGTAGCGCGACGTCGCTCGGCGATCGGAGCGGCCAGCGGACACCGGCGCACGCTAGCAGGTCGATGTCACGACTCGCCCGCGAATTCTCGATCACACCGGGCGGGCGTCCCGCGGCCGGTCTAGTACCTCGACACAGGGATTGTGATGGGTCAGAACGCCGTCATGGCCGCGACTCCGCAAGGCGCCGTGCCGCCGGAATACCGGGCGTATTTCAAGGTGCGGCAACGCAGCGAGGCGCGGTCAGGGCGGTGTTATGGCCCGTCACAATCGCTGTGTCGAGGTACTAGAAGCAGCACTCGACGACCATGGCCGTGATGTTGTCGGTGCCGCCGGCCGCGTTGGCGCGATCGATGAGCTCCGACACGGCCTTCTCGAGGTCTTCGTGGCGCCGGGTGATGTGATGGATCTCCGCGTCGGTCAGCATGCCGGAGAGGCCATCGGAGCAGAGCACGAAGCGGTCGCCGTCCTGCAGGTCGACCCGCGAGATGTCGACGACGACGTTGTCGCGCATGCCGAGCGCGCGCGTGATGACGTTCTTGTGGGGGAAGTTGCGGGCTTCCTCCTCCGTCATGTCGGGGCGCGCTTCCTTATAGTCCTCGAGCAGCGAGTGATCGCGCGTGAGCTGGTGGATCGAGCCGTTGCGCAGCCGGTAGCAGCGCGAGTCGCCGACGTGGGCCACGAAGGCCTGATCGCCCTTCACGATGAACGCCACCAGCGTGGTGCCCATGCCGCGCAGGTGCGGGTTCTTGCCGGCGCTCTCGTGGATGCGCTGGTTGGCCAGGCGGATCGACGCGACCATGCGGTTCTCCGCGTACGACAGACTCGAGTCGTAGCGGTACGGCCAGGTCGCGTCCTGATCCTTGCTGTGGCGATAGAACTCGCCGATCACCTCGGCCGCCAGCTTGCTCGCGACCTCGCCCGATGCGTGACCACCCATGCCGTCAGCCACCATGAACAGCTGCTCGTCCTCGATCAACGCGAAGTAGTCCTCGTTGTGAGTCCTCTTCATGCCGACGTCGGTCTTGGCCGCGTATCGGATGCGCACCGTGGTGGCATCGTAGCCGAGTGCGACCGATGGCTCCAAGCGCGCGCTTGGACGATCGCGACGATCGTGTCCGAAGGGTCGCTAACCCTGCCGGCGACCCCGACGACCACGCAGGTGCCCTGGCGAAGACCCCCGTGAAGCCCGCTTCCTGGTGACCCCTTGGGGGCCGCGACCCGAATTCTGGGGGTCACTTGACATCTGCGCAGTATACGGGCAAACCAGCCCTCAGCCGCTTGCGTTGGCGCGTCCTGGGCACTCCTCGCCCCGGCACGCCGTCGGCATCGTACACCCCAACCCGCCATGAATGCTCCTGCCCCGCGCGTCGAGGTCCTCAGCATCGGTGACGAGCTCCTCTCGGGGGACACGGTCAACACCAACGCGACCTTCCTCGGTGCGCGCGCGCGCGAGCTGGGCCTGCTGCTCACCCGCGTCGAGGTCGTCCGGGATCGTCACGAAGAGATCGTCACCGCGGTCCGCGGTGCTGTCGCGCGCGCCGACGTGCTGTGGACCAGCGGCGGGCTCGGCCCGACCACCGACGACCTGACCACCGCCGCGATCGCGGACGCGGCCGGCTGCCCGGTGGTGCGCGACGAGGCCGCGGTGGCGCGGCTGCGCGAGAAGTTCCGCCGCTTCGCGCGGGAGATGCCGGTCGCGAACCTCAAGCAGGCCGATCGACCCGAGCGCGCGCAGTGGCTCGACAACCCCATCGGCAGCGCCGAGGGCTTCTGCATCGAGATCGGGCGCTGCATGGTGTTCGTGATGCCCGGGGTCCCGCGCGAGCTGCATCGCATGCAGCGCGAGGAGGTCGAGCCGCGCGTGCGCGCGCGCCTGTCGCTGCGGCCGATCGCGCGTCGCATGTATCGCGCGATCGGGCTCGGCGAGTCCGCGATCGCCGAGCGCGTCGAGCCCATCGTCGCCGCCGCACGGGCGCGCAGCGAGGCCCTGCGCGGGGTCTTCGTGCACTACCGGGCCGCGATGCCCGAGGTGCTCGTCATCCTCGAGGGCACGCCCGATGCGCAGGGCCACGGCGCGAGCATCGACGACCTCGCGAGTCTCGACGGCGAGATGATCGAGGCGCTGCGCCCGGCGATTCACGGCGTCGGCGAGGCCGATCTCGCGACCCGCATCGTCGCGGCCGCCCGCGATGCCGCGCTGCGGATCGCGTTCGCGGAGTCCTGCACCGGTGGGCTGGCTGCCGCCGGCATCGCGGCGATCCCCGGCGCGTCGGCCTGTCTCGACGGCGGCGTCGTGGCCTACGACAACCGCGTGAAGCGAGGCCTGCTCGGGGTCGAGGCCGCGGTGCTCGAGGCCCACGGCGCGGTCTCGGAGCCGGTCGCGCGGGCGATGGCCGAGGGCGCGCGGCGATCGCTCGGGAGCGATCTCGCCGTCGCGATCACCGGCATCGCCGGCCCCGATGGCGGCACCGCCGAAAAGCCGGTGGGAACCGTGCACATCGCGGTCGCCGACGATCGCGGCACCCGCCACCTCCAACTGCAGCTGCGCGGCGATCGTGGCACGCTGCAGCGCGGCGCCGCCTCGTGGGCGCACAAGCTGCTGTGGGACCGCCTCTGCGAGCGTGGCGTGGCCTCGCTGCACGGACCCACGCCATCGCCGGCGACCTGAAGTTCCCCCGCCTGCAACCCGAACTGCCCAAGAAAGCCGAGTCGTCCATGTCTGCATCCGATCCGAAGCAACCCGTCAGCCCCGCCAAGCATCGTGATGCCGCCATCGGCCTCGCCCTCGCGACCATCGAGAAGCAGTTCGGCAAGGGCTCGATCATGCGGCTGTCGGCCGATGGCAAGCTGCCGCTCGGCGACGTCTCGGTGGTCCCGACCGGCTGCCTCGCGCTCGACATCGCGACCGGCATCGGCGGCCTGCCGCGCGGCCGCATCGTCGAGATCTACGGGCCAGAGTCCTCGGGCAAGACGACCCTCGCGCTGCACGCCGTCGCCGAGGCCCAGCGCACCGGCGGCGTGTGTGCGTTCATCGACGCCGAGCACGCGCTCGACGTCGGTTATGCCCGCAAGATCGGCGTGCGCACCGACGACCTGTTGGTCTCGCAGCCGGACTACGGCGAGCAGGCGCTGGAGATCTGCGACATGCTGGTGCGCTCGGGCGCGGTCGACATCGTCGTGATCGACTCGGTCGCCGCGCTCACGCCCAAGGCCGAGCTCGAGGGCGAGATGGGCGACTCGCACGTCGGTCTGCAGGCGCGACTCATGAGCCAGGCGCTGCGCAAGCTGACGGGCTCGATCTCCCGCAGCCGCACCATCGTCATCTTCATCAACCAGCTGCGCATGAAGATCGGCGTGATGTTCGGTAACCCCGAGACCACCACCGGCGGCAACGCGCTCAAGTTCTACGCGTCGATCCGCTTCGACATCCGCCGCATCGGCGCCATCAAGTCGGCCGAGCAGGTGGTCGGCAACCGCACCCGCGTGAAGGTGGTCAAGAACAAGCTCGCGCCACCGTTTCGCGAGGTCGAGTTCGACATCACCTACGGCGAGGGCGTGAGCCGCCCCGGCATGCTCATCGACATGGGCGTCGAGGCCAACGTGATCGAGAAGTCTGGCGCGTGGCTTTCGTACAAGGGCGAGCGCATCGGCCAAGGTCGCGACAACGCCAAGCAGTTCCTGGTCGAGCACCCCGAGGTCGCCGCGCGCATCGAGACCGAGCTGTTGACCAAGCACGGCATGACCCTGCGGCTGCAGCAGGCCCAGGCCGCCGGCGACGCCAAGGCCGAGGCCGCCAAGGCCGAAGCGAAGGCCGAGGCGAAGGCCGAGGGCAAGGTCGAGAAGCCCGATGTCGTGCGCATCCCGGCCGAGGGCCTACGCACCGGCGACAAGCCCAAGGCCGGTGCCGACGACGAGAAGCCCAACGGCCGCGCCCGCGCCCGCAACTAGCAGCCGTGGTGAACGCCGTGGCGCACCCGTCGTGATCGATGCGGTCCGCCACGGACCGCAGGCCCTCGCGGACCGCGGCTCAGCCGTCGATGGCCGCCGCGACCGCGTCGGCGATCGAGCGCACCTGCGATAGCTTCAGCACCGTCCGCTTGCCCTCGAACTTCGCGGGCAGCGGCGGAATGACGGCGCGCTCGAAGCCGAGACGCCGCGCCTCGGCCAGTCGGGGTTCGAGGCGCTGGGCCTGGCGGATCTCCCCGGTCAGGCCGATCTCGCCGAGCGCGACCAGGCCCGCGTCGATCGGACGCCGCAGGTGACTCGAGGCGACCGCGAGCGCGATCGCGAGGTCGGCCGCGGGCTCGACGATGCGCATGCCACCGGCGACGTTGACGAACACGTCCTGGTCGAGCACGGGCAGCCCGGCATGGCGCTCGAGCACCGCCAGCAACATCGCGACGCGGGCCGGATCGACGCCGACGCAGTTGCGCCGCGCGCCGCCGTGGGCGGGGGCCAGCAGCGCCTGCACCTCGAGCAACAGCGGTCGCGAGCCCTCGAGGGTCGCGGTGATGCACGAGCCCGCGACCCGGCTCGGTCGCTCGGCGAGGAAGGCCTCCGACGGGTTGCCGATCTCCCGCAGACCGCCGCCGGTCATCTCGAACACGCCGAGTTCGGCGGTCGATCCGAAGCGGTTCTTGCTCGCCCGCAGCAACCGCAGCGCGCGCTCGTCGTCGCCCTCGAACGACAACACGACGTCGACCAGGTGCTCGAGTACCCGCGGGCCCGCGAGCTGCCCGTCCTTGGTGACGTGGCCGACCACCACCACCGGGATGTCGTGCAGCTTGGCAAAGCTCACCAGCTGTGCGGCGCAGGCCCGGATCTGCGACACGTTGCCGGGCAAGCCCTCGGCGGCATCGCTGTAGACGGTCTGGATCGAGTCGACCACCAACGCGGCGAGCTCACCGGCGATCGCGAGCTCGCGCGCGGCCTCGAGGATCGCCTCGACGCGGGTCTCCGCAACCAGCAGCAGCTGCGGTACTGCGGCGCCCAGGCGCTGGGCACGACCGGCGATCTGCGGCGTGGACTCCTCGCCGCTGGCGTACAGCACGGTGCCGGTGCTGCGCGCGAGCCCGGCGGAGACCTGCAGCAGCAAGGTCGACTTGCCGATGCCCGGCGCGCCGCCCAGCAGACCCACGCTGCCCCGCACGAGGCCGCCACCGAACACGCGATCGACCTCGGCCAGTCCGCAGCGCAGACGCGCGACCTCGGGCGGGGCCTGGTCGGCGCGCACCGGTGCGGTCGCGCCGGTCGAGAGCACCACGCGATCGACCGGGGTCTCGTCGCGTTGCTCGATGGTGTTCCACGCGCCGCACGCAGGGCACTTGCCGAACCACCCGCTGGCGCCCGCACCACAGTCGCTGCAGATCCATCGCGTCGTCGACTTCGCCATCGCGGTCCGGTCACAGTAGCAACCACCGCGGCCGGCCGACAGCTGACCCGCGCGGTCAGGTCCCGCGGTCAGGTCCCGCGGGGCGCCGACCGGCGAGCGGCCAGCGCGAGCTCGTCCAGCTGGGCGAACGCGGCCGACCACGCGTGGACCTTGGCGATGAAGCGTTGCGTGCGATCGGGCAGCGGCTCGCCCGCCTCGAGTCGGCGTCGCACCGCGACGTGCCCCAGCGCGTAGCCGGCCAGCGCGAGGTCGAGGTCGCCGTCGAAGATCGTGAGCAGCCGCGACAACAGGTACGCGCCGGCGTCGAGGTTGAAATCGGGATCGAAGGGGCGGTTGGCGCGATGCAGCCGCTTGGCCAGCGACTTCGACGTGGTCGGCATCAGCTGCATGAGACCCGCGGCGCCGCCGGGGCCGCGGGCGCTGGCGTTGAAGTGGCTCTCGTGCCAGATGATGGCGTTCATCACGTGCGGGTCGACGCCGTGCCGCTGCGCGGCGGCGCGGATCTTCG
Source organism: Deltaproteobacteria bacterium (assembly GCA_016709225.1). NCBI lineage: Bacteria > Pseudomonadati > Myxococcota > Myxococcia > Deltaproteobacteria bacterium. Next base: position 574,916 of record JADJEE010000012.1, on the reverse strand, counting down.
GCTGCAGCGCGCGGATGCGCGGCAGGTCGGCGTCGGTCCACGGCGGTGCGGCGGCCGGCTCGACGGGCTCCGGCGGCGGCGACGGAAGCTCCGGCACGGGCGTTGGCGGGACGACGACGGCGGGTCCGTCGGGCGCGGTCGGGGGCACCGGGGGCGGCGCAGCGCTGGGGGGCGCGCAGCCGATCGCCCCCGCCAGCAGCAGCGTCCACGCGCTCGTCCGCGCCCGTGGCAGCGTCCTTGCGACGCCGACGACGGCGGTCGGGGGCGCGGGGGCTGGCCGCGTCATGCCGACGACGGTAGCAGGTGCGGGGCGGGGATCGCCAGCGGCCTAGAACTTGATCCCGACCTGCGCCTGCAAGGTCTGCATGGCGCGTGCGTCCTCGGCTCCGCTGGGGCCGATGCGGTTGAACGCGCCGAGCGGGAACAACACGCCGTACTGGAACTGCACGAAGATCGGTTCGCGCGCGTCGTGGTAGCGGATCGCTGCGTCGACCTCGACGCCGTAGCTGAAGCGGTTGCCCAGCGTGGCCTGGCGTCGCATCGCCATCGCGTACTCGGCGTCGACCCGCGCCGAGAAGTGGTTGAAGAAGTAGAACGCCGCCCACGGCTTGAAGTAGGCCGCGTTCGAGACGGTGCCGAGCACCTCGCGGAAGAGCAGCAAGTCGATGTTGTACGCGGGGTTGAAGCGGAAGTTGCCGACCGTGCCGTTGTTGCCCAGCAGCAGCGGGTTCTGCGGGTTGTAGTCGATCGACGGCGAGCGATCGCCGGTCGCGAAGCCGTGATCGAAGCCGATGTGGAAGCGGTCGCGGAAGAACCCGTACTTGAACTCGAGCGCGTAGCCGAAGGTCGCGACGAACTGCTTGCGCAGGTCATTGCGCGCGAGCGTGCGGAAGTCGTCGGCACTCTCGGGCGCGGTCGCGAGGTCGCGCATGTAGAACTTGCCGATCGTGCCCGAGGCCTCGAGCTCGACCCGCAGGGTCCGCCAGTTCACCCGCAGCCACAGGTCGGGCGTGAACAGCAGCGCGCGGCGATGGACCAGCGTGCTGGCGTAGTTGGTCCAGCCGGTGCGCCCGACCTGATCGAGGTCGCCGTTGCCGAGCGTCGCGCCGCCGGGCTCGAGGTCGTTGGGGAAGGCGGTGTCGTCGTAGTAGGCGCCGTTGGTGCCGAGGCCGTCACCGAGGCCGGGGGTACCGATCTCGCGCGCGAGATCCTGGCGTCGCAGCCAGCCGATCACGCCGTAGTTCACGACCGGCGTGCCCAGCGAGATCTTGCGCTTGAGCATGTCGGGATCGTCGCGACGCTCGAGCGAGGCGCTCCACTGGTTGACGTTGTCGAAGCGCTCGGCCGAGAACTCCTGGCCGACGGTGCCACCCGAGGCCCACTTGGGTCCGAGCAGCTGCGCCGTGGTCGCGCCGCTCGACGCGAAGTCCCACGACAACGCGACGGTGTGGCTGCGGCGGCGGTCCTTGCCGAAGTCGAAGGCCGCGCGCAGCGAGTCGACCGAGTCGCCGTAGTCCTGGTCGATCTGCCGGATGATGTCGGACTGGTCGTTGCGCAGGTAGCCGTTGCCGTGGTTGGCGACCATGCCCATGCCCCAGTGCCACGGCATCCGCCCGAAGCGCAGGTCGAGGCCCCAGCCGAAGCGGATGTGACCCCAGGCGCGCTTGGCAACGATGCTGTCCTGGAACGAGTTGACCCCTGCCGAGGGCGGTACCTGCGTGCGGGTGTAGAGATCGATCGGCGCGAACGGATCGTCGAAGCCGTACGAGTCGGGCGTGCTGCCCAGCACGACGTTGTCGAGCACGTCGATCTGGGTGTGCACCTGCACGGTGTCGGTGATGTGCAGCGTGGGCTCGAGCCGCAGCCGCATGTTCGCCGACGAGAAGCCGGCTCGCCGCCGGCAGCGGGTGCTGGCGCGCAGATCGGAGACGCCGCCGGCCGTCAGGCGGTTGAAGCAGCTGGCCTGGTTGGGCGAGGTGGAGCCGTCGTCGGCGACCTCCTGCGACTCGGCCGGCGGATGGAAGAACTTCGAGGGGCGCTGCGGGTCCTCGCCGAACTCGGCGAGTCCGAGGTACGGACGATGGAAGTAGTCGGCGCGCACGCGCATGTAGCCGGCGACGTCGAACAGCTGGATGCGGCGGAAGCGTTGCGGCTGCGCCGGCACGGGTTCGATCGGACGCAGGGCTTCCTTGTCCTTGGGCGCGGCCTCGCCGGGGCCTTCCTTCTTCTCTTTGCGTTGACCCGGACCGCCGCCGCCCGGGCCGAGCGCGCCGGGGCCACCGCCACCGCCGAGACCACCGCCCGGACCACCGAGGCCAGGCTGTGCCGCAGCGATGCCGGGTCCGAGGATGAGTGCCAGGGCACAGGCGGCGACGCTGATGCCGAGCGTGCAGCGACGCCGATTCGGTTTGCGGGTCATCTGAGGGCGGTGCAAGGTACCCGCGGCCGGGAAGCGACGTCAACCACGCAGGGCCGGGCTCGTGGGCTGCTCCTGGCAGCGTCTTGCCGGTGGGCGACGGGCTTGGCAGCGCGCCCGCAGGCGGCCCGCGGACGACATCGGCCGGCAAACGACCGCCGCCCGGCACATGCGTCGTCCTCGCGGGTCACCCGACGGCTTTGGGTTGTCACGGCGGCGGATTACGGTCGATCTTCTCGTCATGCGCACGAGCACGACGGCAGCGTGGCAGCCCGGACAGGCACTCTTCGTGGGCTTCGAGGGACTCGAATGTCCGCGGCCGCTGCTCGAGCTCATCGCCGCCGGGCGCATCGGCGGGGTCGTGCTGTTCGCACGCAATGTCGAGGCGCCGGCGCAGGTGCGCAAGCTGGTGGCATCGATGCGCGAGCGGGCCCCGCAAGATGCACCGCTGGTGGTGGCGATCGATCAGGAGGGCGGCCGCGTGCAGCGGCTGCGCAAGCCGTGGACCGAGTGGCCGCCGATGCGCCGCGTCGGCGAGGCCGCGCAGCTCGAGTCGACCGCTGCGTTGGCGCGCTCGCTCGCGCTCGAGCTGCGCGAGCTCGGCATCGGCCTCGACTTCGCGCCGGTGGTCGACGTCGACAGCAACCCGGCCAACCCGATCATCGGCGATCGCAGCTTCTCCCGCGACGCGGCCACCGTCGGTCGGTACGCGCGCAGCTTCATCGAAGCCATGCAGGCCGAGCGGGTGGCGTGCTGCGCCAAGCACTTCCCCGGCCACGGTGACACCGAGCTCGACAGCCACCTCGCGCTGCCGAAGCTGGCCCATGATCTCGACCGCCTGTTCGAGGTCGAGCTGCCGCCGTTCGCGGCCGCCATCGCCGGCGAGGTCGCCAGCATCATGACCGCGCACGTGGTCTTCGAGGCCATCGACCGCACGCGGCCCGCGAGCTTCGCACCCGACGTCATCGCGCTGCTGCGCGAGCGACTCGGCCATGACGGCGTGGTGTTCTCCGACGATCTCGAGATGAAGGCCGTCGCTGACCACTGGCAGCCGCGCGAGATGGTCGATGCGGCGCTCACCGCCGGCGTCGATGCGCTGCTGGTGTGTCGACGCTTCGACTTCGTCACCGAGGTGCTCGAGCGGCTCGAGCGACAGAAGGACAATGCGCTCGAGCACGCACTCGCCCGCGTGGTCGCGTTCAAGCGCCGCTTCCCCGGCGAGGCCCCGGCCGAGACGCCGCTGGGGCCGCCGTATCCGGCGCACGCCGAGCTTGCCGAGCGGTTGCTGCGCGGCGACGCGTGAGCCCGGCGGCGCGCGGGTCGGCGCCCTCGCGCCGCCCACCGCCTGCTAGTCTCGCGCTCGCCGTGGAACCCTACCTCGACCTGCTGCGCGACGTGCTCGAGCACGGCACCGTCAAGACCGATCGCACCGGCACTGGCACGCGCAGCGTGTTCGGCCGCCAGCTCCGCTTCGACCTCGCCAAGGGCTTCCCGCTCGTCACGACCAAGAAGGTCCACCTGCGCTCGATCATCGTCGAGCTGTTGTGGTTCCTGCGCGGCGACACCAACGTCGGGTTCCTGCACGACCACGGCGTCAGCATCTGGGACGAGTGGGCCGATGCCGAGGGCGAGCTCGGGCCGGTCTACGGCCGTCAGTGGCGAGCATGGCCGGCGCGGGACGGTCGCGCGAGCATCGATCAGATCGCCGGCGTGGTCGAGACCATCCGTCGCGACCCCGACTCACGACGCATGATCGTGAGCGCGTGGAACGTCGCCGAGCTCGATCGCATGGCGCTGGCGCCGTGCCACTGCCTGTTCCAGTTCTACGTCGCCGACGGTCGGCTCTCGTGCCAGCTGTACCAGCGCAGCGCCGACCTGTTCCTCGGCGTGCCGTTCAACATCGCCTCGTATGCGCTGCTCACCGCGATGATCGCGAACGTCACCGACCTCCAGCCCGGCGAGTTCGTCCACACCTTCGGCGATGCGCACATCTACGCCAACCATGTCGACCAGGTCCGCGAACAGCTGAGCCGCGCGCCGCGGGCACTACCGCAGCTGCGATTCGCCCGCCGGCCGGCGAGCATCTTCGACTTCACGCTCGCGGACATCGAGGTCGTCGGCTACGACCCGCACCCGTCGATCAAGGCGCCGGTCGCGGTCTAGCCAGGGACGGAATCGATGCTGCTCGCTCTCATCGCCGCGGTCGCGCGCAACCAGGTGATCGGTCGCGACGGCGGTCTGCCGTGGCGCCTGCCCGGCGACATGAAGTTCTTCCGCGCGCAGACCATGGGTCATCATGTGCTGATGGGACGCGCGACCTGGGCGTCGTTGCCCAAGCCGTTGGCCGGGCGTGTGAACCTCGTGGTCACGCATGCGCCCGAGCGGCTCGCGTCCGCGGTCGCGGCGGGGGATTGTGTCGCGTTCGCGTCGACCGCGGCGGCGATCGAGTTCGCGCGCGCCGCCGGCGAATGCGAGCTCTACGTCATCGGCGGCGCGACGCTGTACCGCGAAACCCTACCCATCGCAGATCGTATCTATCTGACACGGGTCGACGCCGAGCCCGAGGGCGACACGTTCTTCCCGGAGCTCGACCTGCGGGCGTGGGCGCTCGGCCGGCGGATCGAGCACGGCGAGGGCCCACCGCCGTACGAGATCGTGTGCCTCGAACGTGTCGTCGAGCCCTGAGGTCGGACGCGCCGATTCGTGCGTCCCCAGCGGGCCCGGGTCGGATGCGATGCGAGCGTGCGCGGGCGCCAGCGGGACGCACCCTGACGTCGCCGTCGTGAGCGACCGCGGGCGCTCCGCCCGCGACACCGGGGGTCGCCGCGGCCGCACGACGTTCGCTCGCATGCGAACGTGGAGCGTTGGCGCCGACGTTGCCGACCCGCGACGCCTCGGGTTCGCCGACCAAAACCAAAAGTGCCGCAGATCATACGGAGCGCGGCCGTAGCGGGAAAATCGATCACAACCGACTTGTAGAGCGACCGAGTCCGCTCTAGTCTGATCGACATCATGCGTGCACCTCGTCTCGGGTTCGTGTTGCGCTCGGCCGCGCCGTTGGTGCTGGCCATGACCGGCTGCTTCATCACGACCGATGGAGAGCGCTACAACGACACCGAGGTCGGCACGGGTGGCAGCTGCCCGACGGGCCACGAGGGTTGCGACTGCACCAGCGGTGGTGCGTGCAACCCCGGGTTCCTCTGCAACACCAACCTCAACATCTGCATCAGCGACAGCTGCCCGGTCGGCACCGAGACCTGCGTGTGCACGCCGATGGGCGCATGTGATCCGGGCCTCGAGTGCCTCTCGGACTTCTGCGTCGATCCCGGGCCGGTGTGCCCGGTCGGCACCGAGAGCTGCCCGTGCACCAACGGTGGTGGCTGCGACGTCGGTCTGGTGTGCCTGTCCAACACCTGCGTCGACGCAACGGACCTCACGACCGGCTCCGGCGATCCCAGCACCGATAGCGCGGGCACCACGGCGCAGGAGAGCACCGGCGCCGCCGATAGCTCGAGCTCCGGGGTCCCGATGGCCGACTCGAGCAGCGGCGGCTAAGGCCCGACGCAGGCTTCGCTGCAGTCGCAAAGGTGCGCGGACATGGAGGGTCGGTCTCGACGGAGACCGGCCCTTCACGCGTTGCGGGCGCCCGCGCGCGGGCGACGTGCGAGCGACTCGATCGCCAGCAACAGCGCCACCAGCAGCACGAGGATGCGCCACTGCGGCCGCGCGATGGCGGTCCGAGCCCCTTCGCCGAGCTCGGGGGCCGCGAGGTCGAGCCAGTGGGTGTCGCTCTCGCGGGGGTCGACCTCGACCACGAACGTGCTGAGTGCATCGTCGTCGTGGGCCCGATAGTGCCCGGGCGCGAAGGTCTCACGGAAGATCGCCTGACCCTCTGCGTCGGCGGCGACCGGGATCTCGCGGCCATCGGGCGTCGTGACCACCAGTGCACCCTTGCCGTGGATCGTGCGCGGCTCGCCGACGTACACCCGTGACGCCAGCGCGCCGCCGGCGATGTCACCGAGCCAGCCCAGCACCTTGCTGGCCATCGGCACGAAGCCGGCGCGCAGCGGGAGATCGGCCCAGTCGCGATCGATCGTCGTGGTCAACAGCGCGACACGTCCGCCGGCGGCCGCGCGGGTCACGAGCGCGGGGGCGCCGTTGGTGTACGCGAGCGCGATCGCGGCGCTGCGGCCGGGATCCGGATCGCAGAGGATCACCTTGCGCACGCGCGCGCCGGCGAGGCCGAGCTCGCCGCCGAGACCGCGGAAGATCGGATGCGAGAGGTCGGGCGCGGCAAAGCCCTCGACGCGCGCCTCGGTGCGCCCGGGTGCGGTGCCGAGCACCACCGTCTCGCGCAGTCGCAGCGGCAGCACCGCCCCGAGCCGGGCGTTGTACGCCTCGGGGTCGACGCGGTCGCCGACGGTGATCCACAGACCCATGCCGCGGCCGATCGCGGCGACGATGGCGGGGGCGATGTCCTCGGCCGGGGCCCGCACGTTGGCCAGCACCAACACGTCGATGTCCGCGAGCGCGCGCTCGCCCTGCTCGCGGATGCGTGCCTCGAGCTGGTCCGGGGCCAGCGAGGCCAGCCGCAGGCGTTGCTCGCGATCGGTCGCACCGACCGCGGTCGCGAGGAAGAACACCTCGTCGTGGGCGCGCAGCTCGCTGGGGTCGCCGTTGATCACGGTCACCGCGATCGCGTCGTCGGCGGTGAGCCAGGTGTGTCGCGCATCGTCGAACGGCAGCGGGTCCGCCGGCAGATCGAGCGCCACGGTCGCGGCGGCGTTCGGGGCCTCGCCGAGCAGGACGTGGGTGAACTCGAAGGGCGCCTCGGTGTCGGGCTCGAGCTCGAGGCTGCCGCGCGCGACCTCGATGCCATCGATCGCGAGGGTGACCGGCACCGTCCATGCCTCGGTGCCGCCGACCCGCCGCACCTGCAGCTGGATGCGAACTGCCCGCGGGTCGAGATCGGGCGCGGGGGTCCACGCCAGCGTGGTGATGCCGATGTGGGCCGGCGGCGTCACGTCGGCGTCGACCGCTGCGATCGGCACCACGGTCGCGCCGTCCTCGGTGACGCGTGGCAGGCCGCCGAGCCCGTTCGCGGTGGCGTCGCCGATGGCATAGATCACGCGCTTGCGGTCGACCTCTGCGTCGCGCAGCAGCGTCGCGGCGTCGGCGAGCGCGTCCGTCATGGTCCAGGCGCCCAGCCGTGGCGCGCCCCGATCGGCCCACTCCTGCAGCGCCTCGCGCACGCGGTCGAGGTCCGCGGTGGGCTCGATGCGCGGGCCGTCGGGATCGCTGGTCGCGAGGCCGATGCGGGTGTCGGGCGGCATCGACGACAGCAGCGTGTCGGCGCGCTGCACCGCGTGCTGCATCATCGTGCGATCGTCGACCCGCAGCGACATGCCGGCCGAGCCGTCGACGAGCAGCACCGCGTCGTGGGGCTCCGCGACGATGCTGATGCCCGAAGGATCGAGCGTGGCAGGGCGCGCGAGCACCAGCACCACCAGCGCGAACAGCAGCAGGCGCAGCGCCAGCAACATCCGATCCTGCAGCGCGCGTCGTCGGGTGACGGCGGGATCGTCGGCACGAAGGAATCGCAGGGCGGCAAATTCGATGGTGCGTGGCGGCTGCCGGCCGAGCAGGTGCGCTGCGATCGGCAGCGACAGGCCCAGCAAGCCCAGCAACAGCGCCGGCGCCAGCAGGCTCACGGGCGATCCTCGCTCCCGACGTCGGCCTGCGCGGGCTGGCCGGCGAGGCGTGCCAGCAACGACATGAACGCCGACGCCAGCGGCTCGTCGGTGACCAGACGGTGGTGCACGATGCCGTGCAGCTCGCAGCGGCCCTCGAGCGCGCCCAGGTGGGCATGCACGCGCTCGAGGTAGCCAGCGCGCATGGCCGCGGCAGCGCCCTCGAGGTCGGCGCGCGTGCCCCTGCGATCGACGAAGCGCAGCACGCCTTCGCCCTGCCAGGGAAACGTCAGCTCGTCGCGGTGCAGCACCTGCAGCAGCACGACGTCGTGCCGGCGCGCGCGCAGCTGCACGAGACCTTGCAGCAGCGCCGCTTCGACCGTCTCGGAGTCCTGCCCATCGATGGCGAGGTCGAGCCAGTCGGTCAGCAGCACCACCAGCGATCGCGGCGGCAGTCGGGGCGCGAGCGCCTCGGGCAGTCGCTGCAGCGGCGCGGTGCCGAGCGGTCGCGCTGCGCCCAGCGCCCGCGCGATCGCATCGAGGCGATCGTTGCCGGCCGCGGTGCGCTGCAACGCGGTGTCGAGCGTGCCCGCACCGGCGAGCACCAGGCCCGCGCGGTCACCCTGGCGCAGCGCGGCCCAGGCCAGCGCGGCAGCCATCGCGGTCGCGATCGCGTGCTTCGAGCGTGCGCCCTCGCCGTAGCCCATGTTGGCGCCGACATCGATTGCCAGCGTGACCGCGAGCTCGTCCTCGGCCTCGGTCTGTCGCAGCACCAGGCGATCGCGACGTGCGACCGCGCGCCAGTCGAGCTGACGGGGGTCGTCGCCCGGCACGTACGCACGGTGGTCGCGGAAGTCGTGGCCCAGGCCGGCACGCGAGGACGCGTGGCGGCCGTGGCGACGGCCCCACACCGGTCGCTGCAGCGTGAGTGGGTGGGTGCGCAGCAGCGCCGCGAGGTCCGGGGGGACCAGCTCCGCGATCGAGGTGCCGCGCGGTGCCGCCACGAATCCCGACGTCCTACGCCCGTACCGCGCCGAGGACCTCGGCCATGATCGCGTCCGTGCCCACGCCGCGGGCCTCGGCCGCGAAGCTGCGCACGAGCCGGTGTTCGAGCACTGCCGAGGCCAGCGCGCGCACGTCGTCGACGTCGACCGCGGCGCGCCCGTCGAGCGCCGCGCGGGCCTGGGTCGCCGCCAGCAGCTGCTGACCGGCGCGCGGGCCGGCGCCCCAGCGCACCAGCTCGCGCACCGCTGCGGGTGCGCTCGGATCCGCCGGTCGCGATGCGCGGAGCAGCGCGACCACGTGATCGACGACCGCCGCCGGCACCGGGATGCGTCGCACGAGCTCCTGGTGGGCGATGAGCTGCGCGGGCGTGAGGATCGGACGCAGCTCCTCGGCCTCGCTGGGATCGAACGCCACGATGCGCCGCTCCGACTCGAGGTCGGGGTAGTCGACGACGATCTGCAGCATGAAGCGGTCGAGCTGGGCCTCGGGCAGCGGGTAGGTGCCCTCCTGCTCGATGGGGTTCTGCGTGGCGAACACGTGGAACGGCGGCGACAGCCGGTGGGTCTTGCCGCCAGCGGTGACGCGGCCCTCCTGCATCGATTGCAGCAGCGCGGCCTGGGTCTTGGGCGGGGTGCGGTTGATCTCGTCGGCCAGCAGCAGGTTGCAGAAGACCGGGCCCGGCACGAAGCGGAAGTGGCGACGACCGGTGTCGGCGTCGTCCTCCAGCACCTCGCTGCCGGTGATGTCGGCGGGCATCAGGTCTGGCGTGAACTGGATGCGCGAGAACTCGAGCTCGAGCGCCTGCGCCAGCGAGCTGACCAGCAGCGTCTTCGCGAGCCCGGGCACCCCGACGAACAGACCGTGCCCGCGCGCGAACAGGCACACGAGCAACAGGTCGATCACGTGGGCCTGACCGACGATGCGACGGTGGATCTCGTCGACCAGGCGTGAGCGCGCCTCGGCGAGCTGTCGCAGGGCGGCCGAATCGTCGGCGGTGAGGGGATCGATGGGGGCGCTGTCGGGCAACGTTCGAAGGCGAGGCACACTCGCGCGCCCTTGATATACCCGCGCTTGCCCCACGCGTCCCGGCTTGCCGTGCGGATCATCGAGGGCGCTCGCGGATCACGGTCGCGTCGGCCCACGTCGGCGCGCGGGCGCCAGCGGCGCGCAGGTCCGGGGCCACCCCCTCGCGGGGCCGCGCCGTGGCATTTCTCTCCCCTGCGGCCGGGGAACCAGCAGGGCCGCGTTTGACCGGCGCTCCGACCTGGTCCAAGGTCTTCGTCGGATTCCAGCCGCGCAATAAAGCGGTACGGTGTCGGAGAATCATCCATGGCGACTTTTCAAGATCACCTCGCCCGCGTGAAGGCCCGCATCCGCGAGATCTCGGTCGACGAGACCAAGGCTCGCGTGCTCGATGCGGCGAACGGGCCGGTGCTCATCGACGTGCGCGAGCGCGATGAGTACGAGCAGGGCTTCATCCCGCGCGCGCACTGGGTCTCGCGCGGCTACCTCGAGCTGAAGGTCGAGGACATCGTGCCCGAGCGTGATCGCGAGATCATCCTCTACTGTGCCGGTGGCACCCGCTCGGCGCTCGCCGCCGCAGCGCTGCACGAGCTCGGCTACGAGCGCGTGTCATCGATGGCCGGGGGCTTCCGCGCGTGGAAGAACGCGGGCCACGCCTTCGATCGACCGCGCAGCCTCAGCCCCGAACAGATCAAGCGCTACAGCCGGCACATCATGTTGCCCGAGGTGGGCGAGGCCGGGCAGGCCAAGCTGCTCGACGCCAAGGTGCTGTTCCTCGGTGCCGGTGGCCTGGGCTCGCCGTCGAGCCTCTACCTCGCGGCCGCGGGCGTCGGCACCATCGGCATCGTCGACGACGACGTGGTCGACGAGAGCAACCTGCAGCGGCAGGTGCTGCACAACATCGAGCGCCTGGGCATCCCCAAGGTCGAGAGCGCGCGCAAGACGTTGCAGCTGCTCAACCCCGATGTGAAGGTCATCCCACACCAGACGCGACTGTCGAGCGAGAACGTGCTCGACATCATCGCCGACTACGATCTGGTGATCGACGGCGCCGACAACTTCCCCACGCGCTATTTGCTCAACGACGCCGCGCTCAAGCTGCGCAAGCCGGTGATCCACGCCTCGATCTTCCGCTTCGAGGGCCAGATCACGACCTTCTTGCCCGACTCGGGGCCGTGCTACCGCTGCCTCTACCCCGACCCGCCGCCGCCGGGCATGGCGCCGTCGTGCCAGGAGGCCGGCGTGCTGGGTGTGTTGCCGGGCCTGGTCGGCACCCTGCAGGCCAACGAGGCCGTGAAGATCATCCTCGGTGTGGGCGAGACCCTGTCGGGTCGTCTGCTCGTGTTCGACGCGCTGGGCACCAAGTTCCGCACGCTCAAGCTGCGCAAGGACCCTGGCTGTCGGGTGTGCAGCAAGCACCCCAGCGAGATCGAGCTCATCGACTACGAAGCCTTCTGCTCGATCTAGCGGGCGGCTGCGGCGTGCGGATGCCCCGGCCCACCTCCGGTGGGCGTTCGGGGGTAGAGTGCGAGCGTGAAGACCTTCGAGGAGGTCGCGGCCTTCATCCGCAACAACGAGGTCGGCCGACGCGCGTGTGTCGACACGCCGTTCGGTCGCCGTCTGATCTGCTACGCCGATCTGACCGCGACCGGTCGCTACCTCCACTTCGTCGAGGGCTGGATCCGCCGGGTGCGGCCGTTCTACGCCAACTCGCACACCGCGGTGTCGTCGACCGGCCGCGTGATGACGCAGCTGCGCGAGAAGTCGCGCTGCCTCATCCACCGCGCGGTCGGGGCCGGGCCCGACGACGAGGTGTTGTTCGTGGGCTCGGGCGCGACCGCGGCGGTCAACAAGCTGGTCGGGCTGCTGGGCCTGCGCATCTCGGAGCCGCTCGAGCGCGAGTACGGGCTCTCGAAGCACATCCCGCCCGAGCGTCGCCCGGTGGTGTTCATCGGCCCCTACGAGCACCACAGCAACGAGCTGCCGTGGCTCGAGTCGGTCGCCGAGGTGGTCGAGATCGCACTCGACGACAGCGGCCGCGTCGACCTCGTCGATCTCGAGCGCAAGCTGACGCGCTACCGTGATCGTCCGCTGCGCATCGGCAGCTTCTCGGCGGCATCGAACGTCACCGGCGTGCTGACCAACGTGCCGGTCGTCGCCGAGCTGTTGCATCGCCACGGCGCCTACGCGTGCTTCGACTACGCCGCTGCCGGCCCCTACGTGCCGATCGACATGCGCGCCGACGATCCGCTGCGCCGCATCGACGCGCTGTTCCTGTCGATGCACAAGTTCATCGGCGGGCCGCAGGCCTCCGGCGTGTTGGTCGCCAACCGGGCGCTCTTCCGCTCGCGCGTGCCGGAGCGGCCGGGCGGCGGCACCGTCGAGTACGTCGCCGACTCGCACCACGACTCGGTCGACTACACCGAGCGCTTGGCCGAGCGCGAGGAGGGCGGCACGCCGTCGATCCTCGGCGACGTGCGGGCCGGCACCGCCTTCCTCGTCAAGCAGATGATCGGCGCCGAGCGCATCCTCGCCCACGAGACCGAGCTCAGCGCGCGCGCGTTGGCGCGGCTGCATCGTCACCCGCGCATCAAGCTGCTCGGTTCGATCTCGCTGCCGCGGCTCTCGATCCTCTCGTTCAACATCGAGGGCCTGCACCACGACCTGGTGTCGGCGCTGCTCGATCACCTCTTCGGCATCCAGAATCGTGCGGGTTGCTCGTGCGCGGGGCCCTACGGCCACCGTCTGCTCGGCATCGGTCGCGAGGAGTCCGAGCGCTTCCGGGCCCAGATCCAGCGCGGCTTGAACGGCATCAAGCCCGGCTGGGTGCGGCTGACGATCCCGTTCTACGCCACCGAGGACGACCTCGAGTTCCTGCTGCGCGCGATCGAGTTCGTCGCCGATCACGGCGAGGTGTTCGTGCCGCTGTACCGGCTCGACTGGCGCGACGGCGTGTGGCGACACATCGAGCGGCCGATGCCCGACGTCGAGCCCATCGAGCTCACGGTCGCCGCGCTCGAGGAAGCCGCGCAGAGCTTCGCGGCCGGCGATCACGAGGCCCCGATGTCCGAGCAGCAGCTGCTGGTCGAGCGACGGCGATACTTCGAGGAGGCCGAAGCCGCCGCGGTCAGCCTGCGCGCGCGGTGGGAGGCCGATCCGCCGCGATGGAACGCACCGACGGGGGATGGGGCGATCGATGCGTTGGTGTGGTTCCGCTACGTCGAGTGCGTGGGCGGGGACTGCAGCTAGCCTGAGGCACGGTGCCGTGGTGCGCGGCCTCTGCGTCCGATCTCGACCCGCCGGTGGCGACGGTGGCGGATGACCCGGGCCGCGAGCACGAGCAACAGCGGCGCCCCATGCTACGTGATCGGCGCCTGCCGCCCAAGCGAACAGCTGCTACCGTACGCGCCATGCCACGGCTCCGCGTCGCGTTGACCTCCGGGCTGCTCGTCGCGTCCGTCCTCGGCGCGCTCGCGGTGACGATCGACCCCGCACGCGTGCAGGCCTGCGGCGGCTTCTTCACCAAGCGATTGTCCGCGGACCGTACGCCATCGCTGGCGTACGAGCAGGTCATCATCGTCCACGACGCGGCGAAGAACCGCGAGCACTTCGTCCGCGAGGTCGCGTTTCGCAAGGCCGACGAGCCGTTCGGTTTCGTCGTGCCGACCCCGACGCGACCCGAGGTCGACAAGGTGCACCCGTCCTTGCTCAAGGACTTTCGCATCGACTTCCCGTTCGAGCCGATCGCGCGGGGGCTGGGCATCGTGGGCGCGGGCGGCGGCACCGGCGGCGGTGCCGGCTTCGGCGGCCGCGGCGTCACCGTGCTCGAGAAGAAGAAGGTCGGCAGCTTCACCGCGTTCGTGCTCGCGGCGGACGACAGCGCCGCGTTGTCGGGCTGGCTCGAGCAGCACGGGCTCTCGACCACGCCGCACGGCGATGCCTGGCTCGCCCACTACGTCGCAATGAAGTTCTTCTACGTCGCGATGCGCTACGACCCGCCGAAGCAGGCCAAGGGTGACGGCATGCTTGCGGCCGAGACCATGCGGATCTCGTTCGACACGCCCGTGCCCTACTATCCGTACCTCGAGCCTGCGACACCGCCCGGGATCGTCGGTGACGAGCGCCTGCTCGATCTGTGGGTCGTGTCGAGCAAGAAGGTCGTGCCGCTCGCCGTGCGCGAGCGCGGCGACGAGCGCACGTGGATCCGGCCGCTGCGCGAGGGCGAGAGCCACCCGGACGCACGCAGAAAATTGGACGAGCTGGCTGCGCTCGAGGGGCTGCTGCCCGAAGGCGAGCTGGTGGTGCAGACGTTCCAGGATCAGAAACGATCGCGCGCCGGCATCGGCGACATCCTGTTCGCGCCCGCGCAGAAGACCGAGGTCTCGGCCCAGGACCGCGCCGCACTCGGAACGATGCTCGCGATCCTCGATCCCGCGCTGCTGGAGGCCCCATGAGGTGCCTCGCGATCCTCGGCCTCGTGCTCGCATGCGAAGCCAGGCCGACGCCCGCGTCGCCCGCACCCGCCAAGGCCGCGCCGACACCGGTGGGCGAGGCCGGGCCGGCAGCCGTCGTCGACGCCGAGCCAACGCCCGCGGCGACGCCCGAGCCGACGCCCGTGGCCGCGCCCGCGCCGTCGCTGCCGCACGGGCCCGCGCCCGCGAGTAGCGGCGCGAGCCGAGACGACCGCGAGCGCGTCGTGCTCGAGCTGCTCGCGGGCGCGGACGCGAGCCACTTCGCGGTCGAGGACGTCGAGCCGGGCAAGGCCTTCGACGCGGGCCTGCGCGATCGTGTCGCGCCGCGCGAGAGCGTCGGCGGAGGGCCGCAGGTGCGGCAGGGCGCGGTGACGGTCGACAAGGGCCTGCATCGCGACGTGGTGCGCCGCGTCCTGCGCGCGCACATCAACGAGCTGCGGTTCTGCTACAACCAAGGCCTCGTGCGCGACACGGCGCTCGCGGGCGAGGTCACGCTGGCGTTCACCATCGCCGAGGACGGGTCGGTCTCCGAGGCGTCGCTCCGGGCGTCCACGCTCGCGGGCAAGGCGGGCACGGCCGTGGCGGCGTGCATGGTCAAGGCGGCGCGCCGCTGGAAGTATCCCAAGCCCGAGGGCGGCGGCAGCGTCGAGGTCGTGTTTCCGGTGGCGTTTCGCCCGGGCTGATCTCGACGTGGATCGGGGCCATCCTCGGACTCGTCCCGCCGCTCGTGCTCGATCCCGGCGTCAGAACTGAAAGTCGATGAACGGCGTCGGTTCGCTCGGCTCGCAGTCGATCACCGCCTGGCGCTGTGCCGCGCAGGGCCCGGGTTGGTCGCCGGCGAGGCCGTGGGCAACCCGCACGTCGGGGCACGCCAGCGCCTCGACGCAGGCCTCGTAGGCCAGACGCGGTGCGCGGCACGGGCCTTCGCGCTGCCGCGCATCGTCCTCGCAGTTGCGCGTGCACGCGGCCGCGCCGATGAATGCCGGCACGTCGCACGCGCCAAGGCGGTCGCAGAAGCGTGCGCACGGCGAGCGAGCGTCGTCGACACGGACGCGGGGCGGGGGACCGTCCGAGGGTGGCGCGGCGCGGGTGCACGCGGCGTTGCCCATCACCGCCACGAGCAGGGCGAACCCGACCGCGAGGTCTCGACGAGACGAGCCGAACTGACGCCGCTGCACCAATTTCGAAGGGTGCCACAGATGTCGGTCGGCCGTGGGCGCCGCTCGAGCCCGCGCCCGGTCGTGCGTTCGAACCAGGTCGGCACGCCCGACGGCTACTCGGGGTCGTCGCCGAACAGCGTGCCGACCACGAGCTCGATCGCGTCGAAGGGCTCGGGGCGCACGGTCTCGCCCCGCTCCGCACGGAGGATCGTGGTGTAGCCAGCGGCGCTCCAGCGCATGACGGTGACCGTACAGTCGCGCGGATCGACCAGCCAGTAGTGGGTCACCTCGGCGTCGTGATGGATGCGGAGCTTCTTGACCGTGTCGGTGTTCGCGTTGGCCGGCGACACGATTTCGCAGATCCAATCCGGTCGGATCTGCACCGGCGATCCGGTCGGTCGCTCGGGCACGCGATCGCGGCGCCAGCCCAGCACATCGGGGCGTACCACCTGCGACGAGGGCAACAACACCTCGACCTCCGTTGCGATCCACCAGCCGCCGGGACCTCCGCCGCCGGCGCGCCGCTGATACGGCGGACGGATCGCGCAGGCTGGAGCGCGCGGGCCGTCCGACGGGGTCCGCAGGGGGCGCTCGTCGATCGGTCCACTAGGGGCGGTCGCGGCCCCGCACAATCGCGCTCGCGCCGAAGCGCGCATGGATGCCGCGCGGCCGCGGCAACTGCTGCGCGCGTGCGTCGGTGACGAGCCACGCGTCGCGCGGTGTTCCGCCCAACGTCCCAGGACGTTCCACCATGCGCACCTCGGTTCTGCTCGTGTCTCTCCTGTCACCCTCGCTGGTCGCCTGCAGCGGCGCCGAGGCCGACCTCGACGACGCGTCGAGCACCGGCG
The DNA here is from genome assembly GCA_016709225.1 of Deltaproteobacteria bacterium. Classification (NCBI taxonomy): domain Bacteria; kingdom Pseudomonadati; phylum Myxococcota; class Myxococcia; species Deltaproteobacteria bacterium. The sequence goes on along the minus strand of JADJEE010000012.1, from coordinate 558,302 downwards.
TCGAGGAACCCGGGGTGTACGCGCCCGCCCTCGACGACGTGATCGGCACCATCGACGCCGTGCATCGCAGCACCCTCGATGGCCGTTCGCCGGCGCTCGAGGCCGCGGTGGCGGCCGCCCGTGCCGAGGTCGACCAGGTCGACACCGACGCGGAGTTCGAGCTGCTCGTGGGCCGCGTGCTCGTCGCGCTCGGCGATGGCCACAGCACCGTCGGCCTGCGCGCGGGCGCACCCGTCGCTTCGATTGACCTGCCGATCGCGTGGCTCGACGAGGGGCCCGTCGTCGCGAGGGCGACCGACGTGCTGAAGCCCGGCGACGCGATCGTCTCGATCGGCGGGCGCTCGGCCGACACGATCCTCGCCGACCTCGCGGCCCACGTCAGTCGGGACGGCGACGCCTACCTCCGCCACGCCGGCCCACGCCGCGTGCCGCGACAGGACTGGCTCGAGCCGATGGGCATGATCGAAGATGGTCGCGTCACGGTGGCGATCGAGCGCGACGGCGAGCGGCTGAGCTTCGATCTTCCGCTCGAGGACGGGCTCGTCGTCGACCCGGCGCCCCAGCGCGCCACGGTCGGTTGGACGATCGAGGCCGAGCACGACCTCGGCGTCTTCCACCTCGACGCGTGTGTCTACGACGCGAACTACCAGGCGACGCTCGCTGCCTTCATGGCCGAGGTCCATGCCCAGGACGTCGGCAAGATCGCGATCGACCTGCGCTACAACGGGGGCGGCGACGTGACCGTGGCCTACGCGTTCCTGGCCTGGCTCGCACCCGAGGTGGCGTCGTTCTCGGTGAGCGCGCGGCGGTCGGACGCGCTCGTCGAGCAGGCGCCGATCTACGCGGACCCCAGCTTCCTCGGGCTGCTCGAGGCGTTCGGCGTGGCGCTCGACGGGCCCACGTTCGAGGTGCCGGGCGCGGCGCTGTCGACGGGGATCGGAGCGCTGGTGCCCGCGGTCGCGCCGGAGCAGAGGTTCACCGGCGACGTCTACGTGCTGGTATCGCCGACGACCTACTCCAGCGCCCAGCTCTTCGTCGGTGAGATCGTCGACAACGGTCTCGGCGTCACCGTCGGCGACGAGACCGGGGCCCTGCGCAATAGCACCGGCGACATGCTGTCGTTCGACGTGCCGGACACCGACGTGGCGTTCACCCTCGCGGGCTCGTGGATGACGCGGCCGGTACCCGAGCTGGGCCAGGGACCGACGCTGGCGGACATCCCGATCCGTGTGACACGGGCGGACATCGCCGCGGGGCGCGACCCGGTGCTCGACGCGGTGCGGATGCGTTAGCGGTGGCTACTCGAGCGCAACCAGCTGCTGCAGGGTCGTCGGGATCAACTCGCTCACGGTCGGGTGGGCGTGCACCGCCCGCGACAGCACCGAGTGGTGCGCGCGCGCGTACATGATGTCCGCGATGCCGTGGATCGCCTCGTCGCCCTCGACGCCGAGGATGGTCGCGCCGAGGATGCGCCCGACGCCCTCGCCGGGGGTGTCGTCGACCAGCACCTCGATGAAGCCGTGGGTCTCGCCGCGCTCACGGGCACGACCGACGCGCGCCATCGGCAGGTGACCGATGCGCACGCGCTTGCCCGAGGCGCGCGCCTGCGTCTTGTTCATGCCGACGCGCGCCAGCGGTGGATCGGTGTACAGCGCGTAGATCGGCAGGCGATCGGTCACGCGGCGGGATGCACCGTCGAGCAGGTTCTCCGCGACGATCTCGTAGTCGTTGTACGAGGTGTGCGTGAACGCCCCGCGACCGTTCACGTCGCCGATCGCCCAGATGTGCTCGACGTTCGTGCGCAGGGTGTCGTCGACGGTGACGAAGCCGCGGGCGTCGGTGCTCACGCCCGCGCGGTCGAGGCCGAGGTCGTCGGTGTTCGGCCGCCGACCGATCGCCGCCAGCACGTGCGATCCGGTCACGCTGGGGCCGTCGGTCGTGAGCTCGACGTCGCCGTCGATCGAGCGGGCGGCGCGAACGGTCGTGGCCGTGTGGATCGTGATGCCCTCCAGCTCGAGGATGCGCCGCACCTCGGTCGAGACGTCGTTGTCTTCGCGCGCGATGATGCGCGGGCCCTGCTCGATCACGGTCACGCGACTGCCGAAGCGCCGGTACATCTGCGCGAACTCGAGGCCGACGTAGCTGCCCCCGACGATGACCAGGTGCTCGGGCACCCGGTCGAGATCCATCATCGAGTGGTTGGTCAGGCATGGCACCTCGGCCAGCGCCGCCGGCACGATGGCCCGCCCGCCGACGTTCACGAAGAATCGCTTCGCCCGCAGCACGCCCTCGCCGACGCGGATCGTGTGCGCGTCCTCGAAGCGGGCATGGCCCTCGACCACGGTGAGGCCCTTGGTGCCGCCGAGCCAGTCGCGCAGGCTGTCGCGCGACTGCTGCACCACCGCATCCTTGCGCGCCTTGACCCGCGCCATGTCGACGACCACCGGGCCGGTCGTCACCCCGAAGCGTGCGGCCTCGCGGGCGAGCCATGCGACGCGGGCACTGGCGATGAGCGTCTTGGTCGGGATGCAGCCGTCGTTCACACAGGTGCCGCCCAGGCCCCGACGCTCGACGAGGGCGACGGTGTGCCCAGCGTGGGCCAGCCGCACGGCGAGCGAGGGGCCCGACTGGCCCGCGCCGATGACGATGGCATCGAAGTCCGTGTCCATGGTGCCGCCGTAGCCTACCACCGCGGTGCGTGACCCCTCGTGGCCGCAGCGGGTGTTCGAAGTTTCGATGTCACACGAGGTGCCAGCGCACTCCACAGGTCAGGGCCGAAGGGAGCCCCCCAACGCACCATGCCAGCACAAGCACTTGCCTCGATCCTCGTCCTCGCCACCGCCTTCACCACCGCCGCGCCGTTTGCCGTCGTGGCGCCGACCGTGGGACCCGCCCATCCGCCGGTGACTGCGAACGATCCACCCACGGTGAATCCTTGCCTCGTCGCCGCGCCCGATCGCGAGGCGACGCTGACGGCCGGCAACGCGTCGGCGATGGTGTCGTCGAGCGGGCTGGCGTACGGCTCGTCGTTTCGCGACTGCAAGCGTTTCGTCGCCAAGCTGCACGTGCCGGCCGATGCTCGCGGCCCGCAGAGCGGTCTGGGCGGGAGCACGCCGTACTACAAGCTGCACGCCGATCTCGTGAACAGCCCCAACCAACAGACCTGCGCGCAGACGACCCTGACGATGGACGCGTACCTGCAGACCGCGGGTACCACCAAGTTCGTGCTGAAGACGCGATCGAAGTACGTCGGCGTGTGGGAGGACGGGTTCGTGCCCCGCTGCCGCCTGAGCCTGGTGGAAGGCACCGCGCAGCAGCGCGAGCCCAACCGCTCCGGCGCCGAGACCTGGCGCATCGTGATGGACGCCAAGCGCGGCACCACCGTGCTCGGGGTCACCGCGAGCGTGGCGTTCGATGCAGTGCCGTACTGATGCGTCGACCGGTCGCGGTGGGCCTGCTGGCGTGCGGTCGCGGTGCCCCCGACGCGACCCTCGCGCTGGTCAGTGCCGACGACGGCGGGCGAACAGCGCCAGCAGCAGCCACATGCTCGACCACCCGCGCAGGGGCGAGCCATTGCGGCAGCCGCAACCGCCGTCGTCGTCGAGCTCGCGTGGGCCGGCGGCGCCGGTCGAGTCGCTCGCCGAGGTGCCGTCGCTCGTTGCCGCGTCGCCCGTGGTCTCACCGCCCGAGTCCGAGTCGTCGGCCGCCGCCGGCGGCTCGCCGTCGCCGACGATCACCGTGATGCTGCCCTGGGCCTGGTTGCCGGCGCCGTCCTGGGTCTGGATGTCGATGGTCCACTCGCCGTCGGGCACGTCGTTGAGCGCGATGGGGAAGACCCCCGGGCCCGCGAGCTCGACCGAGCTCTCGAAGCCGTCGACGAACGCGATCGAGGTCGGGAAGTTCTGTGGCGCGATGTCGTCGTGCAGCTCGAGCACGAGCGTGAAGGTGTTGGGTACGCGCGCGCCGTCGCTCGGGCTCACGATCGCGAGGCTCGGCGCGGTGTCGTCGGGCTGGCGCGGACCGAACAGGGCCAGCATCTCGCGGTAGCTGTTCTGCTCGCCGTCGTCGCAGAACTCGAGGTGCTGCAGCGGGCAGAGGTTGGGCTCGTAGACGATCGGACTGCACTGATCCTCGAACTTCGGATCGGGCGCGTTGCCGACGGTGGGGTAGAGGATGTCGCCGGTCGAGTCGACGTGCTCGAGGCCCCAGGTGTGGGCGAGCTCCTGCAGCACGACCTTGGCGACGTCGGCCGGCTGCAGCTCGGGCGGATCGAGCGTGAAGCTGAGATCGCCGCCGTCGCCGTCGAAGCAATCGATCTTCGGCGCGATCCCGAGGAAACCCCCAGCCGGCGGTGACCACTGGCCGATCGCCTCCATGTCGTAGTCGATCGTCTCGTCGGGACGTTCGGTGGTGACGACGACGTCGAAATCGATGAGATCGGCGGCGACCGTCTGCACTACCGCCGCGCGCTCGGCTGCGCCGCCGCGGTACGGCAGCACGGCACCCTGCATCACCGTCGAGCAGTTGTCGTGGGGATCGTCCTCGCCGTCGCCGCACCAATTGACGTCGATGCCATCGAAGGCGAGGTAGAGGATGCGGCGCCCCACGCTGCCGCGCCCCTCGAGCCGCGCATTCGCGGCGCGAAGGGGACGCGCGGGGTCTTCCACGCGCTGACCGGGCCGAGGTTCCCGTGTCGATGCGGACGCCGCCTCAGCCGTCGTGCCGACCGTCGTGGTCGCGAGCACGGCTGCGACGATGGCCGACCTGACGGTGCGCGGGGGGACGGAGGTCGCCATCATCGGAGCTCGCGAGACTGGACGAGCGTGGCACCAGCGATCATGATTGTCCAACCCGATGATGCTGGGATGTGATCGATCCTCGCGATGTCGAGGCGCGGGGGTCGTGGCCACCGTCGCCACCTGGTTGCTGTCGTTGGCGATGATCGCCATGTCGTGCGGTGGGGATGCCGGCGGCGTCGCGACGATGGGCAGCTCGAGTTCGTCGAGCAGCGCGGATGCCAGCACGGCCACATCGACGACGGCAGCGAGTGAGTCCGGCGCGCAGGACAGCACCACCGCCGCGTCGTGCCCGATCGGCGCGTGGGGGTGCCCCTGCGATGGCGGCACGTGCCTCGATGGTGGCGAGTGCATCGATGACGTGTGCGTGCAGTGTCCGATCGGTACGCTCGACTGCGCGTGCACCGACTCGCAGCTGTGCGCGGTCGGGTTGCAGTGCCGCGATGGCACCTGCCAGGGCATGCTGCCGACCTGCGAGACCGCGGGTGACGGCGTCTGCGACGAGCCGGTCGGCACCGGTCGGTGTCCGGTCGGGACCGACGCCTACGACTGCTGCTATTTCTCGGACGGGGTCTGCGACGAGGGTGGCGCGTGCCCGCCCGGCAGCGACGACTACGATTGCGGACGCTGCCCGTTCCAGAGCAACGGCGTGTGCAACGAGCCCCAGGGTCAGGGGCTGCCCGCCCGACACCGATCCCCTGGACTGCTGCGCGACGCCCGAGGACGGGACGTGCGAAGAGATGGCGCGCGGCGGCGCCTGTCCCAACGGCAGCGACTTCTTCGACTGCGGCTACTGCATCCACCTGAACGACGGGACCTGCGACGAACCCGGCACCTGCCCGGCAGGCAGCGACGACTACGACTGCGGCGTGTGCGAGACGGTGCAGGATGGGACCTGCGACGAACCCGGCACCTGCCCGGTAGGCAGCGACGACTACGACTGCGGCGTGTGCGAGACGGTGCAGGATGGGACCTGCGACGAACCCGGCACCTGCCCGGTAGGCAGCGACGACTACGACTGCGGCGTGTGCGAGACGGTGCAGGATGGGACCTGCGACGAACCCATCACCTGCCCGGTGGGAAGCGATGCCGATGACTGTGCGATCTGAACGACTGCGACGGCGCGCGCTGGTCCTGACCGCGACGCTTTTGGGCTGCGGCGGCGACGATGTCGCGGCCACCGCGAGCGCCGATGCGAGCACCGGCAACACCACTGGCGATGGCTCGAGCTCCGGCGAGGTCGGCAGCAGCAGCGGCGACGCGACCGCGTCCAGCGGCGACAGCAGTGGGATCGCACCGCCGCAAGGCGAGTGCGGCAACGGGATCCTCGAGCTGGGCGAAGACTGCGACGACGGCAAGGACGGCGATCCCGACGACGGCTGCACCGACCTGTGCCAGCTGCCGCGCTGCGGCGACGGCCTGCTGCAGACCTCGCTGGGCGAGCAGTGCGACGTGGGCGACGTCGCCGCGGATCACTGCACCGCGGGCTGTCGTGCGGGGCTGGTACGCGGCTGGATCGACGTGCTCGGCACCGCGGACGGCGGCGACGACGAGGCCCGCGGCGTGGCACTCGACGCCGACGGCAACGTCGTCGCGGTCGGACGCATCGACGACGTCGAGGGCAATGGCTTCGACGTGTGGGTCCGCAAGTACGATCCGAGCGGCACGGTGCTGTGGACCACGGGCTTCGACAGCGGCGTCAGCTCCAGCTTCGATCGCGCGTACGCGGTCGCCGTGTGCGAAGACGGGCGCATCATCGTCGGCGGCGAGGCGCCGGTGCTGGGGCAGGGCAGCGACGCGCTCGTGCTCAGCTTCGAGGCCGACGGCACCCCGGGATGGACCGCCATGCACCAAGGCGCAGGCGGCTTCGACGACGGCGTGTACGGGGTCGCATGCGCCGGCCAGACCGTGTTGGTCGCGGGCTACGAGTTCGCCGCGGACGACGTGCCCGCCTCGGGTTGGTACAGCGCGCTCGATCTCGCCGACGGTGCCGAGCAGTGGAACGGCGCCGTGGTCTCGGGCCCGAGCGACTTCGCGTTCGTCGCGGGCGTGGCCGCGGGGCCGGCGGGCGAGTGGGCACTGTCGGGAATCACCGACGACGACAACTGGGTCCGCGTGCTCGAGTCCGACGGCACCCAGCGTTGGGAGCAGACCTTCGACGCGATCGCGGATGCCGACGACGTCGCGAGCGCGGTCGCGTTCACCCCCGACGGCGACGTGCTGGTCGCCGGCTCCAACACGCACGCCTACGTGCGTCGCCTCGGCGGCGCCGATGGCAGTGCGCTGTGGAGCGGCGTGTATGCTGGGAGCGAGGGCGACGGCGCTGCGGTGGCGGCGACCGATGATGGCCTGGTGGTGCTGGTCGGTGGCCTGCAGTCGACCGGTACCTCGGGCGAGACGCCGGTGATGTTCGGCATCGATGCCGACGCCGGTGGGCTGCTGTGGACGCAGCTGGTGTTCGACGGCGGCGTCACGGGGGCCGCGAGCGCGGTCGCAGCCGGGCCCGCGGGTGCGGTCGCCGTGGCGGGCGATCACACCCCGCACGCGTTCGACGGCACCGACCTCTGGGTCGCTCGCTACGCGCCGTCGCGCTGAGGTGGGCGTCGACGCAGCGTGACCACGGTCGCGCCCCAGCTGCCCTCGCCATGTCCGCCGAGGCGGTGGTGGAGCACCGCGGGGTGGCGCGCGAGGATCGCTGCGACGGTGCTACGCAGCGCACCGATGCCCTTGCCGTGGACGATCCGCAGCTCGAACACACCGCGGGCGAGGCACTCGTCGATGTAGGCCCGCACCAACGGGTCGACCTCGCGGGGATGGAAGTTGTGCAGGTCGAGCTCGCCATCGATTGCGAGCTCGCCGGGGCCGCGCGGGCTCGCATCGGCCAGGGTGCCGCACCACGGCGCGCGCGGTAGTCGGCCCGCGGGCTCGAGCGTGACGCCGGGCCCGATGGTGGCCGCATTGCGCAGCGGTGGCGCGGCGACGGGTGCGGCGCGCCACGGCCAGCGGCGTGGTGCGGTACCCGCGAACGTCACGAAGCGATCGCCGACGAGGAACGCGATCTCGAGGCCCAGCGGCTCGCCGTCGGCGCGCCGCCACGGCTGCACGCGCACGCGACCGAACAGCGCCGCTGCCAGCAGGTCGAGTGCCGACGCGATGTCGTCGTCGTCGCGCGCGAACGGCTGCGACCACGTCGCGAGCTCGACCGTGATCGCATCGGTGTGCCGGCGGATCGTGATCGGCAACGGCTGGTGACCAGGTGCCGCCGGCGCCGACCACCGCTCACCGTCCGCGATCACGCTGCGCTGCACCGCCGGGTCGAAGCTCAGCGCGTCGAGCCCCGCGTCCAGGACGTCGTCGAGCTCGCTCATGATCGCGGTGCCGGGGCCTGCGGCGCCAGGGCCGGTGCGCGCACGGTCGCGTGGTGGGGACGCCACGGCAGCATGCGGGCGAGCTCCTGCAGTGCCTGCGCGAGCGCGGTGCCGTCCTCGAAGCGTTGCTGGGGATCCTTGGCCAGCGTGCGCAGGACCAGCGCCTCGAGCTCCGGCGGCAGCGCCTCGCCGCGTCGCAGCGACGGCGAGGGCACGGGATCGTTGACCTGTCGCGCCAGCACCTCGATCGGCGAGTCGCCGCCGAACGGCACCGTGCCGGTCAGCGCCCAGAACAGCGCCATGCCCACGCCGTAGACGTCCGCGGGCGCGCCGGCGGGCTCACCCTTGGCGGCCTCCGGCGAGAGGTAGGCCGGCGTGCCCGCGACCCAGCCGGTGGTGGTGAGTCGAGAGTCCCGCACGCTGGCGGTGCGGGCGATGCCGAAGTCGAGCAGCTTGACGACATCGGACTCCCCGCCGAGACGTGCCACGAAGAGGTTCTCGGGCTTGATGTCGCGGTGCACGATGCCGGCGGCGTGGGCCTCACCCAGCGCACGCGCGGCCTGCAGCGCGAGGTGGATCGCACGGGCCGGCGTCAGTGGCCCGTGTCGCCGCACGATCGAGGACAGGTCGTCGCCCTCGAGCAGCTCCATCGCGTAGTACCAGAGGCCGTCGTCGGTGGTGCCGTGGTCGTAGATGCGCACGGTGTTGGGGTGCGTCAGCGCAGCCGTGGTCATCACCTCGCGCTCGAAGCGTTGCACGGCGATGGGATCGGTGCCGTACTCGGGGCGCAGGATCTTGAGTGCGACGTCGCGGCGCAGCTGCTCGTGGAACGCGATCCACACCTCACCCATGCCACCGCGGCCGATGCGACGCTCGAGTCGGTAGCGGCCGATGCTGCGCGAACGGAACAGCTGCCGACGCAGCGCCCACACGTTGTGACCGCCGATCACCAGCAGCGCCCACGCGCCGAACAGCAGCATGAGGTAGAAGAACGACACCGCGATGGCGTGGCCGTCGTGCAGCTGCGCCGCGAGCTCGGGTGAGAATGGCGCCGAGGCCAGGAACACCAGCGGATGCACGAGCACCGGCACCGCGAGCTGCACCGCGCCGATGCGCCAGTGATTGGGGAGCACGGCGGCGCGACCGACCAGCACCAGTGCGATGTAGGCCGCGTAGGGGCTGGTGAGGCCGCCCGAGAGCAGGCACATGTCCGTGAGCACTGCCGACACGCTCGCCGTCATCACGCCGTCGAGCACGCGCAACCCGGTCGGGCCCGGTGCGGGCGCGAGCCGCAGCCACAGCATGCAACCGACCAGCGGCACCAGGCCGAACAGTCGCAGCACGAGGTAGCTCGCCAGCGGTGCCGGTGCGATGAACGTCGCCAGCACCCAGTCGACGAAGCCGAAGCCGAGCCACAGCACGCACGCGATCGGCATGAGCCGTCGCATGCGCGCCACCGCGGCGGCGTGCTCCTGTCGCTCGAGCGCGAGGTCGCGATCGGAGATGAGCGTGTCGCCGCCGCCGTCGTCGCCCAGTGAAGCGGCCGGTGGTGGCTTCTGCAGTGGGTCGGGATCGCCACCGTAGGGGAGCGTCGGCGCCGCGAGGTCGTGGGGCAGTGCCGCGCGATGGGGCCGTGACGCCATCGGGCCGGTCTCGCCCAACTCACCGACGGGGACCGCCATGGTCGCCGTGAGCGCACCCGGCGGTCGGTCGGTCGGATCTTGGTGCGGGTCGGCCACGGGCGCTTGCAGCTCCATACGGAGGATAGCGCCGCTCGGCCCGATTCGATGTCGCACCCGTGGGCGATCCGCGACAAGCTCTCGCGCGACCATGCGCGTCCACCTCGTCGACGGCACCTTCGAGCTCTTCCGCGCCCACTTCACGCCGCGGCCACCCCACGTCGGCCGCGACGGTCGGCCGCTGACGGCGTGCCACGGGCTCGCGCTCAACATGCTCGCGTTGCTCGACGACGCCGACGAGCGACCGACCCACGTCGGCATCGCGTTCGACAACCCCATCCGCTCGTTCCGCAACGACCTGTTCGCCGGCTACAAGACCGAGGACGGCGTGCCACCCGAGCTGTTGGCGCAGTTCGACGAAGCGGAGACGGTCGCGCGGGCGCTGGGCCTGGTGACGTGGTCGATGGATCGGTGGGAGGCCGACGACGCCTTGGCCACCGCGGCCTCACGGTTCGCCCCAGGCCGCTGCGAGCAGGTCGAGCAGGTTCGCATCCTCTCGCCGGACAAGGACCTCGGTCAGTGTCTACGCGGCGAGCAGGTGGTGCAGATCGATCGCATCCGCAAGAAGCTCACCGACGAGGCCGGTCTGCGGGCGCGCCGTGGCGTGGGGCCCGAGAGCATCGCGGACCTGCTGGCGTTGGTCGGCGACAGCGCCGATGGCATCCCCGGCGTCCCAGGGTTCGGTGAGAAGAGCAGCGCCGCGCTGCTCGGGCACTACCGTCACGTCGAGGCGATCCCCGACGATCCGCGCGCGTGGACGGTGAAGGTGCGCGGGGCCGAGCGCCTCGCGGCGGAGCTCGCGGCCCGACGAGCAGACGTCGCGCTCTACAAGCAGCTCGCGACGCTGGTGCACGACGTGCCACTGGTGGAGGACCTCGAGGCCATGCGCTGGCGAGGCGCCGATCGCGAGGCGTGGCGACAGTGGTGTGCATCGGCCGATGCCGACGACCTGCTCGCGCGGCCACGCTGCTTCCGCGACGCGTCGTAGCGCGCTGCGGCCGCGCTGCGCGTCGCACCAAAAGGGGCCATCGGCGGCGGAGCCTGCGACCCGCACCGCACCGGCACGCCGCCGCGGCCCCTCGCGCGGGCCGAACGCGTGCTCAAGCGCGGCACCGACCCGCGCGATGTGACCGATGGGATGCGTCGCGCGAGCCTGCAACACCCTGCTGCGCCACCGCTCGCACTGGTCCCGAGCCCCGTGAGCGCATTCGACTACGACGCCATGCCCTGTGCCGTGTTCCAGGTCGACGCCGGCGTCGTGACCAACGTCAACGTGCGCGCCTGTGCACTGCTGGGCCACCCCCGTCGCGAGCTGATCGGGCGGGCGATCGAGTCGCTCCTGCTGGTCCACGACGACGCGCAGGCCGGAACCGTCTCGGGTGAGCTGTTGCTCGATCAAGGCCCGCCGATCGACGTGCTGACGTCGTGCACCGCCGACCTCGACGATCCGTCCCGCACGCTGTGGGTCGCGATGGACGCCCGCGATCACTCCGAGCGGCTCAAGCGAGCCCACCAGGCCGCGCACTTCGAGGTGGTCGGACGGCTCGCTGCCGGGGTCGCGCACGAGATCAACTCGCCGTCGCAGTACATCAGCGACGCGGGCCACTTCGCGCGCGATGCGGTCACCGAGCTGTTGCGGCTGCTGCAGTGCCACCAGGAGCTCGCGACCGTGGTGCGCCGCGGCGGCGACCCCGGCGAGGTGTTGGCGCAGCTCGACGCCGCGGCGGCGCGGGCCGACGACGGCTTCGTCCGACGTGAGCTGCCGCCCGCGATCGACAGCATCATCGAGGGCGCCGGTCGCATCGCCGAGATCGTCCGCACGATGAAGGAGCTGACGCACGGGGTCGACCGGCCCGATGCGCCCGCCGACGTCAACGGCCTCATCGAGTCCGCGGTCCGCATGACCCGTGCGGCGTGTCGTCACGTCGCGAAGGTCGAGACCCAGCTCGAGCGACTGCCGCCGCTGGTGTGTTCGGCCAGCGAGCTCGGCAAGGTACTGGTCAACCTCATCGTCAACGCCCGCGATGCCATCGCGGAGGTCGGCACCGACGACGGTCTCATTCGCATCCAGTCGCGACTGCGCGAGGCGGCGATCGAGATCGAGGTCAGCGACAACGGTGTCGGCATCCCGGCGCCAGTGCAGTCGCGGGTCTTCGAGCCGTTCTTCACCACCAAGGCGGTCGGGATCGGGACCGGTCAGGGGCTCGCGATGGTGCGGGCCGCGATCGAGGACCGACACGGGGGCCGGGTCATTCTCTGCAGCGAGCCGGGCGCGGGCACGACCGTGCGCCTGACGCTGCCGCTGCAGCGCAGCGGAGTGTCGCCATGAAGCCGCAAGTGCTGTTCGTCGACGACGATCACGGTGTTCGGGAGGGCCTGCGCCGCGCGCTACGACGCTACCGCGAACGCTTCGAGTGCCACTTCGCGGCCTCGGCCGCGCAGGCGCGCACATTGCTCGAGACGCAGTCGTTCGACCTCGCGTTGATCGACCTCTCGCTGCCCGACGTCGACGGGGTCTCGCTGCTGGCGTACCTGCGCGACAACCATCCGGTGGTGGTGCGTGCAGCATTCTCGGGCACCTGCGAGGTGAAGCAGTGTATCGACGCACTGACCTTCGCCCATCGATTCGTGAGCAAGCCGGTGACGCCGGACCGGCTCGCCGAGCACATCTCGGAGTGCCTGGCTGCCGGCGGCGGCTGCCACAACGCGTTCGCGGCCGCGCTGCGCTCACTCAGCGAGCCGAGCGCGATGCCGGCGGTGCACGCGGAGGCCCTACGCGAGCTCTCCGCACGCGATCCGTCACGCAGGAACCTGGTCGAGATCATTCAGCGCGACATCGGGATCACCGCGCGCCTGCTCAAGCTCGCAAACTCTTCGTGGTTCGGCGCGCCCCGACCGGTCACCAGCCTCGATCGTGCGTGTGGCCAGCTCGGCTTCGAGAACGTCCGCGCCGCGGTGCTACTGCTGGGCGTGATGAGTGAGCGTGGCGCCGGCATCGGCGACATCGGCGAGCACGGCATGGCGGTGGGCGAGCTCGCGGCGACCCTCGTGGCGCCCGACGCCCGTGCAGATGTTCGCGCCGCCGCGCTCCTGCACGACATCGGTCGCGTCGGCTTCGCCCGGGTTGCGCCGCACGAGTATGCCGCCACCAGTGCCGAGCACGGTGTCGACGAGTGCGCGCTCGCGGCCAGCGAGTCGCTGCGATTCGGCGGCAATCATGCCCAGTGCGGCGGCTTCCTGCTGTCGCTGTGGGGGCTGCCGCAGGCCACGGTCGAGATCGTCGCCGCGCACCACGACGACCCCGTGTGCCCCTCGGGCTACATCGACGGCATCGACGCGCTTCGCCTGGCAGAGCGCGCGTACGCGGGCGCGCTCACCGAGTGGGCCGAGCGTGGCGACCGTCGCGAGCGCGGTGAAATCGTGTCGCTCGTGCTCGCCAACGCGGGCAAGGCACCGAAGCAAGCAGTGGGAGGCGTGTGATGGAGGTGCTGGCGATCAACCCCCGGCCGTCGGTGCTGTTCGTCGACGACGACCCCAGCGTGCTGGCCAACGTCCGGCGCGGACTGTGGCGCGAGCCGCTCGAGGTGCTGACTGCACCCTCGGCGACCGCCGCGCTCGCGATCCTGCGCGAGCGCAGCATCGACGTGGTGGTCTCGGACGAGAAGATGCCCGGCATGGGCGGTGCGGAGCTGCTCACGGTCGTGCGTCAGCTGCACCCGGAGGTCTGCCGCGTGCTGTTGTCGGGGCAGGCCGACGTCGATGCGGCGTTGCGTGCCATCAACGAGGCGCGGGTGTTCCGCTTTCTCACCAAGCCGTGCCCGCCGCAGGATCTCGCGTCGTGCATCACCGAGGCGCTCGCCGCCCGCGAGCAGCGACGCGAGCTCGAGCGTGGCTTCCACGACGCACGCAAGGCCAACCAGGCCCGCGCCGCGCTGTTGGCCGAGGCGCTGCCCAAGCTGTGGATCGCGATCCAGCCCATCGTGCACGCCCACGGCGGGGCGCTGTACGCCTACGAGGCGCTCGCGCGCTGCGACCACCCCGGCATCGGCGGCCCGATGGCGCTGTTCGATCTCGCCGAGGAGCAAGATGCCGTGGTCGCGGTCGAGCGGGTGCTGCGGACGCGCGTCGGGGAGCTGCTGCGCACCCTCCCACCCGAGATCCCGCTGTTCGTGAACACCCACCCGCGCGCGCTCGACGACGACGAGTTCTACGACGAGCGCAACCCGCTGGTCGCCCACGCCCCTCGGGTGGTGCTGGAGCTGATCGAGCGCGAGACCATCACCGGCGACGAACGGCTCGCGGCCCGCATCGCGAGCCTGCGCGCGCACGGCTTCCGTGTCGCCATCGACGATCTCGGCGCGGGCTACAACGGGCTCAACGCGTTCGCGGAGCTGTCGCCCGACATCGTGAAGTTCGACATGGCGCTGTGCCGCGAGGTCGTGCGCGGCGGTGTGCGGGCACGACTGGTCGCGGCCGTCGCGGAGGTCTGTCGCGATCTCGGCATTCTCACGGTCGCAGAGGGCATCGAGACCGACGAGCAGGCCCGCGCGATGACCGATTTTGGCTGCGATCTGCTGCAGGGCTACCTGTTCGGTCACCCCAAGCGACCGACCCGCGAGCTGCGACTCATCAGCGGTTGATGAAGGTGCGCAGGTAGTAGGTGAACTTGAGCGTGAGCTCGTGGAACGGCTCACGCACCGCGGTGCTGCTGGCATCCCCCGGCCCGAACGGTTGATCGTAGCGGTACACCACGTAGACGTCGCTGCCGGGCGCGAAGCGCCAGCGCAGCCGCGACTGCAGGCCGAAGCGTTGTCGACCCGGCGACAGATCGAGGCGCCCGAGGGTGTCGAACGCCAGATTGCGCGTGATCGCGATGTCGAGGTTGCCGTTGGCGAAGCCGAAGTTGAAGGCGTCCCGTGACGACGCCAGGTGACCGATGAGGTGCACGTAGGTCGCGGCGAACGTGAAGTGCTTGCCCAGGCGGGCGGTGATCGTCGCGCTGGGTTGGTGCGCGAAGCCGCCGAACAGCGAGAACGCCTCGTAGCTGCCCTCGAGGCCCAGCGCGCGGCGCTCGGGCGTGCCAAAGCCGACGCGCTGACGGAAGCCGCTGTAGCTCCTGGCGTCGACGTCGTGCTCGTACAACGTGAAGGGCTGCTGCACGCGATCGATGAAGTGCGTGACGCGGTACTCCACGTTGGCGCCATTGCGCCAATTGAGCGCCACGCGGCTGCTGGCCTCCTGGCCCAGGCGCTGGCCGTAGTCCGGCGTGGCCTCGACGCTGTAGCTGGGACCGAACACGACCTCGCGCAGGCCCAATGCGCGTGGCCGCGGGGCGAACTCCACCGCGGCCTGCTGCCGCGACGAACCCGGTCGCCGGTAGAAGCCCATCACCGGCGAGAAGTCGCGGTCACTCCACAGCCACAGCAGCGACGGGCGCACGAACAGGCCGCGATACTCCAGCAGCGAGTAGGCGCTCGGTCCGATCGCCGAGCTGGCTGCGCCGGCGGGCGTGACGCTGCCGTCGTCGGCGATCGCCGCGGGCGCGCCCGGCCGCTGCGCCCAGGTCGCGGCCGCGAAGCTGCTCCACGCGATGCGACCATCGCGACTGATGATCTGCGCGTCGAGACCACCGGCGGCGTCGTCCGAGTGGGGGCGGCCGAAGCGGTGCTCGCCCAGCAACATCATGCCGACGTTGAAGATGCGGGTCGCCTGCAGGCGAATGCGCGCCACCGAGACGTTGGTCGGGTCGGCCGCCGCGAGCCCGCGATCGGGCTCCGAGGGCGAGCCCAGCGTCTGCACGTGCAGCAGGCCGTACGAGACCAACGCGCTGCGACCGTAGACCTTGGCGCCCCCGAGCAGCGGTACCGGGCGGCCGTCGACCAGGCCGACCTTGCGCGAGAAGAACAGCTGCGCCTCGCTGGCGCGCCCGAAGTTGAACACCTCGAGGCCGTTGATGAAGAACGGCCGGCGCTCGGGGAAGAACAGCGGGAAGCGGTCACGCGCGACCTGGACCTCGTCGGCCTCGACCTGCGCGAAGTCGGTGAGCAGCGAGGCCTCGGCGTAGGAGCCCGCGCCGATCTGTGCGCGCACGTCACCGCCGCTGGCGACGTTGGGGCGCCGCGCGGGGTCGGCGGTGAACTCGGGCCTGAAGTTGGTGCGCAACGCGGCGTACGGCGTGAACTCGATCGCGCGTTGGCCCGCGATGTCGCGCAGGCCCTCGAGCGTGCCGAACTGGCTGGCGGCCATGGGGCTGCGTGGCGGCACGATCACGCGCCAGTCGTAGGTCGCGTTGCGGCTGGGGTGGTCGCGCGAGATCTCGAGTCCCATCACGCGCTCGCTCGTGCGCTTGAGGCCGAGGATGGCGAACGGAATGCGGAACTCGACGGTGTAGCCGTCGTCGCGGCGCTCGACCTCGGCGGTCCACACCGAGTCCCACTGCGTGATGAAGTCGCGGCCGTCCTCGAGCCCGAGCGCGTCGATCTGCGCGCCGTCGGCGTTGACCCCAAAGCTGTATCCCGTGCGCCGATCGTGGGTCGGATCGAGCTTCACGTAGACGGTGTCGTCGGAGAAGATCCCCGGGTTGTCGCGTCGCAGCGTGCGGACGATGATGTCGCCTGGTTTGCTCTCGCACGCCAGCAGCACGTAGAGCGCGAGATCGTCGTAGGCGACCTTCAACACCGTGCGCACCGGCGGGGTCGCGCCGAGCTCGGGCTGTCGCTCGCCGAAGCGATCGTCGGGCTCGGCGAGTGCCCACGTGTGCTCGGTGTCGCGACCGTCGATCACCATCGGATCGATCGTCCGCACCGCGCGGTAGCTACGTGGTGGCGGCTGCAGCGGCGCGCCGCCGTCGACGGCGGGCGCGGCGAGCATCGCGAGCACTGCGAACGCGACGATCATCGGCGGATCACGGCGGCCGAACGTGTAGCGCCGCTCTCGTTTGCAGCGTCGACGCTGCGGCCACCGACGCCTGGCGAGCCGCCGGGTCGAGCCCGATTGCCGTGGTGGGCGACCCGCGCATGCGGCTCGGCGCCCGCGCTTGCCGCATGCGATGCGCGGGCGGACGCGCGTCCGCCGAACCTCGTTCGCGGCGGCGTGCGAGCGACCCACACGCCAAAGCGCGGCTCGTCACCCTGGCCCACGCCCGCGCAGCTCTACCGCATGCGACTGGCGTTTGCTATACGGGTGTCGTCGCGTGTGGCCTGGCCGACCGGGGATCCCCCCTTCCGCATCCACCCCGGTCGGCCGGGCTCCCGACCCTACGAAGAGGGAAGGGGTCAGAGATTGGACCCCGACAAACGGAGCATTTCCGGCGGGTCCAAGATTTTTTTCAGGACCCCCTGAAAAGGTGCCCGTGGTTACCGGCCCCTTGTCCGTCGCACCGCGCGGCCGGGTCACGGCGCTGGTGACTCGCACACGAATGCCCGCGGGGTGTCGCAGGGCACGTCGTTCCAGATGCCGACCGTGGGGTCGATCTCGACGCAGTCTTCCGCACCGCCGGCGTCGTTGGGTTCGCCGGCGTTCCACGACGTGAAGTCGAGGCCGGCGCCGTCGATCCACACGAACGCGCCCTCGTTGGCACTGTCGCTCAAGCCGATGAACCATCCGCCGGCCGGCACCGGTGGTGGCTCGGCGAAGGCGATCACGCTGGCCGACTCGGCAGCGTCGTCGAAGCGCAGCAGGTCGCCCGCGAACGCAGCGCAGGCCACCCGCGCGCCGTCCCACGTCGCGCCCGCGGAACAGAACGCGTACGCACGCCCGTCGGCCTCGAACAGCGCGCACCCGTTGCACTCGGCGTTCATCGTCGAGGCCTCGTCGACGAGTCCGTCGCAGTCGTCGTCGGCGCCGTCGCAGAGCTCGGTCGCGCCGGGGTGTCGCGCCGCCGAGGCGTCGTCGCAGTCGTCGCCGAACGGCACGTAGCCCGCGGGTGGATCGCAGGCCATCACCGTCGTGGTCGCGGTACCGCGACCGTCGCCGTCGGCATCGAGGTACCAAACCGTCTCGTTGCAGGGGCCGGTGTCGCCACTGTCGCTGCCGAGCGCGCTCGTCGAGCTCTCGGCTTCGCCGCTGCCGTCGCTGGTGGTGCCGCCACCGCTCGCGTCGGTCGCGGTGCCCTGCGTGCCACCACTGCCGCCGAGGCTGCCGGGTCCGCCGCTGCCACCTCCGACCTCGGCGCCCGCGCAGCCGAGCAGCGTCATCATGGCGACCGCGCTCGCGCGCCGCAGGGGCGTCGTGGTCCGCGCGGGCGAGCAGGCCCGCGTGCCAGGGAGCGGCGGTCGCACCCGGCCATCGTAGCAGGCGGGCGTCGTGCGATGATGCGGTGGTGTCGGATTCACCGGAGAACGCCACCGCCGAGCCCGTCGCCGCGACGCCAACGACGATCCCATGGCTTGCGCATGCGTGCGGGCTGGCGATCGTCATCGCCGCCGCGCTGCCGATCACGCCCGACGGCCGCAGCTTCGTCGCGCTATTGATCGCGGAGTTCCAGCGGGGCCTGCTGCAGGGCGTGCTGATGCTGTCGGGGTTCGGCTCCCCGTTCCTGTTCGGACTCGCGGTGCTGGGCGTGGCGTGGCCGCGACTGCACGACGCCGCGCGCGACGTGCTGCGCGGCCCGATCGGGCTCATGCACGGGCAGCTGCTGTTGGTCGCGTTCGTGGTGTGGCGCCACGGACAGGCCGTTGCCGCGCTGCCGCTGCTCGGCTTCGCGGTGGTCGGCGCGGTGGTCTACGTGCGCTCGGGCATGGCCGCGCCGGGCGGAAAGCGGCTCACGGCGCTCGCGACCATGCGCTGGGGCGCGATCGTCGTCGCCGGCGTCGCGGCGTGGTGTCGGCTACAGGCGCTGGCCGGCGTCAGCCTCGGGCGCGCGGTCGATGTCGTGTTGGCCGCGTCGCTGGTGCTCGCGATCGTGACGCGGCCGCGCGCGCGCTGAACGAGGGTGGAGCGACTGGCCCATCGCGCGCGTCAGCGGCGTCGGGTTCGGCTCGCGCGTGGGCGTGCCGGCGGACGGGCGAACTGTCGCAGCAACGCGCGCATCGCCTCGACCACGAAATCGGCGTAGGCGTAGACCGAGGGCGACAGCGGACGATCGTCGAACAACACCCGCTCCTCCATCAGGCGCAGGCCCAGCGCGTTGACGGCCAGGCGCCCGGCGAACACCACGCTGTCCTCGTCGATCTCGCCGCGTTCGACGAATGGCATCGCGAACGCGCGCATGGCCTCGTCGACGCGGTCGACGAAGAACTCGCGCATGAGCCTGCCGTAGCGCGGGTGCAGGCGCGAGACCTGGAACATCACTCGCACGAACAGCGGATGCGTGCGGGTCTCGTACAGCGCGATGACGCGGTCACGGATCCACTGCGGAACCTCGTCGAGCGTGCTTGGTGGCGCGGCGCCACCAATCGCGAGCATGTCGGCCGAGAAGGTCGCGAGGATCTGCTCGATGAGCTCCTCCTTGGTCCGAAAGTAGTGATAGAGGCTGGGCTGCTGCATGCCCACGCGCTGCGCGAGCACCCGCAGCGAGGCCCCCGCGTAGCCGCGCTCGGCGATCAGCTCGAGCGCAGCCTCGAGCACCTCACGACGTCGGTCGACCGGTGTCGCGGGGCGTCCGCTGCCGCGTCGGGCGGTCCGGGGGGCGCGCGCCATCGGCTGCAAGTTACCGGAATTCCAAGCGCCGCGCGATGACCCCTGCCGGTGACCTATCGCTCGATAGGCCATGAAACTATCGATCGATAGTCTCCGTTGTCCGTCCGAGGTCGCCGGGCGGCGACCGCTTCGGAGGTTCGAGGTCATGACACTGCTGCGTTGCCCCCACTGTGATGCGCTCGCCGTCGGTCGTCCCCATCCGCTGTGGCGGCTCGCGCAGGTGTGCGCGTGGGGCTACGCCTTCGTCTCGGTGCTCGGCGCCTCGTTGGTCGGGCCGTTCATCGTCGGCTTGGTGCCGCTGCTGCTGTTCGGCGGTGTGTGTCTGATCTCCGAGACCCATCGGCGCGCTGGCGCGCCGGCGTCGTGCCGCGCGTGCGGACGCGACGTCGCCGGCCTGCGGCCCGAGCCGCTCCCGCGTGCGGCGGTGATCGACGGTGTGCAGCGCGTGGTGTGACGCAGGCGGTGCACGTCGCGTGCGCCCACGCGGACGTCAGCACGCGTAGGTCGCGAGCACCACCAGGTCGTCGCCTTCCCGCAGGGGCCAGCGACGGTCGCGGGGTGGATTGATCAGCACCTCGTCGTCGACTGCGTCCCCGCGCCCGCGCAGGCGCAGGCCCAGCGCGGTCTCGTTGCGCCGTGCGACGGCCTGGTGGATCTGGGCGAAGTCGACTTCGCGGCCGACCAGGCCGTACTCCGCGGCCGGACGGAAGAACACCTCCGAGCCTTCCGGCCCGAAGAGATCGTCGAACACCACCCGCAGCTCTCGGCGCAGCGCGACCTGAGCCATGATGTGGCTGAGGATCGTCGGAGGGATGATGACCTCGGAGGTGCCGCGCTGGAACAGCGACAGGTTGCCGGGGTCGTTGAGCTCGACCAGCACGTGCGGTGGGGTCGGCTCGTCCTCGATGATCTCGCGCAGCAACAGGTGGCCGAGGATGGTGCGGGCGTCAGCCTCCTCGGTCTCGGCCCAGTCGTTCGCCACCAGCACGACGTTGTCGAAGCTCGCAGGGTCGAGCCGGCGCAGCTGCCCGGGCACGGTGTAGTCGATCTCGTGGTGCTCGACCGCGACGCGGTGGCACACGACCTCGTGGTTCTCGAGGTGACGCAGCCGCACGTCGAGCGGCACCATCGCGGCGATCACGAGCTCGAATCGTTCGACCTGATAGCTGTCGAGCTCGCCGAGGATGTCGGGCACGTGGTGGTTCCAGCCCAGCACGAGGATGCGTCGGTGGGCCTTGAGCGCCGGTGCGGCAGGGATGCCCTGGCCGCGATCGGAGCTGGCAGGGTGGAAGCGCGCCGGAGGTCTGGTCGCGCCGAAGTCCTCGGCGACCAAGACGAAGCGATCGTCGGCGCGCACCACCAGGTCGTCGCTGGGATTGAGCAGCGAGCGGTCGGCGTCGTGCTCGCGTCGAACGACGCCGAGCAGCACCGCCTCCGGGAACGCACCGGCGAGGTCACCGAAGCGCATGCCCTCGAACTGCGGGCACTCGCGGGCGTAGATCTCGCTGCCGTCGCCGTGGCGCAGCAGCCCGGAGAACGCGTGCGAGAGCCCGGGGTGGCGCATGGTCTGGCACATCAGGCTCGAGATCACGCGGTTGCTCGCGATGATCTCGAGCGGACCGCGATACGCCCGTCGTGCGGTCACCATCTTGCGCGCGTCGAGTAGCTCGGCGACCACCAGCGGCGCGCGCGTGATGTCGTGCTCCTGCGTGAAGGCCGAGAGCGACAGCAGGGTCTTGATGGTCTGCGTGTCGGGGCCAGCGCCGGCGTGGCCGCTCTCCGGCGCCGGCAGCAGGACCGCCGAGGCCTCGAGCGTTGCGACCCGTCGCAGGTGTTCGAGCCGCAGCGGTGAGCCCGAGCGCAGGATGACGCTCGACGCGCGATAGGCCGCACCGACGCGCTCGCGCAGGTCCTGCTGCACCTCGCCGTCGACCTGTTCGGCCATCACCACGACGTTCAGCATCCGCGCGCCCCGTAGGCGCAGGAACAGCTGCACGCGGTCGTCGGACATCAGCAGCTCCTGCACCAGCGTCGCGGTGCGGGTGGTCCAACCCATGATCACGAAGTGGTCGTGGTTCGACACCGGCGTCAGCCCGATCTCGAGCCGACGCAGGGCGCCGTTCAGCCACTGCGTCATGATCGCGATCATGGCCCCGAGGAACAGCACGTAGCCCGCGACGGTGAGGCCGGTCGAGACCACGCGGGTCCACACGCCTTCGTCGTCGCCGAGGTAGCCGGGATCGGACAGGCGCAGGAACGCCCACCACACCGCGTCGAGCGGGTCGTCGAACTGACCGGTGCCGAGCACCATCAAGCCGCCCACCACCGAGACCCCCACCACGATGCCGACGACGAACAGCAGCCGGTACAGCGGTCCGCGCATGAGGAACCGTTCGAGCACCAGCTGGAAGCGATCGCGGATGTCCGTGTGCAGCGCCAAGCGAGGGCGATGGTATCCGACCACGGGCAGCCGTCGATCGACCGCCGTCGGTGAGCGCCGCACACACCCCGCCACGGCTCCGGTCCAGCCGCCCGTTCATGCCCGGGGTTCTGCTACCCTGGTCGACGATGGGCTTGCTGTCGCGCAGCGCTGTCGCGCTGATCGTAGCGCTCGCGGGCTGCAGTCCCGGTGCGTTCACGTGCGAGGACGCGGCGCAGTGCCCCGGTGGCACCTGCGAGGCCGTCGGCTACTGCAGCTTCCCCGACGACGCGTGCCCGTCGCGGCAGCGCTTCGGGGCCCACGCCCCGACCGCGCTGGCCCATCACTGCGTGGAGCCGAGCGGCGACGAGACCAGCACCTCGCTCGGCCTCACCTCCGATGGCTCGAGCAGCGCTGGTTCCGTCACCGACGCGAGCCTCACGGGCGTTGCGACCACGCAGGGTCCCGGCACCATGACCACCGATGGCACCGCGAGCGCGAGCAGCAGCGGCGCGGACACCGGTGTCGGTACCACCGCCGAGCTCCCGCCCGACGCGGGCGTGCCGCTGACGTGCGCGATCGAAGACTTCGCCGACGACAGCTTCGACCCGTGGTCGACGTGGACGAGCGGCGCCGACCTCTCGGTCCTCGACGACCATCTCGTCATCGTGCTGCACGACGGAGTGACCAACGCCGCCGGCTTCGCGCGCGACGTGCCGGCCTTCGACGAGGCCATCTTCGAGGCGCAGTGGCTCGAGGTGCCGGCGTTCACCAACGGCACGCAGATCTACCTGCGAGTGGCGCAGACCGAGCTCGGCGTGTTGATGATGCTCGAGGACGGCAACCTCAAGGTCCGCAACTACGTCGGCGAAGCCAACGAGGACGTGTTCGTGGTGCCGTGGGAGGAGTGGCAGACCTGGTGGCGCGTGGTCGCCAGCGGCGGCGAGATGTCGTTCCAGGTCTCGGCCGACGGCGACGCGTACACCGAGGTCTATGCGGAGCCGCTGGTGTTCGCGCCCGGCGATGTCGGCATCGCGGTGATCGTGGCGACCTGGCAGCCGGTCGACATGCCGGGGCAGGGTGTGCTGGAGCAGCTCGCCGTGTGCATGTGAGGCCTCCGCGCGGGTGGGTCATCCGACCGCCATCGATGGCCCGCGTCGCCGCTGCCACGGGCGCAGTGCCAGCGCGAGGCCCGACAGCAGCAGCAGCATCCACTCGTGCGGCTCGGGCGTGGCCGACACGCCAAAGCCGTCGCCGGGGGCGGTGGTGGACTCGACGCCGCCCTCGAACTCGCGATCGAAGCGGTCGTCGGCGGCCGAGGCCTTTGCCAGCGCCGCGCGCTGGCGCTGCTCGACGAGCACGATCATCGACGAGTACGGCGTGACGACGCGCTGCTCGACCGCGAGCGCGTGGATGCGGTCGAGGTCGGTCTCGAGCCCGCCCGCGGCGATGGCTGCCACGGTGGCCAACGGGAGGAACGCGGCGTCATCGACGGGCGCGGCGTCGAGCGGCGTCGGCGTCACGGTCCAGCGTCGCCCGTCGACGACGTCGCGGTCGCCCAGGCGCTCGAGCAGGGCGTCGAGCCCGAGCGCCACGCCGCCGCCGCTGCGACGCACCAGCGCGTCGACACCGTCGCGATAGCCCCGCGGGAGCGCGCCCAGGTGCAGCAGCCACACCGGCTCATCCGTGCGCAGCTCCGCCGGCAGCGTCGTGATCGGGCGAGGCACGCCGCTCGTGGGCGGCGCGATGGTGTCGTCGGCGAACGCAGTCGAACCCTCGTCCGTGACGACCACGACCGCGCGGTAGCGAGTGTCGTCGCGCACGGCGTCGAACTGCGAGATCACGCCCTCGAGCGTGTGACCGCCGAACCACACCGGGTCGAACGCGTCCGGGCTCACGACACGCGGCAGCTCGGCGGAGAACGGCGACGGCGCGACGAACAGGTCGAAGCGCTGTCCGCGACGGCCGAGCGCGTCGATCACCTCCCGGGCCGCGTCGGCGTGCGCGGCCATGCTGTAGGAGCTGTCGATCACCACCGCCAGCGGCGCGTCGCGATCGAGCTCGCCGTCGACCTGCGATGGCTCGACGTGGACGCGCACGCCATCCACGTCGGCGTCGTGCGGCCGCGGCGTGAGCGGGCGGGGCAGTCGCGGGGGCAGCCAGCCATCGTGGTGCACGCGCTCGCCGTCGAGGCTGCGGGTGGTGTCGTCGTCCCAGTCGAGGTTGCGCGCTTCGGCGAGCGTCGGCAGCTCGAAGCCCTCGGCATCACCGAGCACGGTCCAGGTCAGCCACACATGCATCTCGGGTGCGCTCGTCGAGCGAGGGAGCCGCGGCTCGATGGGGAACACCCGCAGTCGATACTGTCGCGGCCCGATCTGCTCGAGCAGCGCCGGATCGACGCGGCGCTGCACCTCGGCGCGATAGACCGCCTGTGCGGCGCCGCGCGGCGCGACGTCGGCGGCCCACCGCTGCGTGCGGTCGGGGCCGTTGCCGAGCCACAGGCCGGTCACCGCTGCGCGCTCGGGCAGTGTGAAGGCGTAGAAGACCTCCTTGCGCTCGGGGGTCCGGTTGACCAGCACCTCGTGCAGCTCGAACGATCCGATGTCGTCGACGACGTGAACGTCGAGGCTCTGCTCTCGCACCCACACCGAGCGGTTGCCGACGTCGAGCAGGCCGGCCTCGACGCTCGAGCGATCCCATGTGGCCGACAGCGCCTGCAACACTGCCTCGCGATCGCCCTCCTGCAGCGGGCGATCGAAGCAGCGCTCGTAGGCCGCGAGTGCGCGCCGCCGATCGGCGTGCTCCGATGCGCCGTCGTAGAGCAGTGGATGGACCAGCGCATCGAACAGCGCCTGCATCGACTCGCCGTCGGTGTCCAGCAACTCTTGGTACATCCGTGCGACCTTGCCGTGGGCATCGCGGGCGCCCCAGTAGCGATACGGGGCGAGGGACGCGTTCAACAGGCCGTCGCGGGTCTGCGGGAGCGCGGCGAGGTCGTCGCGCTGCGCGGCTGCATCGGCGGGCACCCGCTCGCAGCGGGCCAGCGCCTCCCGCTGCGGCTGCACCCCGACCGCCTCGAAGGCCACCAGCCATACCGCCGTCGTCACGGCGGTGACCGCGAGCCCGAGCCAGCGACCGTGGCGACCGGGCATGTCCCGCATCGCGCGGAGCCACGCCCGCGTGTACAGCACCAGCACCGCGAACGGCAGGCCCAGCACGACCGCGGCGAGACACGCCGCCACACTCGCGAACGCCAAACCGGTGAACGCGCTCGGCCACAGTCGTGGGCTCGACACCACGTGCACGATCGCAGCGAGCATGTCCGGCACGTGCATCAGCATGCGCAGCACCACCGGCACGCAGACGATGCCCAGCGCCGCGGCGATCCACAGCCCGATCAGCAAGAGCGCGCTGTGACCCACCGCCGTCGCGACGACGGCGCCGCGGGTACGTGGCTCGACGCGGCCGAACAGCCGCGCGGCGAAGAACATCGCACCGGTCGCGAGCGTGAGCAGCAACAGCGCGACACCGCCGGTCAGCTCGCGCACGAGGAAGATGCGCACCAGCAACAGCGTGATCACGACCCCCGCGACGCCGTAGAACAACCCGAGCAGGCGCCAGGGGTCGTGGCGCAGGCGCCAGCCCGCGGCGGCGGTCAGCAGCGGCACGACCGCGAGCACCGTCACGGCGGCGGTCAGATCCCAGGGGGCGAGCCCGTTCCAGCTCGCGCTCCACAGCTCGCCGAGCAGCGACGGCACCACGCCGAACAACGCCGCGCAGATCCACACCGCGTGCCACGACCAGAACACCGTCGACACGACGGTGCGCAGGGACAGCGCGCGGCGCAGGAGCTTGGACCAGGTGGGTGGGGGCGACGTCGATGTCATCGGAGTTCCTCGTCGGTGGAGCGGGCGAGCGCGGCGGCCTCGTGGCCGACCACATCCAAGAAGCTGCGTAGCTCGGCGTCGTCGGGATCGCGCGCGCCGTCGAGCGTCAGCGAGACCATCACCCACGGCTGCGTGTCGCCCGACAGCGAGGCCCACGCGCGCGCGTCGTGGTCTTCGGTGACGCGGGTGCTCGACTGGAACCAGTACACGCCGGTCGCGGGACCCTGCGGGGTCCGCAGCGCGAGCCATCGCACCGGCACGTCGGGCGCGAGCAAGACGGTGCGCGCGTCGACGACCGCACGGCCGGCGGCGTGGTGGCACGCGTCGGGCTGGTGATGCGCGCGCCAGTCACGGCTGCGCACCAGCAGCAGCTGACCGCGGACCTTGGTGGTTGGATCGCTGACGCGCCACTTGCCGAGCGCATCGGCGCCGTGGGCCGTGGTCGAGGCGCGCTCGCCCTCCTCGAGCGGCAGCGGCTCGGCCCAGGCCGGCAGCTGCGGTACCGCGACCTGCGTCGGCGCGGACGCGCGGGGTGACACCGTCGCGACGGCCAACAGCGGCACCACGAGCAGAAGCGGCGGTAGGCGTCGGCCGTCGGCGATCGCCGTGGCCGCGGCAGCCGGCGTCGCGGGCACGCGGTGCAGCAACCACCAGCCCGCTGCGCAGGCCGCCGAGAACGCGGCCATGCCGAGCGGCAGGTGCAGCAACTCGGTGGGCCGCGGGCCGACGTGGGTGTGCAGCAGGACCAGCGCGATGACCCGCGCGAGGTTGGTCAGCACCAGCGCGATCACGAAGCCGCCGCTCGCGAGCAGCCAGCGTGCGCCCACGCGGCGGTGCTCGAACCAGGTCGCGGCCGCCCACGCAATCGCCCCGCAGTAGAGGCTGCGCACACCGCTGCACGGCAGATCGACTTGCACGCCGCGGGTGCCCGCGTCGATCACGAGCACCGTCTGCATCGAGACGTCGCCCTCGATGAACGCTGCCAGCAGCGCGTGGGTGACTCGCGTGCTCGCCATGCGAAGCGGGAAGCCGACGTAGAGATCCAGCGTCGGGCCGATCGGCAGCGCACACACGCCAGCGAGCACCAGCGGGAACGCCTGCAGCCAGCGCCGCTGCGGCAGCCACAGCCCCGCGAGGCCCCACGCGGCCAGCACCATCGCGATGCCGCTGGCGACCACGGCATGGATCGTCAGTGTGACGGCCGCGTGGCCGAGGACCGCGATGGCGGTCACCGCCAGCGGCGCGAGGGCCGGGCGCGGCCACGGCGACATGGCGCCGCGGCGGCGAATCGCCAACACCACGATGCCGGTCACGAGCGCGGCGTCGAGCAGCTGTGCGCGCGCGCTGGTCCCGAGCACCAGCACCCGCAGCGGCTCGCGGAACGCGGCCGCCCACGCGAGCACGACGGCGGCGAGGGTGACCCACGCGCGCGGCCGCGAGGCACCGGCGACGTCAGGGGCGGGCGAGGGGGTCGACACGCGAGTTCGAGCCTAGCGAGTCGGTTTGCAGATCCTGTGCAGGGGCGGTGCACGGGCGCAGCCATTCGAGCCGCGAGGTCGCGCCGCGAGGTCGCGCCGCGAGGTCCCGCTCGCGAGGTCCCGCCGCGAGGTCCCGCCGCGAGGTCGCGATCGCGACCGTTCACCCCAGGGCTTGGAATCCCCGCGCGGTGCTCGGTCCCACGCTTCCGATGTCCGCGCCAGGATCCGTTGCCTCCGTCCGCACCACCACGCTCGCGATCGGCCTCGGCTTCGCGCTCGCGACCGTCGTCGGCGGGGCGTGTCACGGCCGCGACGAGCCCGTCGACGGCGACCACGCGGGCCAGCCCTGCATGACGCCCGACGACTGCTACCCCGACGTCGAGGACCCCACGACGATCGTCGGCGGTCCGGTGGTGTGCCTCGATCGCGTGCCGGAGGGCTACTGCACCCACGAGTGCACCACCGACGCCGACTGCTGCGCGGTGCCGGGGGAGTGCGCGACCGATCTGCGTCAGGTATGCGCGCCGTTCGAGTCGACCGGCAAGATGATGTGCTTCATCGCGTGCGAGGCCGAGGACGTCGGGGACGCCGACGCCAACGACTACTGCCACGAGTACGCGTCGACCGGGTTCGGCTGTCGCTCGACCGGCGGCGGCGCCGACAATCGCAAGGTCTGTGCGGCGACCTGACTCGCGGCCTCAGCCGGCGTCGAGATCGGCCTGCAGGGCCGCACGCTGCGCGTCGTCGAGCACGACCTCGCACTGCAGTGCCGGCAGGTCGATGACCATCGCGACCGGAGCGCGGCCGCCGACGGCGAACTTGAGGTACTGCACCGAGCTCAGGCGATCGTCGCCGATCTGCCGCGGGTCGTAGCTCGCGGGCACCTTGGTGCCGTCAGCGAGGCGGGCGTGCACGTGCGCGGGCAGGCCCACCCACGCGCGCAGCTTCTCGGCCCGCACGGCCTCGTCGTCGATGCCGATGAGCAGCGTGCAGCCGAGCTCGCCGTCGCCCCCGAGCAGCTCGTTGTAGGTGGCGAGCTCGTGGGCGATGTCGGCCTCACGCACGAGTCGTTCGGCCCGCATCATCTCCTGCACCTGGTAGCGCACGGTGTCGCGGTTCTCGAACAAGAAGGTGAAGTGCTCGCCGAGTTGGACCCGACGGGGTTGCTTGACCGCGATGGCCTGCGCGCGCAGCTGCGGGCGCTGCTCGTCGTAGGTGACGTAGTCGAGGATCTCGCTGCGTTCGACCGGCTTCATGGTTCGTCTCGCTTCGGTGACGTGGGCGGCGCGGGCTTCGGGGCCGCCGGCGCGCCGGGGAAGGGCTCGCCACGGTAGGCGCGGGCGAGGATCGACATCGGGTGCATGGGCTTGCGCCCCGCGTGCTGCTCGAACTGGATCGCCGCCAGCGGGCAATCGGTCGCCCACACCTGCGCCTCCGATGCGTCCATGCCATCGAACGACTTGCGACCGATGCGGATCGACGGCTCGAAGCCTTCGACCTTCATCGCGTGGGTGCCGTCGTGGCCGCAGCACTCCATCACCATCACCGGCTGCACGCCGGGCAGCTTGCGCAGCAGGTCGCGGCCACGGAAGCCGACCCCCTGCGCACGCAGATGACACGGCGCGTGATAGGCGACCTTGCCGGCGGGGCTGCTCGCGAACTCGGTGTTGAAGCGCGGCTCGTTGCGCAGGTTCCACACGAACTCGCCGGGATCGACGATCGCTGCGGCGAGCCGTCGCGCACGCTCGCGGTCGTCGCCACCAACCAGCTCGGGCCACTCGCGGCGCATCATCATCGAGCAGGTCGGGTTGATCGCGACGACCTTGGCACCGGCCTCGACGTGCGGCATCAACCGATCGAGGTTGTGCTTGGCCTTGCTGCGCACCAGCTCGAGGTCGCCGCGCTCCCACGCCGGCATGCCGCAGCACTGCAGACCCTTCTCGCAGCGCACGTCGACCTGGTTGCGCTGCAGCACCTCGACCACATCCTTGCCGATCTGAGGCTCGTTGTGCTGCACGAAGCAGGTCTGGAACAGCACTGCCTCGCCACCCGGCCCGCGATCACACAGACCTTCGCCGGCGGCCCAGTGCTCGAAGGTCTTCGACGCGAACTCGGGCATCAGCTTGTCGCGGTGGATGCCGAGCACCTTCTCCTGGAACCACCGATGCAGCTTGTTGCGGTTGAGTGCGTTGATGGCACCCAGGCTCGCGCGCGCGGCGGTGCCGGTGAGGTCGGGGTCGCGCAGCGCGAAGTCCTGCAGGGTCGGGCGTCGCTTGCGGTGCTCGATCGCCGCACGCCGGTGCACGAGCTTGGGGAAGTCGAGCTGGAACGGGTGGTTGTCCCGCGGGGTGTAGGGGCACTGCACCTCGCACAGCTTGCACTGGAAGCACGCCTCCATGACCTCGCCGATGCGGGCCTGGGGCAGCTTGCGCACGTCGCCGTCGCACTCGTCGTCGATCGACTTGAAGAGGATCGGGAAGCTGTCGCAGTACTTGAAGCACATGCGGCAGCCGTGGCAGACCTCGAACACGCGGGTGATCTCGGCGGCCAGCGCGTCCTCGTCCCAGTAGTGGGCGTCGGCGGGGTCGTAGGTGAGGCCCTGCGTCGGGTGGTAGGAGATGTTGCCGCTGGCCATGGCGTTCGCGCTCGCGCGGCGACGGAGATCGCCGCCGCTGCGAAGCTAGCACAGGCGGCGCGCCGGTTGGATCAGCCCGGTGGCAGCAGCGAGTGCCCGATGATGCCGGTCAGGCAATCGATCGCCGCGCTGAAGTCGTCGTCGCAGATCGACTCGATGCAGCAGCGCACCTGCTCGGTGCCGTGCTCGTCGACGAAGTCGAGGCTGTGGCACACCTCCATCACGCGCGTGTTGGGCGTGGCCTGGCCGGTGAAGCTGCCGTCTTGGGCCTGGCCGGTGCAGCCGGGTCCGATGCCGAAGTCGAAGGTCTTGTCGGCGGCGGTGGTGCCCGCGGGGTCGGTCGGCAGGATGTCGCCGGTGGGGTAGTCGCCGTCGCGCCAGCGGCGATAGACCAGGTCGAACTCGCCACCGGCCGCAGGTGCGTAGGGCGGTGCGTCCTGGTGATCGGTGACCTCGGGCACGCCGAGGATGCCGAGCATGACGACTTGCTTGTGCTGCTGCTCGCGCAGGGTCCCGACCAGGTAGTCGACGTAGCGCGACACCGGCTGCAGGCCGCCGTCGTCGCGCGACGTGCAGTCGGTGTAGACGCCGTTGGAATCGGGACCGCTGCAGCCAACGCCGGCGTGCCACATGATGGCGCTGGTCGGCGAGGGGCTGCCATCGTCGGGATCGACCTCCTGCAGCGAGGCGTCGTCCATGATGCCGTAGTCGAGCACCGAGCCCTCGACCTCGTCGCTCACGATCGCGATCGCGAGCAGGGCGTCGGGGCGCAGGAACGGCTGCGCGCCGCTGTTCCACGGCGCGTCGGGGTAGAGCGCCTGCAGCATCGACTCGAGCTGGGCCTCGTAGCCGCAGCCGTCGATGCCCTGCGGGCCGATGCACGCCAGCGTCTGCGCGATCGCGGAGTCGGGTGCGCCGTCGCCGTCGATGTCGCGGGGCGCGACCTCGGGCACGTTGGTGCCGTTGGGCGAGAACGCGAGGAAGGCATCGGCAGGCGCGAGGTCGGTGGGGCACACCGAGGTGCAGGCCTCGGGCACCTCGACCGGATGCGCGCCGAGGCCGGTGAAGTCGGCGATGCGCGCGTTGCAGCCGGTCGTGGTCGGTGCGCCCTTGGCCGGGGAATAGCCATCGGGCTGGTGGGCGGTGCACAGCGGGTTGCCCATGTCGGTGGTCGTGACCAGCACGTGGACGTCGGGATGGATCGGGTTGCCCTCGGCGTCCTGCAGGTTCTCGAGCCGCTCGATGAGGCGCGGGAAGTTGCGCGCGAGGTTCAGCTGTTCCTCCGCCATCGTGCCGGAGTTGTCGATCACGAACAGCAGATCGATCTTGTCCGTGCAGCCGAAGTCGACGTTGCAGCCGCCGGGGTTGGCGGGCGGGAGGTCGCGCAGATCGTCGGCGCCATCGGCGAGACCCGAGGACTCGCTGGTCGAGGGATCGGCGAGCGTCGTGGGCGACAGCCCGTCGTCGCCCAGGCCGCTGCACGCGGCGTCGGGGCAGCGCTCGCGGGCGCAGCCGGGCACCGCGAGCAACACCAACGCACCACACCACCATCCACGCCGCATCGGCGTCAGCAGACCGCGTCGCTTCATCGTCGTCATCCCGACGCCGTCGCGGCGTCGTCCTTCCGAGCAGATAGAGCGCGCGACGGCGGCGGATCGGCGCAGGCGATGACCTGCGGACGAACGATGAGCCGAATCGCAAGGGTCGCGACGTCGGCCGCCCACGCGCAGCAAACCGCCCACCACGGGCTTGGTTACAAAGATTCGAAAATGACCTCTTACGTGGCGTTTCTGTCGACAAAAGTTCATTTTCGACGCATGATGTACCCGTGAAGATCCCGACTCTTCGCACACCGGTCGAGGTTGCGACCGCGCTGGGTCAGCGTGTGTCCGCGCTGCGACTGGCCCGCGACTGGCGAAGGGCGACGTTGGCCGAACGTGCCGGTGTGGGTTTGTCGACGGTGCAGCGACTCGAGCGCTCGGGCCACATCACGCTCGACAACCTCCTGAAGATTGCGGCGGCGCTCGGTCGGCTCGAGGAGTTCGAGGCCTTGTTCGAGGCTCCCGCGGCGCGCTCGATCGACGAGCTCGAGCGGGCGAGCACGGTGAAGTTGCCGAAGCGGGGGCGTCGGTGAAGCGAGTCGCGGTGAGGCTGCGTTGGTCACCGACGCACGAGGTCGGGGTGGGCACCCTCGCCGAGGTGGCTCGCGGTCGGCTCGTGTTCGAGTACGACGAGGCGTTCCTCGCCACGGGCTGGGCGCTGTCGCCGTGGAAGCTCCCCGCGCAAGCGGGCCTGGTCGAGCACGGCGACCGCAGCTTCGGCCCACTGTTCGGCGTGTTCGACGACTCGCTGCCCGACGGCTGGGGGTTGCTGCTCATGGATCGATGGTTCCGCAGCCGCGGCGTCGACCCCTCGACGATCTCCGTGCTCGACCGGCTGACGTACCTCGGTCGGCGCACCATGGGCGCACTGACGTACCACCCGCCCGCCGAGTCCGAAGACTCGCCGAGCCGACTCGGGCTCGCCGAACTCGCGGCGCAGGCCGAGCAGCTGCTGGGCTCCGAGGGTGAGGTGCTCCCCGAGCTGCGCCGTGCCGGCGGCTCGCCGGGCGGCGCGCGACCCAAGGTGGTCGTGGGCGTGCGGGGCAGCCAGGTGCTCTCGGGTGTCGACGAGCTCCCCGATGGTTGGACCCACTGGCTCGTGAAGTTCGCGATCGGCAGCGACGGCGCCGACGAGGGGCGACTCGAGCACGCCTACATGCGAATGGCCGAGGCCGCGGGGATCGCCGTGCCGCCCCATCGCTTGTTCGCGCAGGCGCGCTTCTTCGGCGTGCAGCGCTTCGATCGTGAGGGCCCATCGAACCGCGTGCACATGCATACGTTGGGCGGCCTCCTCCACGCCGACTTTCGTCTCCCGTCGTGCGACTACGATCAGTTGCTGCGTGTCGCGCGGGCACTGACCGGGGACGCGCGCGCGGTGAGCGAGTGTTTCCGACGCATGGTGTTCAACGTCGTCGCCCACAACCGCGACGACCACGCCAAGAACTTTGCGTTCCTGATGGACGCCGGCGGTCAGTGGTCGCTCTCGCCGGCCTACGACCTGGTGTTCGCACGGGGCCCGGGCGGTGAGCACACCATGACCATCGACGGCGAGGGCAAGGCGCCGACCAAGGGAGGCGTACTGCGCCTGGGCGCGCGCCACGGGATCGATCGCGCGTCGGCGCAGGCGATCATCGAGCAGGTCGAAGATGCGGTCGCGCGCTGGCGGTCGCTCGCGCGGGACAGCGGCGCGACGGCCAAGCGCGTGAAGGCGATCGGCGATGCCCATCGCACGCTGCGCTAGGCAACCACGACGCCGTCGCGGTCGCGACGATGAGGCCAGCGAGGGAGCCAGGCCGGTGCGGGGAGGGTCATGCCCCTGGGAGGTCGGACAGCGGCTCGCTTCAGCCGCGCCGTTGCCCGAAGACCGACCGGCTCGCGCGTTGCGGTGCGAGCGGGCGCGGTGCCCGCGCCATGTCATCGCGTGTCACCGACGCGGGCGTGCGCGGGCGTGTAGATTGGGGCGATGCCGTCGACCACTCGCATCGTCGCGACGCTGATCGTCCTCGTCACCGCCGCGTGCAGTGGTGACGACGCGGGCGTCGTCGGTGAGGGCACCAGCGATACGTCGACCACCCGCGACCTCGCGAGTTCCAGCACGTCGAGCTCGAGCGAATCGAGTTCGACCGCGGCCGACACGAGCAGTGGCAGCGAGTCCAGCTCGTCGACCGGCGAGCCGTTCGTCCCCATCGATTGCACCGAGGCGTGTGTGGACACCGCGACCGACGGCGGCATCGCGCTGTGCTACTCGTGCCGCTGCAAGGCCGCATTCGACAACTGGTTGCCGAGCACCGACGAGGTGCAGTGCAGCACCGCGTCGCCGATTGTCACCTACCACGCCGATGTCTCGGGTCCGCAGGTGGTGCTCGAGCCGGCCGAAACCGACGCCAGCGAGTGCACCAACCCCTCGCGCCTGAC
The DNA here is from genome assembly GCA_016709225.1 of Deltaproteobacteria bacterium. NCBI lineage: Bacteria > Pseudomonadati > Myxococcota > Myxococcia > Deltaproteobacteria bacterium. The sequence continues at coordinate 524,325 of JADJEE010000012.1, read as the reverse complement.
CGGGTCGTGCGCCCAGGGAAGCAAGCTCGGCGTGCTGCAGCACGACGACGTGATGTTGCTGTGGATCTGCCGCGACCCCTACGCCGACGTCGACGGCTCCGTCATCTACACGGACATGGGTCTCATCGGACAGAACACGCGTACCGGTGCGACGTGCTTCTGGGACGACATCGACAACGTCACCCACGACGACGACATGCCGCCGCTCGACTTGCTCGATGCGACCGATGCCGAGCGCTCGCATCACGGCGAGGTCTTCTACTTCACCGACGGCGGCGGCTGTGTCGGCTGCCACGACCACGATCCGTTCATCTTCACGCCGTACCTGGATGCGGCGCCGTGGACCAGCGTGGCGCTGAAGAAGGCGCCCTACGGACTGCTGAACCTCGACGGTACCGTGCGCGCCACCGGCAACCTCCACCTGACCTCGCGCGAGGCAGCCGCGTGCACGTCGTGCCACCGCATCGGCAGCGAGAACACCTGCGGCAGCTTCGCTGCCGACTCGATGGGGCTCGACAAGGCCAGCCCCTTCGAGCAGGCGGTGCTCGATGCGGCGATGCCCGGGAGTTCGCACTGGCCACTGGCGTACTGGATGCCGGGCGCGGGCGCCCAGATCCCGGACTTCGCGGCCTGGCAGACGCTCTTCGGCCCGGCGCGCGATCACGTGCTCGCGTGCTGCGAGGCGCCGGGGGTCGATCGCGGCGGCTGTCGCTGGGAGCCGGTTCCCGGGCTGTTGAAGTAGGGCCGTGCTGGCGCGCGTCGCCTTGACGCGCACGGGTCGGTCGGCGCATCGCCGCGACGACGTCGATCGCGATGGGTGTCAGCAGGGCTAGGGCGCCGGCGTTGCTCCGTCCATGCTCCCTCTCGCTCGCCGGGTACGCGCAGCGACGCTCGCCATCGTCGCGGCAGGCGTGGTGCAAGTGCTCCTGGCCTGCGGCCCCGCGACGCGCTGCCCGCCGGTGCAGCCGAACGAGGGCAGCGAGCTCGCGGGCAACCAACCGAGTGTGCACGATACCGGTGAAGTCGGGGGCCAGGCCTGGATCGTGGTCACCGACACGGACACGCGTCGCCGCCTGCCGAATCGACGCGTCACGGTCGAGTGCGGCCGCTTCTCGATCGAGCTCGCGACCGATCGGCGTGGCACCGTGGAAATCCGCGGGCTCCCGAACGAACCTTGCTTGTCGACCGTGTTCGATGCGCTCGACGAGCACAGCTCGAAGGCCTGGATGGTCGCGCCCGGCGAAGTCGCCTGGATCGCGCACCGCGAGGTCGGCACGCCCGAGATCGCCGAGCGACTACCCGCCGACGCGCTGCCCGATGACGTCGTGCTGGAGCGGCGCTCGAGCGGATGCCTGGGCCCGTGTCGCTCGTACCACCTGACGCTGCGCCTTGATGGGCGCGTCGAGCTGGCGCGCGACCTCCATCGCCGAAACCTCGACGGGACACGCTTCCGCCGATGGCGGCTGCCGGCCGCCGCCACGCAGCGGGCCGTTGCCCAGGCGCGTTGTCTCGCCAACGGTCCCTCGTACGGCGCGCATCCGACCGATGTCGTGATGCGAACCCTCGAGGTTCGCGACGGTGATGCGATCGCACGCTACGAACACTATGCCTACGACCGGCGAATGCCCGAGGAGAACGCTCGTCGATTGCGCCGCCTCGATCAGACGCTGCTGCTCCCGCCCGGTGCGTGGTCGCCCAGCCCCGCGGGCATCCGCCGGAGCAGATGGCGTGGCCGCCATCGCAGTCGTCGCCCGCGCCCACTGCGCTACACCGATTCGGGCGTCGCGCATCCGCGCGCGAAGCGGGCCAGCGATGCCCGCGCGGCGCATGCGGGCGTGCGCGCGGGCTCGCTGACGCCGCACTCGCGCGCCCGCGATTTCTTTCATCCACCCGCCGCGGCCGTGCGCCACGGGCCCACGCATGCACGGACGACTTCGCGGGGGCGTGGTGGTGCTTGGGCTCCTGGGCGCCTGCTATCGAGGCAATGAAGCCCACGAAGACGGCGCGGGCTCGGCCGCGGGCGACGCGGGCGACGCATCGGGTTCCGAGGGCGCCGACGGTGCGGCGACCGCGGGCGATGACGGATCCGCGCCGGTGGATTGCGAGGCCGGAGCCTACGGCCCGCGGCAGCTGCGGCTGCTGACGCGACGCGAGTACCACCAGACGCTGCTCGATCTGCTCGGGGTCGAGCCGCTCTCCCTGGCCGACGTGCCGATTGATCCGATTGTCGAGGGCTTCGACAACAACGCCGACGCCGAGGTCGTCACCGATCGCCACGTCGAGGCCTACATGGGCGTCGCCGAAGAGGTCGCGACCGCGGCGATCGCCGGTGGTCTCGCGATCGGCTGCATGCCGGAGGACCCCGCGTGTGCGGCGGACTTCGTCGCGAGCTACGGTCGGCGCGCGTTCCGGCGCCCGCTGACCAGCGAAGAGATCACCCACTACACCGCGCAGTTCGATCCCGCGATCAGCGAGGGCGACTTCTACCAGGGCGCGACGCTGGCCCTGCGCGCGCTGCTGGTCTCGCCGCACTTCCTCTACCGCTTCGAGCTCGGTGAGCCCGACGGTGAGGGCAACTTCCGCCTCACGCCGCACGAGATCGCGACTGCGCTGTCGTACGGCCTGTGGGGCACGACGCCAGACGACGCCCTGCTCGCGGCGGCCGACGACGGCTCGCTCGCCGATCCCGAGGCCATCGATGCCGAGGTCCGCCGCATGCTCGACGACCCGCGCGCGCGCGTGGCCTTCGATGCGTTCGCGACCCAGTGGCTCGGCACCGCGCCGCTGCTGCAGGTCAACAAGGACGCGCAGATCTACCCCGCGTTCACGCCCGAGATCCGCGAGGCGATGGCGGCGGAGCAGCGCACGTTCGTCGGCCACGTCGTCTTCGACGGCGAGCAGACCATGGCTGCGCTGCTCGACCCCGGCTACACCTTCGCCAACGACGCGCTCGCGGGCTTCTATCAGCTGCCGGCGCCGGGCAGCGCGGAGCCCACGATGGTGCCCGTCACCGACGGCCGCCGCGGCGGCCTGCTCCGCCTCGGGTCGGTGCTCGCCAGCCACGCGCACCCCAACGAGTCGGCGCCGATCAAGCGCGGCGCGTTCGTGCGTGAGCGGCTGCTGTGTCAGCCGCTGCTGCCGCCACCGCCCGGCGTCAATGCGACGCCGCCGGCGGTCGATCCCAACGCGACCACACGCGAGCGCTTCTCGCAGCACTCGGCCGATCCCGCCTGCGCAGGGTGTCACGCCCGCATCGATCCGTTGGGCTTCGGCTTCGAGCACTACGACGGCGTCGCGGGCTATCGCGACACCGAGAACGGGCTGCCGATCGACGCCAGCGGCAAGGTCGTCGACGTCGACGGTGCGGACACCGAGCTGCCCTTCGATGGGCTCGCCGAGCTGTCGTCGTTGCTGGCGGCACGCGTCGAGCCGGGCCACTGCGTGGTGTCGCAGTACCAACGCTTCACACTCGGCCGCGACCCGGTGCCCGCCGACGCGTGTGCGCTCGACGAGCTCACCGCGATGTTCGACGCCGCCGACGGCAACCTCTACGAGATGTTGGTCCACCAGTACACCGCGCCCTCGTTCGTGCTGCGGCAGGAGTGACGACGATGCTGATCAAGACCTCACGACGACAGGTGCTGCAGATGTTGACCGCCGCCGGCGTGGCCTCGCCGCTGGGGCTGATGCTCGGCCGCCGCGCGATGGCGGCCGGCGGCGACGTCAAGGCGATGTTCGTGTACATCCCCGACGGCTGCATTCCCTCGCTGTGGCACCCCACCGGTGGCGTCACCGACTTCTCGCTGCCGAGCATGACCGCACCGCTCGAGGCGATCCGTGACGACCTGGTGTTCATCCGGGGGCTCGACATGTACGCGGGTGGTGCGACCCACGAAGGCGGCATCGCCAAGATCCTCACCGGCAACGGCGACGTATCGCTCGATCTCTTCCTCGGCGATGCGCTCGGGGCCGACACGCCGCACAAGTCGATCCAGCTCGGTGTCGCGACCAACTTCCAGAATGGCTCGGGCAGCTGGTCGTACATCGGCGCGGGTCAGCAGGTCTCGCCGCAGGACAACCCGTTGGCGGCCTTCGACAGCATCTTCGGCGCGCTCGAGCAGCCCGAGGATCCCGGCCCCGACTGGCCGCGGCTGCGCGCCGGCAGTGTGATCGACAGCGCGATCGACGACGTCAAGCGCCTGCAGCAGAGGCTGGGCAGCGTCGAGAAGCAGAAGCTCGAGGTCCACCTCGAGTCGCTGCACGAGGTCGAGGCCCGCATCAAGGGCACGCTCTCGGGCTCCTGCACCGAGGTGGTGTGGAACACCGAGGGATTCACGGTGCTCGACACCGACTACTACCCGAAGACGTGGGAAAAGGAGGAGTACTTCGCGACGGTCGGCAAGCTGCAGATGGACCTCGCCGTGCTCGCGTTGTCGTGCGGCATGACCCGGGTCGCATCGCTGATGTGGTCGCATCCGGTGAGCCCGACGAGGCTGGCGCAGCTCGGGGCGACGGCCGCGGACCACGATGCCTCGCACTACGGGGCCGATCTCGCGGGACCGCTCGCGCTCGACTTCATCGCCTATCGCCGCTTCTTCTGCGAGCAGCTGGTCTATCTGGTGCAGCAGATGAAGGCGATGCCCGACGGCGACGGCAACCTGCTCGGCAATGCGATCGTCATGATGGGCACCGAGATCAACGACGGCAACAACCACGATCACACCGACATGCCGTTCGTGCTCGCGGGCCAGGCTGGCGGTGCGCTCGAGACCGGACGCTCGCTCGATCTACGCGGTGCCGCCGGCGGTGCCAACGTCGCGCACACCAAGCTCTTGGTGTCGCTCGCCGCACTCGCGGGCGTCGAGGTCGAGACCTTCGGCTACGCCGAGCAGGGGCCGGGCGGGCTCGATCAGCTGTAGTTGCGATGCGGTGCCACGCGGGGCTCCACGGCCGCGCGGTCGCGGTCGCGGATCACCCAACGCCACAGCATCGCGTCCGGTAGCGGCACCGCGAGAAAAACGTGCTCGAGCACGCCGAGCGCGATCATCGTGGCCACCACGGTCGCCTGCACGGCCGCGAACGCGCTGGCCTCCGCCGAGGTCGCCGCACCGATCGCGACGTGCAGCGCCACTGCGCCGGCGGCGAGCGAGAGCAGCATGAGCGGGTTGAATCGTCGCCGACGGAAGTAGCTGGTCAGGTAGCGCAGGTGGGCGGGTACGAAGTCCTCCGAGATGTTGCGGACCCCGGAGAACACGTTGAGCTTGGCCGAGAGCCGCATGGCCCACAGCACGGTGAAGACCACGGTCGCGACCTGATTGGGGGCGCCCCAGGTGGCCGCCGTCAGCACCAACAAGGTCGCCGCGAGTGCGAGCTCGTGGTGGATCACGGTCGCGGTGGCCTCGCGGAAGCGGGGCCAGCCGGAGAGGCCGGCGCGGCCCGGCTCCTTGCGCGGACCCGAGACCGCACCGAGCAAGAACGTCGCCTCGTGCCACCCCCACAGCAGCAGCGCGGCCGCGAAGCCGAGATAGGCCCCGGCGGTCGTGGGCAGTTCGCTCGCGCGCAGGGCCGCGTACCCACCCAGCAGCGCCAGCGCCGTGAACACTGCCACGCTGGTGCGCTGGGTTCGTGCGGGCAACCACACCACGCGCAGCACCACGCCGGTGCTGAGCCACCAGGCGCCGATGACGATCATCACCGCGAGCGCGCACGCGTTCATCGGATCACCAGGTCGGTGCGACCCTCAGCTCCTCCGGAAGCGCGTGTTGCTTGGTCGGCAGGAACATCATCCGCACGAAGGTCGCGCCCGCCGCGAGCTGCAGCGGGATCGCCCGCAGCTTGCCCCACAGTCCGCCGCCGCGCTTGGCGGTCGCGATGCGGGCGCTGATGCGCTGGAGGCGACGCAGGCCCGCGAGGAAGGCCGGGTTCTCGACGTCGATCCGCACCGGGAACACCTGCTTGGCGACCTCGCTGACGATGCGGAAGACCTCCATGCCGTAGACCTCGGGGTCCACGCCCAACGCGCGGTGGAACTCGGGGCGCGCGTGGTCGCGTACGAACATGGTGGCGTAGACGGCGAGCTGGAAGAACCGCATCCACGCACGATTGATGGCACCGCCGAGGATCGACGGGTTGCCGCGCATCAACAACGCCAGCGCCTCGCCGTGCCGATACTCGTCGTTGCACCAACGCTCGAACTTGCTGAAGATGGGGTGGAAGCGATTCTCGGGGTTGGCCTCGAGCCGTCGGAAGATCCGGATGTATCGCGCGTACCCGATCTTCTCCGAGAGGTACGTGGCGTACAGGATGAACTTGGGGCTGAAGTAGGTGTACTTCTTGGCCTTGACCAAGAAGCCCATGTCGACGTGGATGCCGAACTCCTTCAGGCACTCGTTGATGAACCCCGCGTGACGTGCCTCGTCGCGCGACATGTACTTGAACAGCGCCTTGAGGTCGCGATTGTCGCCCTTCTTGGCCAGCTCGGCGTAGAGGATGCAGCCCGAGAACTCCGCGGTCAGCGAGCTGACCATGAAGTCCAGCAGTTCCTCGCGAAGCGCCGGCTCGAGCTTGTCGAGCTCCGCGTGCCAACCCTCGCCGCGAACGAAGTGACCGCGATTGGTGTCGGCCTCGAACTCGGCCATGAGCGCCTCCCACTGCGGCCGGATCGCGTTCGCCGAGAGGCGGTTCATCGCGTCGACGTCGGTGGTGTAGAAGCGTGGGCTGAGGGTCGTGGTCTCGGTGGCGACCCGCGTCGCGGCGTCGCCCTGGCCCAGGAACCGCGAGGTCTGTGTCGGGGGCAGGGGCAGGCTGGTGGCGGTCATGGCGATCTCCGATCGGTGAAGCTGACGTCCAGGAGGTGGAAGAAGGCGAGGTCGCCGACCATCCGCGTCCACGCTCGCGCGAGCCATCCCGCGCGCACGACGGTCGCGCGCCGGCGCTCGACGATGCTGTGCCCGAAGGGCGGCTCGATGGGGTCGCCGTGGACGACCACGCGATCGCCGGGTCCGAGCTCCACGCCGTCGAGCTCGACGTGGGCGGAGAGGTCGTGCTCGGTGTTGGACGCGCGCACGGTGCACGCGACCTCGAAGCGCCGCGGTGTGCTCATGACGGTGCCCCGGGCTCGAGCAAGCGGGCGAACGACGCATGGTTGGTGTCGCCGAACGAACGCAGATTGACGGTATGTCCGCTCTCGGGGTCCTCGATCACGAGGCCCCCGTCGCGCTGTCGAATCAAGCGGAAGCGTGCGTCGGGCGGGATCGACTCGAGCTTGCGGGTACGGAACAAGCCGCGCATCACCCCGCGCACGAAGCCGCCCTCGGCGGGATTCACCAGCCCGACTTCCTTGCCGGTCTCCGCGTCCAGCACCGCGACGGCGCCGTCGGGGCGATCCTCGAAGCGGAGCTCTCGAACGCTGGTGACGCCGACCGCGGCGACGTCGGTCGGTTCATGGGCGCTGCGGGCCCGTGCGGCGAGGCCGAGGGTCGCGACCAGCAGGACCGCGGCACCGATGAGGGCGCCGCGCGGGACGGTTTGTTCGTGGTGTGTGCCCATGGGAGAATTCCTACGGCTACGACTGCAGCTGGGATGCGAGCGCCGGAGCCACGCGAATGCGCTGGCGATCCTCGTCGGCGACGTCGCGCGGCTCGATCGGCGCCGCTGCGATCGTGAGCTCGCCATGGGCGGCGCTCCAGCGACGAACCGCCTCCTCGAGGCGGGCGGCGACCATGGTCGGCTCCGCGATCGCGCGCAGCGTCGGCGAAGCGCGGAGCAGGCCCGTCATCTGCGAGTGCGGCCAGAGGTGGAACAGCGCCACCCGATCGGGGGCGACCAGTCGCAGCACGATGTCGCCGTCGCCCTCGGGCCGTTGGATCCGATCCGCCGCGGCGATGCGCGCGAACGGCAGGTTCCAGGTGATCGGCAGCGCGACGCCGATGCGCATCACCACGCGGTGCGTGGTGATCGTGTACAGCGTCGAGCGGGCCGCGAGCCACGCGAGCAACTGGCACAGGCCCAGGCACGCCGAGAACACCGCGATCATGGCCACGAGCTGCACGGCACCCTCCGACCACTGCCCGCTCGTCACCGTCGAGACGGTGCGCGCGGCGACGAAGACCGCGAAGTAGGCCGCCAGCCAGCGGACCTTGAAGCCGCGGCGGGCCAACATGCGCCACTGCGGGCGGCCCTGCCACACGATGGCTTCGCCCTCGGGGAGATCCGCGGGCAAGCCCGGGACCGGCTCGAACTCGTGCTCGACGGCACTCATAGCACTGGCTCCCGGCGGCGCGGCTCGGCGTAGAACCATCCGCCCGTGTAGAAGGCCGCCACCTGATCCTCCTCGCGCAACGTGATGCGATCGGTGGCGCCGATGGTCGGTACGTGGACGAACTGATCGGCCCGCAGCGCGCGGACGCGGACCTGCTTGGCTTTGCCGTCGAGCGCCAGCATCGGCAGCGGGATGAGGCGCAAGCGCGAGCCCGGGGCCGCGGACCCCGACTCGGACGCCGCCTCGGACTCGGACTCCGCGGGCGCGGTCGGCGCGGGCAGCTCGATCTCGAGGTAGCGGACCATCAGGTCGGCACGATCGACCCAGATGTCGGAGATGACACCCGCGACCTCGCCGTCGGCGCCCAGCACCCGCCAGCCGCGGGGATCGGGCCCAGCGTCGACCGTGAACCCGGTTGCGACGCGCATCGGCACGATGACCGGGGTGCCATCTTCTTGGGAGAGCTCGGGGTGCTCGCTGCGTGCGGCGAACGACGCCGGCCCGACACCCGAGAGCAGCGGTTCGCCGGTTGGCTCGAGCGGATAGCCGGGCGCCTGCGATACCCGCTCCGCGAGGATCGGTCGCCGGTCGCGGACGAAATCGGGCGCGCGGCGGATGCCCTCGTCGTGGGGCAGGAGAAACTCCTTCGCGGCCGGAATCCGCAGGGCATTCTGCGGCCCCTCGACGGCGAGGGCGTCGGTCTCGAGCGGGTAGCCCTCGCGACGGTCCTCGCGTCGGAGCCACACGACGAGGCCCGCGAAGAAGATGAAGAAGCAGTACAGGACGACCTGTGCGGTATCGATCGATGACGTGAGTTCGTGGGACATGGCTGCACCGGGACTATCGAATGCGTCAGGTGGGGAGCTCCGCGAGTCCGAAGCGAGTGGGTGAACCGCGACGATTGGCGAATCTCACCAAGGGGCCGATGGCGATGAGCGTGCCGAAGAGCAGCCCAATCTCGAGGGTATAGACCAGCAGATATCCGGCCGACGGTTGATTGAGGCCGGGGCCGAGCGCGCCGCGCAGCGCGAACGCCGAGACGACGTCGCGCAGCAGGCCGCCGAGCGCGATGCCGGCACCGGTCACCGTGGCCTGCACCGCGCCCCAGGCCCCGACGGCGATGCCGCTCTGGCCGGGGTCCGAGATGGCCATGGCGGCGCTGAGCGTGCCGACCGAGAACCAACCCGCGCCGAAGCCGATGACGCCGGTGCCGAGCCAGAACAGCAGTCGCGAGGCGAAGGGCGCCGACAACACGACGCACGAGAACCCGACGATGCCGACCAGCACGCCATACGCGGCCAGCTGATAGGGATCGCGGCCGCGCGACAGCCATCGCGCCGCCGCGAACAGTCCCGCGAGCGTGCCGCCGGCCATCAACGCGGTGAGCACCGTGGTGCCGGCGACCGAGAGCTGCAGCAGCTCGCCGCCGAAGGGCTCGAGCAGGATGTCCTGGGCGCCGAAGCCGGCACCGCCGAACGCCACCGCCACCAGCAGGCGGCCCGCGTGGCGGCGGTTCGCGAAGGCGCGAAACGTCGCGAAGAAGCGTGGTGCCTCGGGGGCATCGTCGGGATCGATGTCGCTGCGCCGCGGCTCTTGCTTCCACAACGCGATCACGTTGATCGCGACGGTGACCACCGCTGCCCCTTGCACGATCTGGATCAGCTCGACGTAGCCGAAGTTCCGCAGCAGGGCCCCGAAGGTCAGCGAGGCCCCGACCATCCCCAGTAGCAGCATCACGTAGAGCAGCGCGACCACGCGGGGACGGCTCTCGGCCGGCGCGAGGTCGGTCGCCAGGGCGACGCCCGCAGTCTGCGTCGTGTGCAGTCCGACGCCCACCATCAAGAACGCGAGTGCGGTCGCGGTGTGCCCGATGACGCCGGGCTGCGAGACCCCGCGCCCCGACAGCACCAGCATCGCGAAGGGCAGGATCGCCAGGCCGCCGAACTGCATCAGCGTGCCGAGGAACGCGTAGGGCAGGCGACGCCAGCCCAGCGCGGAGCGGTGGTTGTCGGAGCGGTGCCCGACCAACGCGCGAAGCGGCGCGAACAGGATCGGGAGCGCCACCATGGCCGAGACCAGCGACGCGCCGATGCCGAGTTCGACGATCATCACGCGATTGAGCGTGCCGTTCAGCAGCACCAGGCCCATGCCGACGGAGATCTGGAACATCGACAGGCGCAGGAGCCTGCCGAGTGGGAGCTCGGGCGTCGCGGCGTCCGCGAATGGCAAGACCTTCGTACCGAGGGCCTGCCAGAAGCGAATGGCGAGACTGGGCTTCATGCGCGGCAGAGCTCCATGGCCTGCGAGGTGTAGAAGCCGCTCTCGATCCGATCGCTGCGGCCGGCGGCGAAGCCGGCGAGGGCCTCGTCGGCGGCGAGTCGGTTTCGGAGCGCGCGCTCGGTGATGGGGCGGATGTCGGGCGATCGGTTCCCGCGAGGGAAGGCCTTGCCGACCAGGTGCATGAGCGAGAGCAACGCGGTGCGCGGCACGAACGTGAAGGCGACGCCGTAGCGGGTGCGGGCGCACAGCTGCACCAGCAGCGCCTGCAGCTGATCGGCCTGGTAGTGGATCAGCGAGTCGAGCGCGACCACCCAGTCGAACAGGCCCAGGCCCGGGTCGAGCATGTCGCCCACGCGGTACTCGATGGTGCCGGGTCCCACGCCGCCGGCCTCGGCACGCTCGCGCGCGAGATCGACGAGCGTCTGCGAGATGTCGACCGCGACGACCTCGGCACCACGCGCGGCCAGGCACTCGGCGAAGGTGCCGGTGCCGCAGCCGGCATCGAGCACGCGGGCGCCGGTCAGATCGTCGGGCAGGTATCCCAGCAGGGTCTCGCGCATGCGCTCACGACCGGCGCGCACGGTCGCGCGGATGCGACCCACCGGCGCATTCGAGGTCAGCGCGGCCCAGGCACTGGCAGCGGTGCGATCGAAGTACTGCTCGAGTTCGCCGCGGCGTCGCTCGTAGGCGGTCTCCGGAACGGCAAGTGCGGTTTCATTGGCGGTGGTGGCGGTCATTCGAACCCCAGGAAGTCGAAGATTTCGCGGTCCTTCATCGGCCGTGCATCGAGCGGCTCGACGCCCGCCCACAGGCCCGCAGCCAGCCGCAGGAACTCGCGTTGCACCGCCTCGACCTCGGGCGATGCGTCCATCTCGAAGAGCGTGGCCTTCTTGAGCCGGCTGCGGCGGACCACGTCGAGGTCGGGGATGTGGGCCAGGCGCGAGAGCCCGACCCGGGTGTTGAACCGGTCGATCTGGTCGGTGTCGACGCTGCGGTTCGCGATGACCCCGCCGACCCGCACCGCGTAGTTCTTGGCCTTGGCCTCGATGGCGGCGACGATACGATTCATCGCGAAGATCGAATCGAAGTCATTGGCCGCGACGATGAGTGCACGTTGGGCGTGCTGCAGCGGCGCCGCGAAACCGCCGCAGACGACGTCGCCGAGCACGTCGAAGATGACCACGTCGGTCTCCTCGAGCAGGTGGTGCTCCTTGAGCAGCTTGACGGTCTGGCCGACCACGTAGCCGCCGCAGCCGGTGCCGGCGGGCGGCCCACCGGCCTCGATGCACAGGACGCCGTTGTAGCCCTCGACCACGAAGTCCTCGGGCCGCAGCTCCTCGGGGTGGAAGTCGACCGACTGCAGCACGTCGATCACCGTGGGTTGCAGCTGCTTGGTCAGCGTGAAGGTCGAGTCGTGCTTGGGGTCGCAACCGATCTGCAGCACGCGCTTGCCGAGCTTCGAGAAGGCGACCGACAGGTTGGAGGATGTCGTGCTCTTGCCGATGCCGCCCTTGCCGTAGATCGCGAACACCTTTGCTCCCGAGAGCGCGGCTGCGGTCGCGTCGTGGAACTGGACGCTGCCGTCCCCATCGCCACGGCGATTGATTCGTACGAGTTCCGACATCGTCATCTTCTGCTCCTTGCGCCCTCAGGCGACGCGGGATACCGCCCCTTCGAGGCGGTCTTCGAGTGCGTCGCCGGCCCGGACGAGGGCAGCGAGGGTCTCTGGGTCCGGGTGCCAGTATTGGCGCTCCGAGGCCTCGAGGAGGCGATAGGCCAGCTTCACCGACGCCTTGGGATTGAGCGCGGCAAGCCGATCGCGCATCTGCGGATCGAGCATGTAGGTGTTGGTCAGCTCGCGGTAGACCCACGGCTCGACCTGGGCGGTGGTCGCGGACCAGCCGAGCGTGTTGGTGACCTGGGCTTCGATCTGTCGCACGCCCTCGGCCCCGTGACGCAGCATTTCCTCGCTCCACTTGGGGTTGAGCGAGCGCGTGCGGGTCTCGAGCGCGACCTGCTCGCGCAGGGTCCGAACCTGCTCACCCGACCCGGTCTGGTCGCCGATGTAGACCGGTAGCGCCGGCCCGCTGCCTCGCTGCGAGCGCGCGGCGCGGGCGATGCCTCCCAGGGTATCGAAGTAGTGATCGATCGTGGTGATCCCGAGCTCGACGGACTCGAGGTTCTGATAGGCGAGATCGACCCGCGCGAGCACGCTCTTGAGCAGGGTCTTCTGGGGCGCTGCGCGACCGCTGGGATGATACGCAAAGCACTTGCGCGCAGCGAACACGTCGCCGAGCTCGTCTTCGTCCTGCCACGCACCGCTCTCGATCATTTGGTTCACGTTCGCGCCGTAGGCGTTCTCGGCGTTGCCGAACACCCGCAGCGAGGCGGTCTCGAGATCGCAATTGTGGGCCGCCATATGCTCGAGCGCGTGCGCTCGCACGAAGTTCGATTCGATCGGCTCGTCGGCGCTCGCGGCCAAGAACGCGGCCTCGGCGAGGATCTTGGTCTGCATGGGCAGCAGATCGCGGAAGATGCCGGACAGCGTCATCATCACGTCGATCCGCGGGCGGCCGAGCTCGGCCAGCGGGATCAGCTCGGCGCCACAGACCTTGCCGTAGCTATCGGTGCGCGCGCGTGCGCCGAGCAAGGCCAGCGCCTGCCCGATGGGTCCGCCGCCCGACTTGAGGTTGTCGGATCCCCACAGCACCAGCGCGATCGATCGGGGGAATGCGTTGCCTTCGTCGAGGTGTTTGCGCAGCAGGAGTGCGGCTTGCCGCTCGCCCTCGCGCATCGCGAAGTCGCTGGGGATGGCGCACGGATCGAAGCCGTGGACATTGCGCCCGGTCGGGAGCACGTCGGGGTTGCGAAGGAGATCGCCACCCGGCGCGGGGCGGATGAAGCGGCCGTCGAGCGCCCGCAGCAGCGCCGGGATTTCGTGATCCTCTGCGAGCTGTCGGTCGGTGTGCTGCAGCGTCTCGCAGCGCGCGATGGCGTGCTTGCTCGGCTCCACGCCGCCGGCGATCAATGCGGCCTTCGGCGAGGCGCCCGACACCAGGGCCGCGATCGTCGGCTGCGGCAGGGGACCCTCGGGGGCGACCTCGGCGATCGCCGTCAGGTAGTCGATCCGCGCAGCCTTCGGCATCGGCTCACCGAGCACGTGCAGCCCGCAGGGAATCAAGGTCTGCTCGAGCTCGTGCAGCGCGACGCTCAGGGTTGCGAGCTCCGGTGCGAGCGGCCCCGGCCACGCCGGTTCGGCGGCCACGAGGTCGAGCGCTGCGGCCTGCGCCTGGATGAACGGCACCAGGTTGACGGCCTCGCCGTCGCTGGCGGGGAGCGAGCGCAGACGATCGAGCGAGGCGCGGAGGCTCTGCAGCTCGCGATACAGTCCGGAACGCGTCACCGGTGGCGTCAGGTAGCTGACCAGTGTCGCCGCCGATCGCCGGCGGGCGATCGTGCCCTCGGAGGGGTTGTTGGACGCGTAGAGATAGACATTGGGCAGATCGCCGAGCAAGCGATCGGGCCAACAGTGCCGCGACAGGCCCACCTGCTTGCCGGGCATGAACTCCAGCGCGCCGTGGGTGCCGAAGTGCAGCACGACGTCGGCACGGAAGTCCTCGCGCATGTAGCGGTAGAACGCCGCGAACGCGTGGGTGGGGGCGAAGCTCGACTCGAAGAGCAACCGCATCGGGTCGCCCTCGTAGCCGAAGGTCGGTTGGATGCCGACCATGACCCGGCCGAACTTCGCCCCGAGCACGAAGATCGAGGAGCCACTGCTGAGGTGCTTGCCGGGCGCCGGGCCCCACTGCTTCTCGATCTCCGCGAGGTGAGGGGTCCGACGCACGTGGTCGTCGGCGGAGACCCGCGCCATCACGTTGGCGTCGGTGCCGAACTGGCCCGCGTTGCCCTCGAGAACCTTCGCGCGCAGGGCATCGACGGTCGCGGGGACCTCGACGTCGTAGCCGTCGGCGGCCATCGCGAGCAGGGTCCGGTGCAGTGACTCGAACACCGAGAGGTACGCGGCCGTGCCGGTGGCGCCCCCGTTGGGCGGGAAGTTGAAGAGCACGATCGCGACGTTGCGTTGCGAGCGTTCCTTGCGTCGCAGCTGCACCAGCCGCTCGAGGCGCCCGGTGAGGCGCTCGATCCGATCGTCGATGCCGACCATCGCGCCCTTCATGCCGCCGCGGCGGCCGGCGAACACGACCGGCGCGGTGGCGCCGTCGAGCTCGGGGATCGCGACCATCATCGTCGACTCGATCGCCGTCAGACCCGAGACCGAGGCCTCCCACTGCTCGATGCTCTGGAACTCGAGCGGCTGGGCGGTGACGAACGGAACGTCGAGCTGCGTGAGGATCTCCTCGGCCGCGCGCGCGTTGTTGAACGCCGGCCCGCCGACCAGCGAGAAGCCCGTCAACGACAGCACCGCATCCACGCGGACGCGATGCTTGTCCATGAAGAACTTCTCGATCGCCGGGCGGTTGTCGAGGCCGCAGGCGAACGCGGGGATGACCCGAAGTCCGCGCGCCTCGAGGCTCTCGATGACCTGATCGTAGTGGCGCGTGTCGCCGGCGAGCACATACGAGCGCATCACCAACAGGCCGACGGTGCCGCGTGCCTGCGCGGGCTCGGGCAGCTCGGCGAGGGACTCGGAGATGCGTGCACGCAGGCGCGGGTGATAGACGCCGACCTCGGGATAGCACCGCGGCGCGCCGGGCTTCAGCGTGCCGCGCAAGCCCCGACGCGGGCCATCGGCGTACTGGGTGACGAACAATCGCACCATGTCGGCGAGATTGTCGGTCGAGCCCGACAGCAGATACGACATGGTCAGGAAGTAGGCCCGCAGATCCTGTGCCTTGCCGGGGATGAGTGCGAACAGCTTCGGCAAGAAGCGCAGCATCGCGAGCTGGCCCGCGCCGCCCGATTTGTTGGCCCCGGTGCCCTTGCCGCGCAGCTTCTTGAGCAGCGACATGCCCTTCTTCGAGCCGTTCATGCGGAACTCGCCCATGCGGGTCAGTCGCATGACCTCGCCGGCGGAGAGCGTGCAGATCATGGCATCGCACGACTCGTGGCGGGCCTCGAGCGCCGGCAGGACCGCACGGATGTGCTCCTCGAGAAAGAACATGTTGGCGAGGATGATGTCGCCCTCGGCGATGTCGCGGCGGCAGGTCTCGACTGCGCGCGGATCGCTGAACGTCGTCATCGCGTGGTGCCGCAGGTCCAGCCCCGGGATCTCGGGCTCGAGCCGCTCGCGCACGCGGTCCATCACGCCCCCGAGGTGATGATCGAGGGTGATGATCACCACGACGATCGGCGTGGCGTCAGGCTTGGAAGTGGGCCTTTGCATCGTAGAGCGTCTCCAGCGTGATGGGGGTCCGTCCAAACTCCCGAGCAAAGCGTTCGGTGTTTCGCCGCGCCTTGCCGCGCACGAAAAACGGGATCTTCTTGAGCTCGCGCTCGGCCTCCTCGGTCCAGCGCGGCGCGTCGGACTCGGCCGCCGCGGGGCTCTCTGCCGCCGCCGGGGGTGGCGTGGGCGCAGCTGCTGGCGCCTCGACCACCGTCGGCGAGGCCGCAGCGCCCAGGTGCGAGGGGCCGCGTCCGTCGGCGAACTCGAAGTCGTCGCGGAACATCGCCAAGAGGTGCTCTTCGAGACCCATCATCAGCGGGTGCACCCAGGTGTCGAACAGCACGTTGGCGCCCTCGAAGCCCATCTGCGGCGAGTAGCGGGCCGGATAGTCCTGTACGTGCACCGGCGCCGAGATCACCGCGCAAGGCAGCCCCAGGCGCTTGGCGATGTGGCGTTCCATCTGCGTGCCGAGCACCAGCTCGGGCTGCAGTGCGCCGATGCGCTCCTCGACCAACAGGTGATCGTCGGTGATGAGCGCCTCGACGCCGTAGCCAGCGGCGGCCTCGCGGACCTCGCGTGCGAACTCGCGGCTGTAGGTGCCCAGCCCGATGACCTCGAAGCCGAGCTCGGCGGTGGCGATGCGGGCCGCGGCAATCGCATGACTCGCGTCGCCGAACACGAAGACCTGCTTCTTCGTGAGGTAGGTCGAGTCGACCGAACGCGAGTACCAGGGCAGGCGACAGCTGGCGTCGTCGATCACCGAGTCCGCATCGGCGCCGCTCATCTGGGCGACCCGTTGGCAGAACTCGCGGGTCGCGATCACACCCAGCGGCGCCGACAAGCACGGCTGCGCGAAGGTCTTGCCGAGCCAACGCGCGACCGAGTCGGCGATCTCGGGGTACATGACCACGTTGAAGTCGGCCTGGGCGAGCCGTGCGAGATCGTGGGGGGACGCACCGAGCGGCGCGACGACCTCGACGTCGACGCCCAAGCGGTCGAGCAGCCGGGTCAGCTCCATCACGTCGTCGCGATGGCGAAAGCCGAGCGCGGTGGGGCCGAGCAGGTTGCAGCGTGGCCGCGAGCGCTCGCTGCGGAGCGGCACCGTCGCGGGGCAGCAGGCGCGGACGATCTTGTAGAACGTGTGCGCAGCGCCCCAGTTCTCCTTGCGCTGGTAGGCCGAGAGCTCGAGCGGCACCACCGGGATGGGCAGGCCCAGTGCCGCAGCGATGCCACCGGGGTCGTCCTGGATCAGCTCGGCCGTACACGATGCGCCGACCAGCAGCAGCTCGGGTGCGAAGCGCTGGTAGGCCTCGCGGGCGGCGGTCTTGAACAGCTCGGCGGTATCGCTGCCGAGGTCGCGCGCCGCGAAGGTGGTGTAGGTCACCGGCGGGCGCTCGCGTCGGCGCTCGATCATCGTGAAGAGCAGATCGGCGTAGGTGTCACCCTGCGGCGCGTGCAGCAGGAAGTGCACGCCCTTCATGGCAGTCGCGACTCGCATCGCGCCGACATGGGGGGGGCCCTCGTAGGTCCAGACCGCGAGTTGCATGCTAGACCGCGAGTCGTCCGCGACGGAGCAGCGGACGCGAGAAGAGGTTGGCGAGATCGGCGGCGTGCTCGAAGCCGTGCACCGGGGTGAAGACCAGCTCGATCGACCACTTGGTGGTGATGCCCTCGACCTCGAGGGGATTGGCGAGACCCAGGCCGCAGACCACGAGGTCGGGCCTGGCGGCGCGGCATCGGTCGAGCTGACGCTCGACATCCTGGCCCTCGCTCAGCACCACCGACGCTGGCAGCATCGCCAGCTCGGCGGCGAGGTGCTCGCGCTGCAGGTACGGCGTGCCGACCTCGAGCAGCTCCATGCCGAGCTCGCGGTGGAGGAAGCGCGCCAGCGGGATCTCGAGCTGCGAGTCGGGGAACAGGAACACTCGCTTGCCCTCGAGTGCCGTGCGGATCTTGGCGAGCGCCGCCTGAGCTCGGCGCTCGGCGGGCCCGACGACCTCCTCGAAGCGTGCGCGGGGCACCTCGAATGCAGACGCGGCGGCGGCGAGCCAGCTGCGTGTGCCCTCGGCACCGAAGGGGAAGGCCGCCGGCAGTCGCTGCGCGCCGAGTCGGTCGAGCGCTGCGCCGGTCTCCGCGAGGAACGGTTGCGCCAACAGGTAGCGGGTCTGCGGTCCGACCTCCGGCAGCTCCCACGCCCTGCGCGGCGGGAAGAACTGCACTGGGATCCCGAGCGCGTCGAAGCTGCGGCGGAAGCCGTCTTCGACCGGATCGGCGAGCGTCCCGACCACGAGCAACGAGCTCGGTGCACGGGGCGATGCCGGCGTGGCACCGCGCAGCAGTGACGCCAAGCAGGCATCTTCGCCCTGTGTGAAGGTGGTCTCGAGCCCGCTGCCCGAGTAGCTCACGAACCGGACCGAGGGGCCGTGCGACTTCGACAGGCGCTCGGCTGCCCGTGACAGGTCGAGCTTGATCACCTCCGAAGGGCACGAACCCACCAGGAACAACGTGCGGATCTCGGGGCGACGCGCGAGCAGGCGCGCGACCACGCGGTCGATCTCGTCGTTGGCGTCGGCGAGTCCCGCGAGATCGCCCTCCTCGAGAATCGCGGTCGCGAAGCGGGGCTCGGCGAAGATCATCACGCCGGCCGCCGACTGCAGCAGGTGGGCGCAGGTTCGCGAGCCGATCACCAGGAAGAACGCGTCCTGGATCTTGCGGTGCAGCCACATGATCCCGGTGAGCCCACAGAAGACCTCGTGTTGCCCGCGCTGGCGCAGCACCGGCAGTGCGTCGGCGTGGCTGCGGTTCGACGTCGCGACGTGGTCGGGCATGGTCACGCAGCGCTCCGCGAGACCGACACCAGCGCAACTCGCTCTTGCAGGCGAGCAGCGCGGAGCTTGAGCACGAACTGGGTCGCGTTCACGAGATACGCGGCGTAGGCTGCGAGCGCGACGAAGAGCTGCGCACGCGTGTCGACCACGCCACTGACGAGCGCGAGCACGTACGCGACGTGCAACGCGATCACCAGCATGCTGAAGACGTCTTCCCAGTAGAACGCGGGCGCGAAGAGGTAGCGCCCGAACACCACCTTCTCCCAGATGGCGCCGGTGACCATGATGGCGAGCAGCAGCGCCGTCTTCACCAGCACCGAGATCGCGGCCGCGTCGGCACCACGCCCGCTCGCGAGCGTGCGCAGCACGAGCGCCACGCTGACGGCGAAGGCCAAGAACTGGATGGGCGCCAGCACACCCTGCACGAGTGTCCAGGGGGTCGCGTCGCGTCGCCGACGTTGATCCGGCGTGTACAGCGGGGTCGCCCGGCCCGTTCGGGGCCCGCCAGGCGGAGACACGTCCGAGGGCGACATCGAAGCAAAGCCTGCCCGTGGCCCCTGGGACTGTCAAGTGTATTTGACACAATTCGACGTCCGTCCACTTTACACTCGGATGGGGGGGTGTTACCCAGGGATCGAGGTCTCCGCGATGCAGCTCGACTCGGCCATGGCGAAACCCGGCGAACGGTTGCCCGCGCGGCTCACCCGGCGCGCTGTTCCCAGCCCGTCCGCGGTCATCGAGCTGCTCAAGCCGGTGACATGGTTCGCGCCCATGTGGGCGCTGGGCTGCGGCGTCGTGTCGGCGGGCGTACCGGTGCTCGAGCACCTGCCGTCGATCCTCGGCGCCGCGTTGCTGGCGGGGCCGCTGGTGTGCGGCACCAGCCAGGCGTGCAACGACTGGTTCGATCGCCACGTGGACGCCATCAACGAGCCCAACCGACCGATCCCCTCGGGCCGGGTGCCGGGCCGTTGGGGGCTCGGCATCGCGATCGCCTGGACCGCGCTGTCGCTGGCGGTGGGCTGGGCGCTGGGGCCGTGGGTCTTCGTGGCTTCGATCGTGGGGCTGCTGCTCGCGTGGGCCTACAGCGCGCCACCGCTGCGACTCAAGCTCAACGGTTGGTGGGGGAACGCCGCCGTCGGGCTCTGCTACGAGGGACTGCCGTGGTTCACCGGCGCGGCCGCACTCACGGTGCAGATGCCCGACGCCCACATCGGTTGGCTCGCGCTGCTGTACAGCGTGGGCGCGTTCGGGATCATGGTGCTGAACGACTTCAAGGCGGTCGAGGGCGACCAGGCCTTGGGTGTGCGCAGCCTACCGGTGCAGCTCGGTGTGCGGCCGGCGGCGGTCTTCGCCTGCGTCGTCATGGCAATCCCCCAAGTCGTCGTGGTCGCGATGCTCGCGGCCAGCGGACGTCCGGTCGAATCGCTGGTGGTGGCGGGATTGTTGGCCGCGCAGCTGCTGCTGATGCCGATGTTGATCCGGAATCCACGCAAGCGTGCACCGCTCTACAACGCCACCGGCACGACGTGCTTCGTGCTGGGCATGCTCGTCAGCGGCTTCGCCGTGCGGGCGCTCGACACCTTGGGCTGAATCGGTACACCCGCGGACCACGAATCGGAGATCCCCATGATGAACACGAACGAATCCTTCGATGCCGTCGTCGTCGGTGGCGGGCCCGCCGGCGCCACGGCGGCCGACGAGCTCGCACGGGCCGGTCACTCGGTCCTGCTGCTCGACAAGGCCGGGCGGATCAAGCCTTGCGGCGGCGCCATCCCCCCGCGGCTCATCGCCGACTTCGCGATCCCGGACGACCTGCTGTGTGCGCGCATCCACTCGGCGCGGATGATCTCGCCGAGTCGGCGGGTGGTCGACATGCCGATCGATGGCGGATTCGTGGGCATGGTCGATCGCGAGGTTTTCGACGAGTTCCTGCGCCAGCGCGCCACCCGTCACGGCGCCGTGCGGTGCACCGGCAGCTTCGAGCGGATCTCCCGCGAGGACGACCACGCCGGCGTCGTCGTGCACTTCGGCGCCGACGGCCACAGCCACACCGTGCGCGCGCGCATGGTCATCGGCGCCGACGGTGCGCTGTCGAAGGTCGCGCGGCAGGAGGTCAGCGAGACCCCGCCCCCGTACGTCTTCGCCTACCACGAAGTGGTCGAGGCGCCGCCCTCGAACAGCGAAGGCTTCGACGCCTCGCGGTGCGACGTGATCTACGACGGCACCACGTCACCCGACTTCTACGGCTGGGTCTTCCCCCACGGCAAGTCGGTCAGCATCGGCTCCGGCAGTGCCGCGACGGGGTTCAAGCTCCGCGGGTCGATCGCGGAGCTCAGGGCGCGCGCGGGCCTGCAGGGCGCCGCCACCGTACGTCGCGAGGGCGCACCGATCCCGATGAAGCCGCTGAAGCGGTGGGACAACGGTCGTGACGTCGTGCTCGCCGGCGACGCCGCCGGGGTCGTGGCTCCGGCCTCGGGCGAAGGCATCTACTACGCCATGGTCGGTGGGCAGTTGGCAGCGCTCGCGGGCAACGAGTTCCTCGCGACCGGCAACCCGAAGGCACTGCAGCTGGCGCGCAAGCGCTTCATGAAGGCCCATGGTCGCGTGTTCTGGATCCTCGGGATCATGCAGCGCTTTTGGTACAAGAGCGACAAGCGGCGCGAGCGATTCGTGACCATGTGCCGCGATCCCGACGTGCAGATGCTGACCTGGCAGGCGTACATGCACAAAGAGTTGGTGCGGGCACGACCCGGCGCGCACATGCGCATCTTCTTCAAGGACATGGCCCACCTGCTGGGCCTCACGTCGCCCGCCTGAGCCTCGCGATGCTCGAGTTCCTGCTCGACGAAGGTCGCTTCGTCGACGTTGCGCTGGTCGCAATCGTCGCCGAGTTCGCGATCGTCGCGGGTGTGGTGCGAGCACGTCGCGCGGGGTCCCGCCTGCGCGTGCTCGACGTCGGCGGTCAGCTGCTCGCCGGTGCGCTGCTGCTTGCGGCGCTGCGGGTGGCGCTCGCGGGCGGCGATCCGCTGTGGGTCGTCGCGCTGACCACCGCCTCGCTGCCCGCCCACCTCTTCGACCTGTCGCGCCGCGTCGCTGCTTCGCGGTGAGCGACGAGGCTCGTCCACGCCCGCGCGGTGCGGCCAGAGAGCGGCCCCGCGCAGCGCGTTCGCTCGCGCATGTGCGTGCGCCCGGGCGATGCGCGGGTGCTCGACCCACGCGTCGCTCGGGCGCCTGATCCCGGTCGATGCGATCGCGTCAGGGCGCGCCGGCTGCACCTGCCGCGGGCGCGGTCCGCTGTGGCTGCGGCATGGCGCGTGCGAGCGGTGGGAAGTCCGGCAGCATGCTCTGGCCCAGCAGCGGCTTGAACGCGCCTTGATGGCAGGTCGCACAGTTGAGCTTGGGCCCATCACCGTTGGGGCCGAGTCGGTTCGGTGGGAACACCGACGCCAACGGCCCGAGCCACTCGTTGTTGAGGTGCCGAACCATGCGGATGCCGTGCCACGCCGTCGAGCGCGCGGCCGGGCTCTCGTCCCAGTTCTCCCACGCGCGCGAGTTGTGGCAGTACGTGCAGTTCACGCCCAGCGAGCGCGAGAAGTGCATCATCAGCGAGTAGGTCCACTCAGTCTGCTTGATCGACGAGTGGTTCTCTCCGGGCAACGCCTGGTCCGTCTGCACGCGGATGTTGGTGTCGCCGAGCAAGAACTCCTCGAACACCGTGCGCGGCAGGGCGGTCGCGTTGTCGGCGTTGAAGCGGTTCTGCTGCGCGTCGTAGCCCAGCGACGCCGTCAGGAGCTCTTCCTGGGGTTGCTCGTGCCAGATGTAGCGCGGCACCGGTTGGCCCCGGTGGCAGGTCCAGCAGGTGACGCCGGTCTGCTTGACGTGGCTCTGCAGGTCCTCGTTGATGTGCATGGTCATCTGCAGCATCCGGCGCGACACCACCTTGGTGTAGAGCGCGTCCGAGGCGAGGTCGCCGTCCACGTGGCAGTACGCGCAGCCCTGCTCGGGCGAAACCCACGCGGTGATCGAGTTCATCATGCCGACGAACTCGCCGGTGCTCAGGTGGCCGAGCACCTGCACGTTCTTGTAGGCGTCGACCGCCAGATCGCCCGACTTCGTCAGCGGGAGCGCCGGCGGCACGGTGTTGCCGGCGGTCCGGTCTGCGATGCGCTCCACCGAATCGGTGACCTGCATCGCGACGCCGTCGTAGCCGATCTGGGTGGTTCGCGTGGGCTCGAACCAGAACACCACCATCAGGAGGATGAAGAATCCAACCATCCCCAGGATTGTCTGCTTGAGACCACTCATGGCTGTCCCTCCTTGGCGTCCACGGTGGTGTCGGCCTTGCCTTCGCTCGGCGTCGGCTCCGCGGGTGTATCGTCCTTCGCGTCGGCCTTCGTGTCCTTCGCGTCGGCCTTGGTGTCCTTCGCGTCGGCCTTGGTGTCCTTCGCGTCGGCCTTGGTGTCCTTCGCGTCGGCCTTCGTGTCCTTCGCGTCGGCCTTCGTGTCCTTCGCGTCGGCCTTCGTGTCCTTCGCGTCGGCGTCGGCCTTCGCGTCGGCATCGGCTTTCGCGTCGGCGTCGGCCTTCGCGTCGGCATCGGCCTTCGCGTCGGCATCGGCCTTCGCGTCGGCATCGGCGATCGTGTCAGGTCCCTCGGGGGTCACCGGCACGCCGCCGGCTGCCGTGGGATCCACGACCTCGGTGGTCGGGGTCGGCTCCGGCGTCGGTGCGACGACCGGCGGTGCCACCGGTGCCGGTGCGACGGTCGCGGCCGGATCCGGTGCCCGTACGGTCGGCACGTCCGAGAGCGCAGGGTCCTGCGCATTCTCGTAGACCGCAGGGTACGACGGCGCAAAGTCGTGCTTCTGCGCCCACTGATACCAGTTGTCGACCGCGGTACCGCTCAGCAGGATACCGATGCCACCCGTCAGCGGACACAGGACCGCGAACCACCACGCCCAGCGATGGATCGATTCGAACGTCGCGTTGAAGCCCATGGTCCAGCGCCAGAACAGCGCGCTGCGCTCGGCCGCGGTGCCGCGATCCACGACCTGGCTCACCTCGCGTTCGCCACCGAGGTGGCTCACCGCGAGCACGGTCGCGCCGTGCATGGCGAACAGGAGCGTCGAGCCGTACAGGAAGACGATCGAGAGGCAGTGGAACGGGTTGTAGAACAGGTTGCCGTAGCGCAACGAGAACGCCGCCGTCCAATCGAGGTGCGGGAAGATGCCGAACGGCACCGCCTCGCCCCAGCTGCCCATCAGGATCGGCCGAATGAAGCCGAGCACGAGGTACAGCCAGATTGCAGAGGCAAAGCCCCAAGCGACGTGCGTCCCCATTCCCAGCGCCTTGGCGCGCTGGAAGGTCCGGCGCCACCACAGCAGGATGGACAGCGTCAGGAAGAAGCCAGCCATCAGCCACCACCCGCCCTGGTTCAGTGCGGGGATGGACAGGCCGCCCGAGGGCGGTGGGGGCTCGAGCGCGAGCCACGGCAGCTGGCGCACGAACTCCGTCGGGCTCCAGTCCACCGAGGCGAGCATGTTGAGCCCGATGATTTCGAACGCGATGAGGAAGCAGACGGCGGACGCGAGGCCGGTGTACCCGAGGTAGATGGGTCCCAACTGCGCGTTGCCGAACCACCCGATGAGGCGGGACAACCGCGCGCCGCGGCTGCGGCTCGCGGCGTTCGGAATCGGCATCGACGGGTTGGGGGGCGCCGCGACTTGTATCCGGGTGAAGATGTTCGTGTGCTGCATGGGAATCTCCGGACTAGGACCAGATCGGGAGGTTGAGCCACCAGCTCCACCATTCGGGCCAGCCCTTGGTCCAGTAGGGGCCGCTGAGGATGATGCAGATCGCGCTGAAGAATCCCGCGCTGAGCGCGAGCAGCAGGCCGAGGCGGTGGATGCCCAGCGCGCCGATCGAGTAGCCGATGTGATCGCGGAAGAACGTATCCTCGTACTCCGCACCCTTCACGGTTTCACCCTTCTGGGGGTTGGTCGCCGAGAGGATGAGGCCACCGTGCAGCGCCAACGCAAGCGTCGTGGTGAAGAAGAACGACACCGCAATCATGTGCGCCGGGTTGTAGTGGAAGTGCAGGTATTGGTACCCGACGTTCGACACCCAATCGAGGTGGCTGAAGATCCCGTACGGAAATGCATGGCCCCAGGCCCCGAGCATGACCGGGCGGATCACCACGAGCGTGAAGTAGGCGAATACCGCGACCCCATAGGCGAAGGCGATGTGGTAGCCCATCCCGAGCTTGCGGGCGATCTCGGCCTGCCGTAGTGCCCACGAGAGGAACGCCCCGAGGGCGCACACCGTCACCAGCTGCCAGATGCCCCCCTCGCGCAGGGGCGCGATGCCGAGGCCGTACTCGATGGGCGGCGGCGCGATGTTGATCAGCCACGGATTCCACGTGCTGCCCATCGCGGCGCCCCACAGGATCAGCGCGGTGCCGACCACCGCGAAGAAGATGGTCGTCACGCCGAAGAAGCCCACATAGAAGGGGCCGAACCAGAAGTCGAAGAGATCACCCCCGACGAGGGTGCCTCCGCGCACGCGGTATCGTCGTTCGAAGCTCAGCAGTGCCATCGGGTCGTCTCCAGTTGCTTGATTGGGCTTCGCGTCGTCATGGGTCGAGGGGCCGATCGAGGTGTTCGAGGATCAGTGCAGAAATGCGGTCGGGTTGCTCCTCGTGGAGCAGGTGGCCAACGTCGTCCACCACCGCGACCCTCGCGTGTCGGAGGCGCGCGGCGGCCTCGCGCACCTGCGACAGCGGCACCGCGAGATCGTTGCGCCCGGCGACCAGCAGGCATGGGATCGCGAGGGTCGACAAGTCGTCGTAGAGCTCGTCGATGCTCCAACGCGACATCATCGACAGCACGCCGGCGACGTGCTCGGGGCGAGCGACCAGCTCGCGGTACGACTCGACACCGGCCGGGTCGAGCACCGAACCGGTGCCGCGCAGGACCCGATCGATGCGTTGCGAGGTCGCGAAGCAAGCAGCAAGAAGTGCCGAGGCCCGCGAGCCGCTGAGCAGCGCGGCAGCGGGCGGTAGCACCGCGGCGGCGAGCCCACGAAAGGGCACCAGCGCAGGTGCGAGGCCGACGAGGAGCGACGGCGAGACCACGCCATCGAGCGCGAGGCGGGTCGCGATCGCTGCGCCCGCCGAGTGACCGATCAGCAGCTGCGGCTGCAGCCCGAGCGCCCTGACGAGCTCGCGCATGGCCGCGACCACGTTGGGCAACGTCGGGTCGAACGACGGCGCGAAGGACGAGCGCGCGTGCCCCGGGAGGTCGGGTGCGAGCACCGTGAAGGCGGGCGCCAGTCGCTGCATCAGCGGTACGCACGAGTGGCTCGATGCACCCGCGCCGTGCAGCAGCAACGCCACCGGACCCTGGCCCATCTCGAGCAGGTGCCACCGATTCGCCGCGACTTCGACGGTGCGGCTGTGGGGCCGATCGCCGATCGTCGCGCACGCTCGTGGGCCGCGCGCGACCGCGTTGCCCGCGGGGAGTTGGGCGGCGGCTACCGACATGGCATCGACTCGTGGGCGAGCGATCGGATCTCGCGGGAGACCCCGGCCGAGTCGAGATAGGGCAGCGCGAGGTACCGTGCGTTCATCTCGGTCGCGAGTGCACGCACCCGTGGGGTCGCGCGGGGTGAGGTGTCGAGCACGAGCGCGGGCACGCCCGCCAGCCGCAGCTGTCGCGAGCAAGCGAGCGCGTCGTCGGTGGCGGCGACCCCGGTGCGACCATCGCGTGCGACGTTGCCGCGCCCGTCGGTCATCATCACGACCAACGGCGCGCGCCCGCGCTTGCGCGCGTCGGTGGCGAGTGCGGTCGCGGCATCGATGCCCGCGGCCAACGGCGTGGTGCCGCCGCCGGCGAGATCCGCAAGTCGACGACGGACCCGCGCGAGCGATCGCGTGGGCGGCAGCACGACGTCGGCCAAGGTGCCGCGAAACGCGATCAGCGCGACGTGATCGCGGCGCACATAGCAATCACCGAGCAGCTGCTCCACCGCACCCTTGGCCTCGGCGAGGCGCTGCATCGCCGCCGAGCCCGACGCGTCGACGGCAAAGATCACGCAGGTCTCGGTGCGCTGACGGAATTGCTTGATGCGGAAATCCTCGCGGCGGACCTCCACCCGTCGCACCGACCCGCACTCGGCGAGCGTGAACGCTCCGCGCAGTCGCTGCCACGGCGCCGCGGCCCGCAGGGTGTCGAGCACGGCGATGCGTGCCCCCTGTCGCAGCTGGGCGGCACGACTGCCCGCGGGTCGTCCGCCCTGGATCGAGAGGCGCGTGCTGCCGGCTCGACCGGCGCCGGGCGGCGTCGCGCCGCGCGTTCGGTGCGTACGCAGCGTCTCCAACAACCCATCGGGTACGCCGCACCTGGCGGCTGCCAACACGATGTCCTCGAGCGAAGCGGGGTTGTTCGCATCCTCGTCGCGGGCATCGTCGTCGTCGCTCGCGGATGGCTGCGGCGGCGTGGCAGTCTCGGGCGCCGGCGTGGCGTCGCTGTCGTCGTCGGCGGTGGGCGCCGCGGCCTCGCCCGGAGCTTCCCAGCAGGTGGCCCGGCGACCGAGCACGAGTCGTGCGGCGACGTCGAGATCTTCGGTCTCCACCGCGACACGCCCCGCGAGCGCGGCGTGTACCCGAGCGGCGCGCGCGGCCAGGAGCACCGCACGAATCGAAGCGATGCCCAGCGTCAGCGCGGCACGGCACAGGGCATCGATCGCCTCGGGGGCCATCGTGACGGTGGCCAGGCGGGCGCGGACCTCGGTCAACGCATCGACGTGCGCGATGTCGTCGGGCAGCTCGCGCGGGTCGAACGCGTCCAGATCGAAGCCGAACGCCAGCCGGTCGAGCAGTGAGGCCGCGACCTGTTCGTCGTCGATGCCCTCATCGAGCACGACCAGCGAGAGCGAGCAGGGGACGACTGCGGTCACTCCGTCGCGCTCGATGGCGAGCTTGCCGCGGTCGAGCACCGCGCAGAGCGTCGCGCTGATCCGCGTCTCCACGCGCTCGGCCATCGGCAGCAGCACGAGGCCGCCATGGGCGGCGGCAAGCAGTCCCGGATCCCACACCACCGCGCCGCTGTGCAGCGTGGCCGCGAGCGCGATGCCACCCAGCAGACGATCATCGGTGACGTGGAGCGGCACCCGCGTGCATGGGGTCGACGCCGGCAGCAGGCCGCGGATCCACGCGCACACGCGATCACGCGGCGGACCGGAGCGGGCGCGCAGGTGCATGCCGCCCAGCCCGAACGGGTCGACCGCGAGCATGCGCGCGGCGACGATGACGTCGGTCCACGGTCGGGCCTGCGGCGCCGCAACGGCGGCATGGGGGAGGATGGCGCTCACGAGCGGAACACCTCTTCGAGGGCGCGATCGATGCGTGCGGTCGAGCCGACCTCGTCGAGCGGGTCGCGTCGCAGGCGGTGGCGAAGTGCGAGCGCGGCAACCTGCTGGAGGTGCAGTTCGGTGGTCTCGGTGGCGCCGTCGAGGCTGGCGGCGGCTCGAGCGGCACGGATCAGCGTGAGCTCGCCGCGCAGGCCGTCGGTCCCGAGCGTGGCGCACAGCGACGCCGCGCGCTCCATCACGGCATCGGACACGGCGAGCTCGCGCAGGCGCCCGCGCGCGTCGGCGAGCCGGCGGCTCAGCGCTGCTTCTTCGGCCGCGTACGACGCGAGGAATCGCTGCGGATCGTGGTCGAAGGCCATCCTGCGGCGAACGACTTCGACGCGCGCGGGGACCTCGGTCGGGGTCGAGATCTCGAGCGCGAGTCCGAAGCGATCGAGCAGCTGCGGCCGCAGCTCGCCCTCCTCCGGGTTGCCGCTGCCGATGAGCACGAAGCGCGCCGGGTGCCGCACGCTCACGCCCTCGCGCTCGACCACGTTCTCACCGGATGCGGCGACGTCGAGCAGGAGATCGACCAGGTGATCGGGCAGGAGATTGACCTCGTCGATGTACAGGAAGCCGCGATTGGCCCGCGCCAAGAGACCGGGCGAGAAGACCCGCTCGCCACGGGCGAGCGCGGCCTCGAGATCGAGCGCCCCAACCACCCGATCCTCGGTCGCGCCGAGCGGGAGATCCACCACCGGTACCGGGATCTGCTGGGTCTGGATCGCTGCGCCTTGACGACGCGGACACTCGGGCACGCAGCGGCTTGGATCGTCGCTGGGGTCGCAGTTGTACGCGCAGCCGCACACGGCGTTCATCCGCGGGAGCAGTGACGCCAGTGCCCGCACCGCGGTCGACTTGCCGGTGCCGCGATCGCCGAGCACCAAGACCCCGCCCAGGGTCGGATCGATGACGACCAGCTGGAGCGCGAGCTTCAGCTCATCCTGGGCGACGATCGCGGTGAATGGGAATGCCGACATGGTGACCTCTTGCGCGACGATCAGGCGACCGCCAGCTCCGAATGCACGGCGTCGGCGTCCCCGGGGGCGCCGACCCGGCGGCGACGAGCGGCGCGCCACAGCGCCCAGGTGCCGAGCCCCAGGCCGCCGAAGAACACCGCGAACGTCGTGGGCTCGAGCAGCAGCCACGGCTGACGCATCACCCCCCACTTCCCGAGGATCTCGATGGGCGTCCACACCACGATCATCGCGCCCACGGCATAGCGGATGGCGGGGCCCCAGCCGGCCTGTTGGTGCAGCTTCCACGTGCAATAAATCGACCCCGCGATCGCGGCGAACAGGATCGATTTGGTCGTGAGCGAGTAGACCCCAGCGACCTGCTCGTCATATGTCCACAGCAGCAGGAGATAGAAGAACCACACCGTCGTCGCGTACTGGAAGGCGCTGCGGGGGCCGTAGTTGTCGATCCGCCCGGTCGCGATGGGTCCGCGCATGGTCGGGGTGCGCTCGCGCCACCACAGGAACACCGGGCACCGCGACGACTCGAGGAACAACAGGTAGGCGAGAATGAGCAGCAGCCCACCCCAGCTGTGCTTGAGCAGCACATATTCGCCATAGCTGGCCACCAGCTGACCGTCGACCACCGCCACGGTCTTGCCGATGCCCAACGAACGCGACGCCAGCGTGAAGCCGTACTCGACCGCGCCGGTCCAGATCAGGTTGCCACCGAAGATGCCGAGGATGGATTGCGCGGCGTCGCTGCGGATCCTCGATGTGATCCAGATGAGCAGCAGCCCCAACGCGCTCATGCCCAGGGCCGCGTAGACCAGGAACCGGGTCACCGGCAGGGTGCGGACCTCGAGCGTGCCCGCCTCGGCCGCGGCCAGCCCGGCCGCGATCACGCGCCGTTCCGCGGGATCGTGGGTGCGCGCCCCGGCGGCCGCGAGCTCGTCCACCAGCGACAGATCGGTGAAGAGCCGCGCCGGCACCCCCGCGGCAGGGTCGGGACGGGCGACGGCGTGCTCGCCAGCGTTGACCGCGACCATGAACAGGTGCGCCGAGCCCAGCATCAACAGCACGAACAGGCTGGTGAGGATGGTGCGAAGCCAGCGACTGCCGTGCCATGCGCGACCCCCCGCGCGCACGCGCTCGCCGCTGCGCGGCGTGGGAGCAGTCGTCGCTGCGGTCGTGGCGATGCGCTGCGCGAGCATGGGTCAGACCGGGTCGACCAGGTAGTTAGGTTGCGGTGTGGGCAGGCTCGGGGTGGACGTGCGCTCGGTGCCGTGCTCGGGCAACGTCGTGCGCAGTGCGAGCCGAGCAGCGACGGTGAATCCGATCGCCTCGAGGGTGAAGACGAAGGCGTAGGCCAGGCCCGACGACTGACCGGCGATGCCCTGCGCAGCATCGACCAGCAGGGTCCCGAGGAATCCACCAGCTCCGAAGGCGATCGCCTGGGCCGCGCCCCACAGGCCCATCCGCGTGCCCTCGCGCCCGCTGCGACCGTGGGTCGACAGCGTCATCATCGCGGCGATGGCTGCGATCGAGAAGGCACCGTTGGCGACGCCGAGTAAGAACACGTTCTGGCTCAGGGGCCACCACATGCTGCCGGTCAGGCCAGCGAATGCGAGGCCCGACATCGTGAGTGCCGAGGCGATGCAACCGCCGACCACCCAACCTTTGAGCGATGCGATGCTGCGCCCCTTGAAGACCGAGGTGACGATCGCGACCAGCAACATGCCGACGAAGACGCCTGCGTGCTGCGAGCCGGCCAGCTTGGTCGAGGCGCCGGGCGACCAACCGAAGACGAGACCCGCGAATGGTTCGAGGATCAGATCCTGGGCGCTGTAGGCCAGCATCGACACCAAGACGAACGCAGTGAATCGACGGGCATCGGGTTCGGCCCACACCTGGGCGAGCGCGCGGCGGAATGCACCCGGCTCGGCCGCGGGGCGCGGGGGCGCTGCGGCGATGTGCACGATGCGGGCTTCGACGCCGTGCATCCCCACGAACGCGATGAGCAACGCAATCGCCGAGACCCCGGCGGTCACGCTCATCAGGCGACCATAGGAAAAGGGCTCGAGCAGACTGCCCGCAACCCCGGCCGTGATCGCGAACCCGGCGATCATCATCATCCACACCACCGTGGTCGCTGCCGCGCGTCGCGGCGCGGCGACCCCCTTGGCCAGCAGGACCAACAACGAGGTACCGCAGGCGCTCACGCCTCCGCCGATGGCGGCGTAGGAGACCACGGCGAGCGCGAGTCCCAGGCGGGGCTGCGCAGGCATGAGGGTGATGGCCGCGGCGGCACCGATGCCACCCAGCGCCAGCGCCACCATCCCGAGGAGGATCCACGGCGAGCGTCGCCCCCCCACGTCGGTGCCGTGCCCCATGCGCGGGCGCAGCAGCTGCATCGCATGGTGGAGCGTCACCAGGGCGCCAGGCACCGTCGCCGCCAGGGCCAGCTCGACCACCATGAGGCGGTTGAAGGTCGAGGTGGTGAGCACCACGACGGAGCCCAGGGCGGCTTGGACAGCGCCGAGACGGACGATGTCGAGCCATCCGAAGGTCTTGTCGCCAGGTGTCGCGCCGCGCATTTGTCCCCCTCGAGCGAGAACGTATGCTAGACTTGACGCCAAGTAGTGTCAAGAACATTTGACATACCCTTAGGGAAGGGCGCGGACGACGCTGGCGAGCTCCCGCCGGCGGTGCCTGGGCAGCCGAGGTGCCTTCGCGATCCCGGCGTCGGTGCACTCGAGCTCTACGCGTCGACGCCGACGGCCGCGGTCGAGGGTCCGCCGGTGCTGCTCGTGCACAGCGTCAACGCGGCCGCGTCCGCGTACGAGGTGCGCCCGCTGTACGAGCGTCTGTCCTCGGTGCGACCGACCTACGCGATCGACCTCCCGGGCTTCGGACGCTCCGATCGCAGCGATCGAGCCTACCTGCCGCGGCTCATGACCGACGCCGTCTTGCTCGCGGTCGATGCGATCCGCAAGGCGCACGGCGGTGGCCCGATCGATGCGTTGGCGCTGTCGTTGTCGTGCGAGTTCCTCGCCCGCGCCGCATGCGAGCGCCCGAGTGCGTTTCGAACCCTCGCGCTGGTGAGCCCCACGGGGCTGGGCCGCAAGCGCTTCGAAGGCCCGCCGGGGGGCAACCGCGGCCTCCCCTGGATGCGCGCGATCGTGCGGCGGCGATGGGTGGGGCCGCCGCTGTTTCGGTTGCTCACCCGGCCTCGGGTCATCCGTTACTTCCTCGCCCGGACGTACGGACGCCGCGAGATCGACGCCGGCCTCTGGGACTACGCGATCCGCACGGCGCACCAACGAGGGGCCGAGCACGCGCCGCTGTGGTTCCTCTCCGGTCACCTCTTCAGCACCGACGCGACCCAGCTCTACACGTCACTCACGATGCCGGTGTGGCTGAGCCACGGTGTCCGCGGCGACTTCGTCGACTACCAAGGCGCCGACGCGTTGCTCGAGCACCGCCCGCGATGGTCGCGGCAGGTGTTCGAGACCGGCGCGCTTCCCCACTTCGAACGACCGGACGCGTTCGCGGCCGCCTACCTCGAGGTGCTCCGCGCCGGCCCCTGACCCCGCGCGTCGACGGCCCGAGCGTCAAATCTACTTGACACTCTGATGTGTCAACCATCATGATACGCTACCGTGGCCACGGCGAACCTCGAAACCAGCCTCGCGCGTGGACTCGGAGAGCTGGAGCGCGATGCGCCTCCGCGGCTATCGGCCGCCCTGCGCCACGCCGTGTTCCCCGGCGGCGCCCGCATCCGACCGCGCCTGTGCATGGCGGTGGCCGCAGCGGCGGAGAACGACGACCCCGCGTTGGTCGACGCCACCGCGTGCGCGCTGGAGTTCCTCCACTGCGCGTCGCTCGTGCACGACGATCTCCCGTGCTTCGATGATGCGCCCACGCGACGCGGGCGACCCTCGGTCCACCACGTGTTCGGAGCTCCGCTCGCCGTACTCGTCGGCGATGCGCTCATCGTCGGCGCGTTCGAGTCGGTGGCCCGCGCATGCATCGGTGCGCCGACGCGCCTGCCACAGCTCGTGCTGATCCTGACCCGAGCTGCGGGCACACCCTCGGGTCTGGTCGCCGGCCAAGCGTGGGAAAGCGAGCCCAAGGTCCCGTTGTCGCGGTACCACCGGGCGAAGACCAGCTCGATGTTCGTCGCCAGCGCGATGGCCGGCGCGGTCGCGGCCGGCCGTGATCCGGAGCCGTGGCGCGCGATGGGTGAGCTGCTCGGCGAGGCGTATCAGGTCGCCGATGATCTGCTCGACGCGCACGCCATGGAGGACGTCGCCGGCAAGCCGACCCGGCAGGACGGACGGTTCGCGCGGCCGAACGCCGTCGCCGAGTACGGCTTGCCCGGCGCGATCGTGCGGCTTCGTGCCCTGGTGGCGCACGCCGCCGAGGCGGTGCCGCCGTGCGCAGGCGCCGAGATGCTTCGCGCACTCGTCGTCGAGATGGCCGAGCGCTTGGTTCCGGCCGGGCTGCGCCGAACCGCGGCATGACCGAGGCCGGTGTGTGGGCGACGGTGAGGCGGTTCGTCGACGGGGTCGTCATGGCCTGGCTGGCGACCCGCAACCGCATGCTGTGCAATCCCAGCTTCCAACGCTGGGCGGAGGGCTCGTGGATCGCACGTTTCGTCGCGCGGCGCCGGGCCTCTGCGCTGTTCGATCTGAGCGCGGGTTTCGTCTACTCGCAGGTGCTCTGCGCCGCGGCGCGGCTGGGCCTGCTCGACATCCTGCACGCCGGGCCGCGCTCGGCGACCGAGCTGGCGTTGCTGCTCGAGCTGTCACCCGACGCCACCGCGCGGCTGCTCGACGCCGCGGCATCGCTGGGGCTGGTGCAGGCGCGCGGCGATGCGTACTGGCTCGGCATCCACGGCTGCTCCTTCATCGGCAACCCGGCGGTCGCGCGCCTGGTCGAGCACAACACGATCTTCTATCGCGACATGGCCGATCCGGTCGCGCTGCTGCGCGGTGAGGTCCGCGGTGCCGAGGTGCATCGCTTCTGGACGTACACACAGGCCGACGCGCCGCCGGCCGCGGCACCCGGTGTCGCGGCGTACACCGAGCTGATGGCGGCTTCGATCCCGCTGTTGGTCGAGGACATCCTCGAGGCCTATGCGATCTCGGATCACCAGCGCCTGCTCGATGTCGGTGGTGGCGAGGGGGCGTTCCTCGAGGCCGCTGCAGCGCGTGCACCCGCGATCGAACTGATGCTCTTCGATCTACCCGGCGTCGCGACGCGAGCGTCGGCCCGGCTCGCCCGCGCGGGGCTGTCGTCACGGGTGCGGGTCGTGCCGGGTGACTGGCGTCGGGATCCGTTGCCCGAGGGCGCCGATCTCGTCTCGCTGGTTCGCGTGCTCCACGATCACGACGATCCCCAGGCGCTCGAGCTGCTGCGTGCGGTCCGACGGGTCGTGCGGCCGGGCGGGGTGGTGCTGATCGCCGAACCGATGCGCGGGACCGTCGGTGGCGAGCGCATGGGCGACGCGTACTTCGGCTTCTATCTGCTCGCGATGGGACAGGGCCGGGTGCGCACCCCGGCGGAGATCTCGGCCCTCCTCGAGCAGGCGGGCTTCGAGCCCGGTCGCCTGCGAGCCACGCGCCGCCCGATGATTTCACGACTGATTTCCGCTCGCGCCCGCTGAGTGTCATTTACACTTGACACAATTTGGTGTCTCGGTACTATTACACCGGTGCTGACCACCCTCGCCGTCGTGATGACCCGCCCGGAGCACGTGGAGCTGCGGCGGATCGCGTTCGACGGGCCGCTCGGACCCGCCGAAGTCCTCGTCGGGGTGGAGTGGACCGGCATCAGCACCGGCACCGAGTGCCTCCTCTTCACCGGCCGCATGCCGCCGTTCCCCGGCATGGGCTACCCGCTGGTGCCCGGCTACGAGACCGTCGGACGCGTGCTCGAGGCCGGGCCCGAGGCCGCGGTCACGATCGGTCAGCGCGTGTTCGTGCCGGGCTCCAACTGCTTTGGCGACGTGCGCGGCCTCTTCGGTGGCGCCGCCTCCCACCTTCGTGTGCCCGCGGCACGCCTGACGCCCCTGGCCGACGACCTCGGCGAGCGTGGCATCCTGCTCGCGCTCGCAGCCACGGCCCGCCACGCGCTGGTCGGCGGCGATGGACGGCCGCCCGAGCTGATCATCGGCCACGGCGTCCTCGGACGCCTGCTCGCCCGCCTCGCCGTGGCCGCCGGCGGCACACCGACGGTGTGGGAGAAGAACCCGCGGCGAGCCCGGGGCGCGGTCGGCTACCGCGTGGTCGCGCCCGACGAAGACGCCCGCCGTGACTACCGCAGCATCTACGACGCCAGCGGTGACGCCTCGCTGCTCGACGCATTGTTGAAGCGGCTGGCACGCGGCGGCGAGATCGTGCTCGCAGGATTCTACGCCGATCGGGTCGGCTTCGAGTTCCCGCTCGCCTTCCTCAAAGAAGCGAGATTCCGCGTCGCGGCCGAGTGGGCGCCCGAGGATCTCATCGCGGTCGCCGACATGGCCGCCGACGGCCGCCTCGATCTCGAGGGCCTCATCACCCACCGACGCACACTCGATCAGGTCCACGACGCGTACGCGACGGCATTCGGCGATGTCGACTGCCTCAAGATGCTCGTGGACTGGAGATAGGGATCATGACGGCCAACGCAGATTCGACACTCAACGAGCTCGAAGAGCTCATCCCCACGGTCGTCACCAAGTCGACGCAGATCATCGCAATCTACGGCAAGGGTGGCATCGGCAAGAGCTTCACGCTCGCCAACCTCTCGTACATGATGGCGCGGCAGGGCAAGAAGGTCCTGCTCATCGGTTGCGATCCCAAGAGCGACACCACCTCGCTGTTGTTCGGCGGTCGTGCGTGCCCGACGATCATCGAGACCTCGTCGCGCAAGAAGCTGGCGGGCGACAACGTCACGGTGGGCGACGTCTGCTTCAAGCGTGACGGCGTGTTCGCGATGGAGCTCGGCGGCCCCGAGGTCGGCCGCGGCTGCGGCGGACGCGGGATCATCCACGGCTTCGAGACCCTCGAGAAGCTCGGCTTCAACGAGTGGGGGTTCGACTACGTCCTGCTCGACTTCCTCGGCGACGTGGTCTGCGGCGGCTTCGGCCTGCCGATCGCCCGTGACATGTGCCAGAAGGTGATCGTGGTGGCGTCCAACGACCTGCAGTCGTTGTACGTGGCCAACAACGTGTGCTCGGCAGCGCAGTACTTTCGCAAGCTCGGCGGTCACGTCGGCGTCGCGGGCATCGTGATCAACAAGGACGACCACACCGGCGAGGCGCGTGCCTTCGCCGAGAAGGTCGGGATCCCGGTGTTGGCCGCGATTCCGGCCGACGACGACATCCGCCGCAAGAGCGCAAAGTACGAGATCATCGGTCGTCCCGAGAGCCCCTGGGGCCCGCTGTTCGGCGAGCTCGCGGACAACATCGCGACCGCGCCGCCCTTGGCACCGACGCCGCTCGACCAGGATGGCCTGTTGGCACTGTTCTCGAGCGACGCCGTGGGTCGCGATGTCGTGCTCGAGCCCGCGACGCTCGAGGACTTCGGTGCCCAGCACATCCGCAAACGCACCCTCGAGGTGATCTACGACCGGTCCGTATAGGAGCGCATCCGATGGACCAGTCGATCGATCCTCCGACCGCTGACACGGTCGACACCGCTGCGAGCTGTTCGGGCGGCAAGGTGAAGCTTCGCGTGGCCGCAGCGGCGGCCGGGCAGGGCGAGCTGCTCGCGCGCTATGCCGCCGACTATCCGGTCGGGCCCCACGACCAGCCGCAGAGCATGTGCCCCGCGTTCGGGTCGCTCCGCGTGGGCCTGCGGATGCGTCGCACCGCAACGTTGCTGTGCGGCTCGGCGTGCTGTGTGTACGGGCTGACCTTCACCTCGCACTTCTATGGTGCGCGCCGAACCGTCGGCTACGTTCCGTTCGACTCCGAGTCGTTGGTCACCGGCAAGCTGTTCGAAGACCTGCGCGACGCGGTGCATGCGGTCGCGAAGCCGGCAGACTACGACGCGGTGGTGGTCATCAACCTCTGTGTGCCGACGGCGTCCGGGGTCCCGCTGCGCCTGCTGCCACGCGCGATCGATGGCGTTCGAATCATCGGCATCGACGTGCCGGGTTTCGGCGTGCCGACCCATGCCGAGGCCAAGGACATCCTCGCCGGGGCCATGCTCGCGCACGCGCGCGGCGAGGTCGAGCAGGGCCCGGTGGCCGAGCCTCGGCAAGGCCGCGCGACCCAGCCGACGGTGACGCTGCTCGGCGAGATGTTCCCCGTCGATCCCGTGACGATCGGACGACTGCTCGAGCCGCTCGGGCTCGCCGCCGGACCGGTCGTGCCCACGCGCGAGTGGCGAGAGCTGTACGCCGCGCTGGACTGCGCCGTGGTCGCGGCGGTCCACCCCTTCTACACCGCATCGATCCGCGAGTTCGCGCTCGCGGGGCGTCGCGCGATCGGTTCGGCGCCGGTGGGTCGCGATGGAACCGCGGCCTGGCTCGACGCGATCGGCGACGCGTGTGGCGTGGCGGCCGAACGCATCGCAGCCGCCAAGAACGCCGCGGTGGCCGCGATCGACGGCGCGCTGGCGGGCTCGCCGATTCGCGGGCGCATCAACGTGTCGGGCTACGAGGGCTCGGAGCTGTTGGTCGCGCGGCTGCTGATCGAGAGCGGCGCGGAGGTGAAGTACGTCGGCACCGCGTGCCCGGCGACGCCGTGGTCCGAGCCCGATCGACAGTGGCTCGATGCCCGCGGCGTCACGGTGCAATACCGGGCCTCGCTCGAGCAAGACCTGGCCGCAATGCGCGAACACGGGCCCGACCTCGTGATCGGTACCACGCCGGTGGTGCAGGTGGCGAAGCAACAGGGCACGCCTGCACTGTACTTCACCAACCTCATCTCCGCCCGTCCGCTGATGGGCGCCGCCGGGGCCGGCTCGCTGGCGCAGGTGGTGAACACCGCGATGGCAAACCACGAGCGCATGTCGAGCATGCGCAGGTTCTTCGAGGGCGTGGGTCAAGGCCATGCGGCCGGCGTGTGGGAGGAACTCCCGCGGGAGCGGCCCGAGTTCCGGCGCGACCGTGCCAAGGCCAAGCCGAAGGACGATGGTGCGATCGGATGCTAGTGCTCGATCACGACCGTGCCGGCGGCTATTGGGGCGCCGTGTATGTGTTCACCGCGGTCAAAGGCCTGCAGGTGATCATCGACGGTCCGGTGGGCTGCGAGAACCTGCCGGTCACCTCGGTGCTGCACTACACCGACGGGCTACCGCCGCACGAGCTTCCGATCGTGGTGACCGGATTGTCCGAGGAGGAGCTCGGAAAGCACGGTACCGAGCAGGCCATGAAGCGCGCCCACGGTACGCTCGACCCCGGCCTGCCCAGCGTCGTCGTCACCGGCTCGATCGCGGAGATGATTGGTGGCGGCGTGACCCCGGAGGGCACCGGCATCCAACGGTTCCTGCCGCGCACCATCGACGAGGACCAGTGGCAGAGCGCCGATCGAGCGCTGCTGTGGCTGTTCCAGCAGTTCGGCCCGAAGAAGCGGGCGAAGCCCAAGAAGCCCGCACGCGATCCCGGCCGCAAGCCGCGCGTGAACATCATCGGCCCCAGCTACGGCTACTTCAATACGTGGTCGGATCTCGCGGAGATCCGCCGCTTGCTCGAGGGTATCGGCGCCGAGGTCAACCTCACCTTTCCGCTGGGCACCCACCTCGCCGACGTGCCGAAGCTCGTCAACGCCGACGTCAACGTCGTGATGTACCGGGAGTTCGGGCGGCTGTTGTGCGAGGAACTCGACGTGCCGTACCTGCAGGCGCCGATCGGACTCGACACGACGACGAGGTTCCTACGAACGCTGGGGGAGATGCTCGAGCTCGACGTCGAGCCGTTCATCGAGCGCGAGAAGCACACCACGCTCAAGCCGATGTGGGACCTCTGGCGCAGCGTCACGCAGGACTTCTTCGGCACCGCGAGCTTCGGCATCGTTGCCAACGATACCTATGCCCGCGGCATCCAGGCCTATCTCGAGACCGAGCTGGGGTTGCCGTGCAACTTCGCGATCTCGCGCAAGCCGGGTCAGAAGACCGATAACGCCGCGGTGCGCGAGGCGGTCACTTCGCGGACGCCACTCATTCTCTTCGGCTCGTACAACGAGCGGATGTACATGGCCGAGGCTGCGCGCCCGGGCATCTACATTCCCGCGTCCTTTCCCGGTACCGCGATTCGACGCTGTCCCGGAACGCCCTTCATGGGCTACGGCGGTGCCACCTATCTCTTGCAGGAGGTGTGCAATGCGCTGTTCGATGCATTGTTCGCGATTCTGCCCCTCGGCAAGCAGCTGGACGCGGTCGACGCGACGCCTGCCCGCGTGCACGAGGAGCTGCCGTGGGACGAGGCGGCCGAGCGCGCCATCGACGACGCGCTGTCCTCGACGCCGATCCTGACCCGGATCTCGGCGGCCAAGGAACTTCGCGACGCTGCCGAGCGAACGGCTCGACGTGCGGGGGCCTCCCGAGTCGGCCGCGAGCACGTCGCCTCAGTCGATCTCCGAGTGGGCGCAAGCCCGAACAAACCCAATCATGCGGATCGGAGCCGCGTCGACTGAAAGGAAACATCGGAGGTCATACATCATGGCAAACGAAGAGCTATTCTCCCCTTCTGGGCTGACCGAAAAGCAGGCCCAGGAGTTCCACAAATTCTTCATGTCGGGATTCATCACATTCACCTTGATCGCCGTCGCGGCGCATGTCTTGGTCTGGATGTGGCGCCCGTGGGTGCCGGGCAAGAACGGCTACACCACGATGCTCGAAATCTCCAACACCATTTCACAAACGTTCTTGACGTAGGAGCCTGCCATGCACCGCATCTGGCTACTGTTCGATCCCCGCCAAGCACTCATCGGTCTCTCGGTCTTCCTGTTCGGACTGGCGATCGTGATCCATCTCGTGCTGCTCAGCACACCTCGATTCAACTGGCTCGAAGGCGCGAAGGCAGCGTCCGGGGGCCGGGTCGAGAACTCCGCCCTACCGTAGGCGGAGGAGATGTAGACAAAGGTACGACACGAAGCACCTCTTTGCGGCCTGGCTTGCAAAGAGGTGCTTCTCCATCAAAACGTATGCGCGAAGAGGTAGCGATGCCGAAGGTCCCACTCTCACTGTTTGCCGTTTTCTCGTTGCTGGGCGCGTGTGACAACGCGGAAGCCCCTCCGGGCAACCCCGAGGCCGTAGCCGAGGCACAGCGGGTCTGGGACACCAAGTGCTCCACCTGCCACGGCAAGGAGGGCAACGGCGACGGCGAGGCCGGCAAGGTGCTGCAGCCGTCCCCGCGCAACTTCCACAGCAGCACCTGGCAGCCCGACGACGCCCGCATTCGAAAGGTGATCGTCGAAGGCGGTGCAGCCGTGGGTCTCAGCGCCAACATGGCGCCGAATCCCGAGCTGAAGGACAAGCCCGAGGTCGTCGAGGAGTTGCTGAAGAAGGTGAAGAGCTTCCGCCAGTGAGCGCGCCAAGGGGGGTGACGCGGCGGCTGCCTCGGCGGGGCGGCCCCGTCGCCCTCGCGACGGCGCTCGCGCAGCAGCCCGTGGTGAAACTCCGCGACGCGATAACACCGCCCTCGGACCCCTTGGCGGCGTTGCTCGGAGCTCGAAATACGCCAGGTATTCCTTCGTCCTCGCGTCTTGCCACGGGGTCCGATGACGGCGTTCTCGCGCCACGGAGTTTCACCACGGGCTGCTAGCTTCGAGATGGGCGAGCGCCGGGCACCACGCCTGGCGAGGCCCGCGATCGCGGCTCGCTCCGCGAGCTCAGGGATCCCACTCGTTGGTGCTCGCCTTGAGTGGGAACTCTTCGAGCCCGTAGCGACGCATCTTGGTGTAGAGGCTCTGTCGGCTCAGGCCCAGCAGATGGGCCGCCACGGCGCGGTTGTTGCCGCTGACCTCGAGTGCGGCTTCGATGCAGAGCCGCTCGATCATGTCGGCCGACTCTTGCACGATCTCCTTCAGCGACGTCTGCCCCACCAGCGCCTTCAGCTGCTCGGGCGAGCGCGACTGGAACGACCCGCGGCGCGCACCCACGGTATCGACGGTCGGGCGGATCGTGAAGCCGAAGTAGCGCGAATCGCCCTCGGGGGTGGCGACGGCCGTGACGGTCGCGCCTCGCTCACCACCGAGGTCACCGCGAATGACGGTCGAGAAGTTGCGCACGACGCCGTCGCTCCGCAGCTTCGACACGATCACGTTGAGGTCGACACCGGCGCGACCGAGCCACGAACCCAGCGCGGTGCCGACGACTTGAGTCTCCGAGGCGAGCTCCACCAATTCACAGAAGCTGGCGTTGGTGGTGAGAATGCGGAGCTCGTGGTCGGTGACGACGAAGCCATCGGGCATCGCCTGAACCACCCGCAACGTGCGCTCGCGACCAGCGTCGTCGACCGCCGCCGCGGCCTCCATGCGCTCGGGCCAGAAACGGAACAGGAAGACGGCGTGTCCGGCCTGCCGAAAAACCGTGAGCTGGGCGGTGACGTCGACCCCCGGTTCGCCGGCGGTGCGCACCTCGACGGTGACGTTCTTTCCCGCCTCCACCGATGCGATGAGCCCGGCGAGTTCCTCGTGGCTCGACGGCGCGACGAGGTCGCGCACGGACTTGCCATGCACCGATTCGTGTGACTTGCCGAGCAGCTTGAGCGCTGCCGGGTTGATGTCGGTGATCAGATGGCGAGGCCCTTGCGCGAGCACCACGCCCTCCGAGCAGACGTGGAACAGCACCCGGTACTGCGCCTCCGATTGGCGTACCCGCTGGAACTCGGCCTCCATCGCGAGCTGCGCGTTGACCAAGCGCTGCTGCACCGCCGCGACCGAGCGAATGTCGAGGCCGAACGCGAGCACCCGCTCGCCGTCGACGAGCGTGCCGGTGAAGCGAAACGGCACCTCGCCCAACCCGGCGATCCGCATGTTCATCTCGCGCGAGCGCGACGTCTGGCCCCGCCGTGCCTCCGTGAGGAGGTGTCCGGCCTTGGCGTGCGAGTCCTTGGTCAGGTGGTCGATCCACCGTTGCCCCACCAGCTCGCGGAAGGCGGGCAGGGCCTCGAACTCCGCACTCGCGTTGATCTCGACGATCACGCCATTGCCGTCGATCACCAGGGCGATGTCGCAGATCGATGCGATGACGCGGGCGGTCAGCGGATTGGCTTCCGGGTCGAGGATCGCGTGGGCCGCGTTGGAACCTGTGAGGAGCATCGACATGTTCGACTAGAGGGCGATGGTGCCGCGGCGATCGAGCCAGTCGAGCGCATGCCGCGCGTCAGCGAAGTAGTGAGCTCCGATCTTCTTAGCATAGTCGCTCAGATCCGTGGCGCCACCGAGCAAGACGGTTACGTCACGGTTCAACGACGCGGCCCGGATGCGGCCCACCGTGCGCGTGACGGGCTCGAGCTCGCAGTCCGTGCTCATCGAGATGCCGACCATCACGACCGCTTCGGTGGCGACGGTGGCGACGAGCTCGGCCTCTTCGAACACGGGCCGAACGTCCGCGTCCCAGCCAGCCTGCACCAACAAGTCGCCGAGGATGTGGATCGCGAGCGTGTGCTGCTCACCGGGCCCGACCAGCAGCAGCACGAGCCCACGCGAGCAGCCCGGCGCGCGCAGCCGGTGTCGCATGACGCTCACCACGCGATGCAGCGTCGCCAGGCCGATCGTCACGTCTGCGAACGAGCGCTCGTCGTCGAACCATTGCTCGCCGAGCATGCGAGCAGCGCCGCCGACGAAGTCGAGCAACGCCGCCTCGTAGGACTCGCCGCGCGAGATTCGGGCCTCGACCGCCGCAACGGCACCGTCGGTGTCCATCGCGACCGCGATCTCCACGAGCTGCGCGATGTCGTCTGGGGTCGGCGGGGCCGGCTGGGGCGCAGGGCTCTGATCGTCCGCCATCTCGTCGAGTCGGTGCGCGAGTAGCAGGCGCGGGATGATGTCGTTGGCCACCACGAGTGCGAGCAGCCGTGGGTCGGACTGCGGCTGTGGCTCGCGCGGCGCCTCGTGCTCGGGGGCGGGGCGCCGTTGGCTGGCGAAGGACGATTCGCCAAGCCCGTTCATCTGGAATTCCGTCGCGTTTTTTTCCACGGCAACCCTCACTCCGAGCGTACCGGTTTGGGCCGGCACTCGCGACCAGAATCCGCGGACACGTGTGACGCAGTCTCGCGGTGACGACCGGCCATTCGGGCACGGCGTCGACGCTCGGCATTTGGCGACCCACCTCGTCGACTGCCAACGTCGTGCACTGATCGCCGGTGCGCGCGGGCGGTGTCCTGATCGTTCAACGTTGGTGCAGGTGTGGGCCGCCGCACCTCGGCCTCGAGGCGACGTCGCAGGCCTCGGAGGCTCGAATTTGGCGCTGAGCAGGGGGACGCCACCGCGTGCGGTCGGCGGCGCAGGCCGAGCGAGCGCGCCGTTGCGGCCGCGCTTGTTCAACGTTGGTGCAGCGGGTTGCGACAGCGCACCCGTGGCGACCCTCGCGGGGAACGACGCAACGCCGATCGCACGCGCATCGGGCTGCGTAGGCGACCCGTCCGACGCGTGTGTCCGCGTACCGCCGGCGCGTCGCCCCGTCCCTCCGAGACTCGCGTGGTGGAGGGTACGCGGAGCCACCGTTCGGGCGGCGACCGGCCGCGCACTGCATCCGTCCCATCGCTCGCGCGTGCGCTCGGGTACGCTTCTCGTCGGAGATCTCGCCCGCGTCGCGCGTGGTGGGCAGCGTCGAAGGAACCGTCCGCGGCCCCGTCCCGTGCCGGTATCGTGAGCGCGCGATGCTTGATGCCGACGCGTCGGACGGGAGCTCGCGTGGGGCCGCCGCTGCACGCGGCCCTGCCTTCGATGTGGAGGTCGGACCCGGCGGGTATCTGTGGTGGTACATCGATGGGTTCGACGAGGCGTCCGAACACGCGGTGACGGTCATCGCATTCGTCGGCTCGGTGTTCTCGCCGGCGTACTTCCGCGCCAGAGGTCGTGGTCGCGCCGCCGACCCGCTCGCGCACTGCGGCTTGAACGTGGTCGTGCACGGGCCGCGTGCGAACGCGTGGGTGTTCACCGAGTATCGTGGCGCCGAGGTCTCGCGGCACGGGGATACCTTGGCGCTGGGGCGTAGCCGCATCACGCGTGACGATCGCGGACTGGTGGTCGAGATCGACGAGCGCACCTATCCGTGGGGGCGGCCGGTACGTGGTCGCATCCGGCTGCAGGCGCACGGCTGGCGCACGCAGCAGTTCGCGCTCGATGGCGCCGGGCGACACCTGTGGTGGCCGGTTGCACCGCGCGCGAGCATCGAGGTCGACCTCGATGCCCCGGCCATGCGATTCGTCGGGCCGGGCTATCACGACAGCAACCGCGGCTGCGAAGCGCTCGAGCAGTCGCTGCGCAGCTGGACCTGGTCGCGGTCGAACGAGGGCGACGCCACCGCATTGCTGTACGACGTGACCGATCGCGACGGGGTCGAGCGTCGG
Source organism: Deltaproteobacteria bacterium (assembly GCA_016709225.1). Lineage (NCBI taxonomy): Bacteria > Pseudomonadati > Myxococcota > Myxococcia > Deltaproteobacteria bacterium. The sequence goes on along the minus strand of JADJEE010000012.1, from coordinate 479,742 downwards.
CTGGGGCTGCGATATGGCCCGGCGGGCATCGATCGGATCGAGCCCGCGGTGACCACCAGTCTGGGCCCGTCGCGCTGGGGATTGCCGCGTTCGACCCGGAGCGAGCGCGGCGATGACACGCGATTGTTGCGAACCCTGGTCGACGCGCCGTTCTATGCCCGCTCGCTGTACGCCTGCGATCGCGGGGGAGCGACCGTGCGTGGGGTCCACGAGGTCGTGGACCTCGATCGCTTCGCCCGCACCTCGACGCAGCTGATGCTGCCGTTTCGCATCCGCGGCGTCGGATGGTTCTAGCCGCCGGGCGCCGGGGCTGGCGGGTCGGTGGGCGGGTCGTCGCTCGGCGCGGGCGGTGGTGGCGGTGGATCCGTACCCGGATCCGTACCTGGATCCGTACCTGGATCCGGCCCAGGTGCAGTGCCCGGGTCGGTGCCGTCGTCGGGGTCGCAGTCGTCCAAGGCGCGTTGTACCGACAGCGGCACCTGCACGCAGGACTCGCGGCCGAGATCGAAGTCGGCGAAGCACGCGTCGACCGTCGACGGATCGACGCAGTCGAGCCGCGCGTCGAGGCACGTGCCGAGCTCACGCATCAGCGGCACGACGCACTCGAGGTACAGCCGCGAGGCGGCGGCGTCGCGGGCGTAGGCATCCTCGACGCAGCGCCGCTGCGCCGGCAGGATCTGATCCTCGAGGCACGCGCCGCGCGAGGCGAAACCCGCCTCGTCCCAGCAGTCGCAGACGATCTCGATGTTGTCGTTGCTCTGCTCGATGGCGTCGTCGATGAGCGCGGCGACGCTGGCATCGGCTCCGCCGCCGCCGCCATCGCCGTCGTCGTTCGACGAGCCTCCCGCGGGATCGCAGGCGAGCAGCAACACGGACGCGAGAGCGAGAAGCGAGCGGGGGCGGTGGAGGTCGAGCATCTCGGGTGCCCACGACTGCAGCGCCGATGCCAGTCGCAGTTCGCGAGCGCAGACCGGCGATGGGCACTGCACCGATCGCTTGCGGCGGCCCGCGGTCCCCGGGGACCCGTCCCCGGGGACTGCCGGGACGGCATGCGATGCCGGGTTGAGATTGGTCACGTTTGGACCGTGGATCATCGTCGTCGCAGCCACGCCTTGGGGGGCGAACCGCAAAGCTGGTTCCTGAAACCCACGGACTTGGCGATGAACATCCGAATGATCCCCCTCCTCTCGCTGCTGGCTGCGTCCAGCGCGGCCTGCACGACCTCGGGCGACGACGACACCGGCGCCGACTCGAGCACCGGCGGCGCCTCCACCACCGCGAGCACCACCGACTCCACCACGATGTCGACCACCGCGTCGACCACGGCGTCGACCACCGCGACCGACGGCACCACCACCGACGCGAGCGACACCGACGCGAGCACCTCGAACGGCTCCGACCCGACCACGGGCGCGGACGGCAGCAGCGGTACCGACACCACCGGCGGCGGTGGTGAGGTCGAGGTTCGCAACACCCCCGAGACCTGCAACATGGGCGAGGTGGTGTCGCCGATCCTGCCCGACGAGGCGAGCCACATGGCCGCCACCACGCTGACACCGGCCTCGTACCCCTTCGAGGTGACCAGCCTCGTCTACGATCTCATCGGCACCGCGGGCGCGGGCGCGTGCGACAGCACGATGGCGCACCGCGTGGAGGTGTACGTCATCGAGGGCAGCGAGCCACCGGCGGACCCCGCCGACGCGGTCGCCAACGAGATGTTCGCGATCGAGGCCGACGAGGCCGCGACCGAGGAGCGCACCGTCGTCATCGACCTCGACACGCCGATCACGCTGACCGAGGGCCAGGCCCTGGTGATCGCGGTCGAGATGGCCGGCAACGACGACCTCTCGGCGAGCATCTGCGTGCGCGCGTGCCGTGACACCGGCGGCGTCGCCGATCTGGACTGGTGGAGCAACGCCGCCGAGGTGCCCTACGCGTGGGCGGACATGGTCGGTGACTTCGGCTTCATCTCGAACTTCAACCATCGCATGATGGGGCACACGCCGTGATGCCCCGCTCGCCGAGCCAGGTGCTCGCGAGCGTCGCCGGGTTCGCCGCATGCATGGGCACCGCGCCCGTGCAGGCGGCGATCTACGGCGTCGACGACCGCGTGCAGGTGTACGACGAGACCGACGAGGCCTGGCGCAGCCTCGCCGAGCAGTCGATCGTCCTCAAGCTGCGTGCCGGCTGGGGCATCTGCGACGGCGCTGCGGTGTCGCCCACCACCACGCTCGGCGAGCGGCAGAACCTCTGCGAGGGCGAGGCCTTCATCGATGACCCGGTGCTGGCGAGCTGTTCGGCGACGCTGGTGGACGACGATCTCATCGTGATCGCGCGCCACTGCGTGCTCGAGGACGACGCGTGCGCGACCTCGTCGTTCGCACCGGGGCTGCGCTACACCGCGCCCGGCGAGCTGTTCATGCCGGGCCCCGACGACATCTACGGTTGCCGCCGCGTGGTCGCCGAGCTGCAAGGTGTCGACATCGCATTCGTGCAGCTCGATCGCCCCGTGGTGGGGATGGTGCCGGCGGTGCTGGGTCCCACGCCCGCAGAGATCGGCGCGCCGCTGGGCGTGATTGGCTTCCCGACCGGCGTGCCGATGAAGATCGCGCGCTCGTGCAACGTGGTCGACTTCAACAACCAGGGGCTCGTGCGCCACGACTGCGACACCTTCCTCGGCAACTCCGGCTCCGGCGTGTTCGACGGTGACGGCCTGCTGTGGGGCGTGCACGTGCAGGGCCCCGGCGGCGACTACGAAGACACCGGCGACTGCTCGATCGCGAAGCTCTACACGCAGGATGGTCACATCCCGGGCATCGACTCTGCGCCGCAGCTCGGTGCGGCGGCGCAGATCTCCGACGTGCTGCCGACCCTGTGCGACGGCGGCTGGCCCACGCCGCTGTGTGGCACCACGGCGAGCTGCGGCGACGGCGTGTGCTCGGGCACCGAGACGGCGGCGAGCTGCGACGCCGACTGCAGCGCGCCGCAGTGCGGCGACGGCATCTGCGAGGTCTCGCTCGAGCTCGATTGCGTCGAAGACTGCGGCCACGTCACCGAGATCTGCGAGGCCGGCGGTAGCACGGGCGGGAGCACCGGCGACGACGGCAGCGGCAGCGGCACCACCGACGCCGCCGACACCAGCGGCGGTACCGAGGGCATCGGCACGACCACCGGCGACGTCGAGGCCACCAGCTCCGGCGCGGCCGACAGCAGCGGCGGTGCGCCTGCAGATGACGGCAGCGACGACGGCGGCGGCTGCAGCTGTCGCAGCGGCGCACCCACGGGCGGCGCCGCGTGGGCGTTGCTCCTGCTGCCACTGTGGCGACGACGCCGGCCGCAGGCGTGATGTCGAGAGCGCTGCTTCGCACGCGCGACGCGAAGGCCCCGAGGAGGGGAGACGGAACGCGATGGCGGTGGTTGCAGCCGCCGTCGCGCTCGCCTGTCGCGGCTCGCGTCGCCGTGCCCACGCTGCTAGATCGTGCACATGCGAAGCCTGCGTCCACGGTGGCTCTCGATCCCGTGCCTGCTGATTCCGCTGGCGTGCCACGACGCCGGTGACGGTGCGAAGGCCTCGGCCGAGGGCACCGACTCGCTCGGCACCACCGCGACGGTGAGCGCGACCGCGGGCGGTGGTTCGAGCAGCGACGCCGGCAGCGACGACGGCGCGAGCGCGAGTGCGAGCGCGAGTGCGACGGCGTCCGCGAGCGCCGGTGACGGTACCGACGGCAGCGGTGATTCCACCTCGGGCACCACCGAGCCCGGCACGACCGCCGCCAGCGGCGACTCCGGTACCACCTTCGAGACGGGTGGCAGCAGCAGCGGCGGCGACCTGCAAGACGGCGTGCTCGACGTGACCTTCGTGGCCCACGACGACTGCACCTTCACCATCACGCCGCCGTCGATTGCCGTGCCGATCGGCACCGAGTTCACCGTGAACTGGATCAGCTCCGCCGCCAGCGTGGTCGAGGCCGACATCGCGAAGATCGATCAGTTCAACCAGGTGCCGATCATCATCGGCATGGAGCCCGGCACCTCGTACCACGACGAGGTGCGCGTCTGGTGCGGCGAGCTCTTCACCGGCACCTTCGACTTCCGTCTGACCAGCTGCTACGACCCGGTCTACCTGCCGGTCGACTGCGACGGCTGACAGTCGTCGCCCGCCAGCGGCGCGCGGAACGTGGTTTCGCCGCCGTCGAGCCCGGCCGCCACGTCCGCGCGCAGCTCGGGCGTGTCGGCGACGCTGGAGATGCCCAGGAACTCGACGATCCCGTCGATTGCGCGGGCGCGCGTGCGTGGCAGGGTCGCGACCTCGACGATGAGCTCGCAGTCGGCCATGCGCAGCTCGGCGACGAAGTCGTCGGTGCCCCGAGGGCGGCGTTCGGGCAGCTCGTTGTGGCGCGCGAGTTCGACGAGCCGGGCATAGGCGGCGACGCGCTCGTCGATCGTGCCCGCCGCGCCGACCTCCGCGTGCAGGTGGCCGGCGCGATCGAGGATCGTCAGCATCGGCAGCCCGATCGATGGGCGACCGAAGTCGTCGACCGCGACCAGGGGTCCGAGCGCCTCCGGTGTTGCGAACCGGTTCACCACCGAGGGCGCCAGTTCGTGGAGGGTCGCATCGGCGAGCCCGCGTTGCTCGGGCTCATCGACCGCGATCGCGACGAAGCGCACCGCCGGATCGTCGGCGTAGCGCTGCGCCAGACGCTCGAGCACCGGCAGCTCCGCGCGACAGGGCCCGCAGTACGAGGCCCAGAAGGCCACGACCGTCACATCGCCGCGCAGGCGGTCGAACGGCACCGCGTGGCCCTCGCGATCCAGCACCATCACGTCCTTGGTGCGACTCGGCGTGGCGACCGGGGGCTGCGGCGCGTGGCCGTGACACGCGGCAATCAGCAAGGTGAGAAGGGCGATCGCTCGCATGCTCGGGCCACCAGGGTCGCACGAATTGGCGACGCCCGCGGTCGAGCTGCGCAGCGGGCAGCGGCGACGCGGGCGTCCGCGCGGCGAGGCGATCGCGTCAGCTGATGCCGTCGAGCAGGGCCTGGAAGCGACCCGCGTGGGACTTCTCGGCCTTCGCGAGGGTCTCGAACCAGTCGGCGATCTCGCCGAAGCCCTCTTCGCGGGCGGTCTTCGCCATGCCCGGGTACATGTCCGTGTACTCGTGGGTCTCGCCCGCCACCGCGGCGCGCAGGTTGCTGGCGGTGTCGCCGATCGGGAGATCGGTCGCCGGATCGCCTGCGGACTTCATGTAGTCGAGGTGGCCGTGCGCGTGGCCGGTCTCGCCCTCGGCGGTCTCGCGGAAGTTGCCCGCGATCTCCGGGTAGCCTTCGACGTCCGCGACCTTCGCGAAGTACAGGTAGCGGCGGTTCGCCTGCGACTCGCCGGCGAAGGCGGCCTTCAGGTTGCCGTGGGTCTTGCTGCCCTTGAGCTGTGGCATGGTCTCTCCTGGCTGGGACGTGACTGGGGATGTGATTCGCGCGGGAGCGGCCGGTACCGCCCGGCAGGCAGCACCGCTCGTCTCGCGCCGGGCTTGATAACACAGCTACACTGGTGGCGGAACCGCCACCCCGATGGAGCCGCAGGACGTCACGCATGTCGCCGATCTCGAGGCGTTGGTCGCCGGTGCCGGCATGCACACGGCGTTCGCCGTCGTACGTCACCTGCGGCGCGCACAGACCCGCCAGGGCAAGCCGTACTGCGAGCTGCGCCTGGCCGATCGCTCGCGCACCGTGGCCGGCAAGATTTGGAGCGACGCGACCCGGGCGATGGCGGCGGTCGACGAGCTCTCGGTCGGCGATCACGTCAAGGCGTTGTTCGAGGTCGAGGAATACAAGGGCGCGCTGCAGCTGACGATTCGCGGGCTCCGGCCTGCACAGCCCGGCGAGTCTGGCTACGACCCCACGTCGTTGGTCGACGAGGGCCACGAGCTGGTGTCGGATCTGTTGTGCGACGTCATGGTGTTCGACATCGAGACCGTGCCGGCCGTCGACCTGCGCAAGGCGCCGCCGACGATCGCCCAGGCGGTGGCCAAGCACGCCGAGCGCAACGAGTGGGATCAGGCCAAGGTCATGAGCCTCTCGCCGTACTTCGGGCAGGTGGTGTCGCTGGCGGTCGGCAACGGCGATCAAGATCCCCGCACGCAGGACGTCACGGTGTTCGTGGTGCCGCCGGCCGGCGGCCACGGCACTGGTCCGCAGCCCAGCACCGCCGCGCTGCCGCACTGGATCCGTCCGGTCAGCGAGGTCGATCTCCTGCGCGCGTTCTGGGCCCTCGCCGGCCACGCGAACGTGGTCGTCAGCTACAACGGCCGCGGCTTCGACGTGCCGTTCCTCATCGGACGATCGCTCATCCACGGCGTGCCGGTGCGCATCGATCTGTTGGCCTCGAAGTATGCCCTGCGACCGCACCTCGATCTGTTCGCGGTGCTCGGCGGCTACGGTCGCGGACCTTCTTCGCTCGACGTCGTGTGCTGGGCGCTCGGCGTCGCGAGCCCGAAGGACACCATGGACGGCTCGATGGTCGCGACGACCTACGCCAAGGGCGACCTGGCCCAGATCGCGCTCTACAACGCCGGCGACGTGCGGGCCACCACCGCGGTGTTCCAGCGCGTGCGCGACGGCATCCTGCGCTTCCGCGACGAGTGGTGAGGCGCCGCGAGGTCGCCCGCGTGCGTGTGAGGGCGAGGTGCTCCGCCGACGCACGCACGCGAGCCGGTTGGCCCGCTACTCGGCGTCGGCCGGGTCGGGCGCATCGCCCTCGGGGGCATCGCCCTCGGGCGTCGGCGTGGCGTCGCCGTCGGCAGCCGCGGGGCACTCGGCGAACTCGCAGTTGGCTCCGGTGCGCCCGACCGAGCTGCCGTCCGGGCAGACCTTGGCCTCTTCGGTGCAAGCCGCGTTGCCGCCGTCGGGCTTGCTGGTGTCCTTCTTGCCCGTGCACGCGCCGAGTGCGGCCGCGAGCCCGAGTGCAGTCATGAGGGTTCGTGCTGTCATGGCCCCCCGAACGCCGCTCGGCGCCCGCGACTTTCGGCCAGACGACCGATCGGCGTTCGCGGCGAGCGGGTGGCGGCGTCGCGGCATTGCGAGCGCTCGCGACGCGCTGTTAGGCTCCGCCGGTGGATGCGATGGCGCGACTGCTGGAGCTCGTGGCGCGCGAGCTCGAGGCCGACGATGTTCGTCTCGAGCTGACGTGGAAGCCGCCGGCACCCCATGATCTGTCGGTCGAGCTCACCGGCGGCTTTCGTCTCACCGCGGTGTTCGCCGCGCCGCCGCCCGACGCCGAGTCGCGGCGCGCCCGACTCGAGGCGTTGGCGCAGACCTTCTCCACCACGCTGACCGCTGGGCTCGCGCGCGCGCCCCAGCCGGTCACCGGCACCGAGCTCGCCAGCGGCGCGCTCGACGAGACCATGATCGCGCTGGCCGAGCTGTCCCACGCCATCGCAGCGGTCGTCATCGACGATCACTCGCCGGTGATCTGGGCCAGCTCGCTACAGCCGCGCGGGCCCGAGGACGTCGACGTGGCGGCGTGGGTCTCGGCGGCGGCGAACACCGCCGACCGGCACGGCCTCGCGTTCGCGGAGCTGGTCGTCGGCACCCGTGACGCGCTCGCGCAGGCCTGTGCGTCGTTGCCCGCCGAGGACGGCGCGCGGCTGCAGCGGGCGGCGACGCGGCTGCAGCAGATCGGGCTGCAGCGCAGCCCCGCGCAGTGGCACGCGTTCGTGGCGACGATGCGCGCGATCGCCAGCACGCGGCGGGGCGACGCGGAGGTGGGCGAGGCCCACGAGCGGGTGGTGCGGGCCTTCGGCGGCATCTACCGCGTGGTGCTGGTGTGTGGACCGCAGAGCTCGGCGCTCCACGCCGAGGCGACGCTCATCCGCGCGTTGCCGGTGATCGAGAAGCAGGTCGCCGCGCTGCCGCCGTTCGAGCCCGGGCCCGGTGGCAGCGGCGGCGGCGGCGGGCGCGGCCAGGTCGTGCGGCTGTTCCCGCCGCGTTCGTAGCGACGAGGTCGCGCTACGGGCAGCCACCACAGAAGTTGCACGCCAGCGCGCAGACCCCCGACCACTGGTTGTTGCAGCACGCCGGCAGGATGCCGCAGACGCAGGCTTCGCAGCCGCAGCCGTCGCAGCCCGGGCCCGGGTCCGCGGTGCAGCCGTCGAACTCGCACGAGCCGCAGTCCTCGGGGCAGAAGCTGCAATCCTCGTCGAAGTCGCACAGGCCATCGCCACAGAAGCCGCACGAGCCGCAGTCCTCGGGGCAGAAGCTGCAGTCCTCGCCGCCGTTGCAGCTGCCGTCGCCGCACTGCGGCATCGAGCACTCGCCGCAGGCGTCACAGGCGTCCCAGCAGCAGTCGCCGATGCTCGTGCACGCCGCATCGCACCAGCAGTTGCCCGGTGCCATGCCACCGCAGGCGCCGGAGCTGCAGCCACAGTCGATCGCGCAGTTGAACTGGTCCTCGCCGTTGTTGCACTGACCGTCGCCGCAGAACAGGCAGCCGCCGCAATCCTGTGGGCAGGTGTTGCAGGACTCCCCGACCAGCGGGTTGCACACGCCGTCACCGCACTGCGCGGTGCACGGGCCGCAGTCCTGCGGGCAGTCGTTGCAGGACTCGCCCGCCAGCGGCGCGCACACGCCATCACCACAGCCGGCACAGGCGCCGCAGTCGGCCTGGCAGCTGCTGCACGACTCGCCGATGCCGGGCTCGCAGGCCCCGTTGCCGCAGCCCGGGCACAGGCCGCAGTCGCTGCTGCAGGTCGCGCACGACTCGCCCGCGAGTGGGTCGCAGCTGCCGTCGCCACACGCGTTGCAGCTGCCGCAGTCGAGCGCGCAGCTGGTGCACGACTCGCCCGCGAGCGGATCGCACACGCCGTCGCCGCAGGCCGCACACGGGCCGCAGTCGAGCGGGCACGAGAAGCAGAACTCGCCGCCCTGGGCGTCGCAGAAGCCGTCGCCGCAGCCGGGGCAGTCGCCACAATCCTGCGAGCAGTTGAAGCAGAACTCACCGGCACCGGCGTCGCAGAACGCGTCGCCGCAGAAGCCACAGGGGCCGCAGTCGGTGGGGCACGAGAAGCAGAACTCGCCGCCCTGGCCGTCGCAGAAGCCGTCACCGCAGGTCGGACAGAACCCGCAGTCCTGCGGGCAGCTGTCGCAGAACTCGCCCGCGTTCGGATCGCAGACCCCGTCGCCGCAGCCCATGCAGCCGCCGCAGTCCTGCGGGCAGTTGATGCAGAACTCGCCCGCGTCGTTGTCGCAGAAGCCGTCACCGCAGGCGCCGCAGGGGCCGCAGTCCTGCGGGCAGCTGCCACAGAACTCGCCGGGGATGGCGTCGCAGATGCCGTCGCCACAGGCGTTGCAGTCGCCACAGTCGTCGGGGCAGGTGAAGCAGAACTCGCCTGCGTTCGGATCGCAGCTGCCATCGCCGCAACCCATGCAATCGCCGCAGTCGTCGGGGCACGTGAAGCAGAACTCGCCCGCGAACGGATCGCAGCTGCCGTCGCCGCAGTCCTGACAGATGCCGCAGTCCTGCGGGCAGGTGAAGCAGAACTCGCCCGAGTTGATGTCGCAGACGCCGTCGCCGCAGTCCTCGCAGGTGCCGCAGTCCTGCGCGCAGGTGAAGCAGAACTCGCCCGAGAGCGGATCGCAGATGCCGTCGCCGCACTCGCTACAGGTGCCGCAATCGACCGGGCACGTGAAGCACAGCTCGCCCGAGAACGGATCGCAGATGCCGTCGCCGCAGTCGCTGCAGGGGCCGCAGTCGACCGGGCAGTTGAAGCACAGCTCGCCCGCGAAGGGATCACACACGCCGTCGCCGCAGCCGTCGCAGGGCTCGCAGTCGGCCGGGCAGCTGAAGCAGAACTCGCCCTGCTGCGGCACGCAGATGCCGTCGCCGCAGCCGAAGCAATCGCCGCAGTCGCCCGGGCAATTGTCGCACTGCTCGCCGAACTCGGGCTCGCACACGAAGTTGCCGCACGGATCGCAAGGGCAGTCGCTGGGGCAGGTCTCGCAGACTTCCCCGAGATCGAGCTCGCACACGCCGTTGCCGCAGACACCACAGGGGCCGCAGTCGATCGCACAGCTGTCGCAGCTCTCGGTCGCGTCACAGACCGCGTCGCCGCAGCTGCCACAGGGCCCGCAATCCGCGGGACAGCTGTCGCACGACTCGGAAGCCTCGCACACCGCATCGCCACACATCACGCCGGTGTCGGTCGTGGTCGGCGTGACGGTGGTGGTCTCGGTGGTCGACGTGTCGCTGTCGGACGCGCCGGTGGTGGGGTCGAAGATGAAGTCGCTGCGACCGCAGCCCGCCGCCACCAGCAGCAGGACCGTCACGAACCACGAAGCCAACGACGCGCGGACACCCATGTCAAACCCCGTGGGCACACGCCCCACTCGACAAGCCTAACACGGGTCGTGGTGGTCGCCGCGAAAGCGAGCCGGGTGCGCGGGCGCCCGGAGCTCACCCGAAAAACCGAGCGGTCGGTCGACGCGCAGGTCGTCCGCGAACCCAGGGTCCGCGGGTGAGCAGCGTGGGGCGGCCGGGGCGCCCGCATCGTCGCCATGGCTCGGCACGCATCGGCGACGCGCGGGTTCGCGACCAGCCCCGCCGAAGCCCGGCGCACCTCAACGCACGCGGAGGTTGTTCGGCCACAGCCCCGCCTCCTCGATGGGGCGATGGCGATGCAGCTTCACGTGGTGGGCCTCGGCGGTCTGCTCGACCACGTGGGTCGGCTTGGTCAGGGGCTCCGCGGGCTTTCCGGTCGCGAGCTCCCGCAGGGCCCGCATCGCGTCGGTGGTGGTGAAGACGCCGAGCAGCTCGTCGCCCTCGACGACGATGGCGCAGCCGTAGCGGTGCGCCTCCATCTCGGAGGCGACCGCGCTGATCGGCGTCGTCGGACTGCACGTGTAGGGCTCACGGCTCATCGCGTCGGCGACGGTGAGCTTCTTCGACTCGCCGCCGACCGCCAGGGCCAGCGCCGCGTCGCGGGTCGACAGCAGGCCGCGCACGCGGCCGCCCTCGTGGACCACGAGGTGGCGGATGTTGTTCAGGAACATCCGCTCCTGGGCATCGGCGAGCCGCAGGCCGCTCTCCGCAGTGGCGGGATTCGTGGTCATGAAGTGGGCGACGGTCGGCTCGGTCATGGCCGCAACCATAGGCATCCGCCGGGCGGTGCGCCCGCGAGGAACCGGCGCAACGCGACGGCCGCCCGGCGCAGACGCTGCGCGTGACGGCGGCCCGATCACTGCGTGACGGGGAGGCCGTAGGCGATCAGGCCGCCGCGCGCCTGTGCCGGCTCGGTGAAGAACCAGAAGCCGTGCCCGACCCACAGCGTGCCGTCGACGACGGAGAAGCCGCCGCCGATGCTGCCGTCGCCATCGTCGCGCACGGGGGTCGTCCACAGCTCGACGCCGGTCGCGGCGTCGATGGCGTGGACGGTGCCGTCGATGGTGCCGTGCACGACCACGCCGTTCGCGAAGGTGATCGCGCCGAACACCGGGTGGGGCAGCGGGCGTTGCCACAGCACCGTACCGGTCTCGGCCTCGAGTGCGCACAGCACCGCGCGGTGCTCGGGGTTGCCGAAGTCGAACAGCGCATCGCTCCACATGTTGGCGGCCACGAACACGCGGCCCTGCGCGACCGCGGCGGTGGTCATGATGCCGCCGAGATGACTTGGGGTGCCGAGCTGCACCGCCCACACCGTCTCGCCGTCGTCGCGATCGAGCGCGGCGTAGACCCCGGCCTTGTCACCCACGCCCACGACCTCGCGATCGCCGGCGCGGAAGAGGTTCGGCGCGGCGCCGAGATCCGCGTCCGGCCCCTGGGGCTCGGGCATGAAGATCGTGTACACGTCGCCGGCGGTGAACTGGCGCGACCATGCCAGCGCGCCGCTGCCGATGCGCAGCGCCAGCAAGGCATCGGAGCGCGGTGCCGCCGGCGGCTCGTAGGTGTTGCCGGTGCCGATGTAGAGCAGCCCGCGGGCCTCGTCGATGGCGGGCGTCGACCACACCGACACGCCCGCGCCGCCCTGGTCGTCGTCCGTCGTGGTGTACACCCGCCACAGCTCGGCGCCGTCGTCGGCCGCCAGCGCGACGATGCTGCCGCGGAAGTCGTACTCGGGCATGGGCGTGGCCAGCTCGGTCGATGCGACGCCGACGATGACGCGCCCACCGACCACCACCGGCGATCCGTAGATCACGGCGTCGGGGTGGGCGTCGAGCTCGCGCGACCACTGCACCTCGCCGGTGGCGCGATCGAGGGCGTGCAGGAAACCCTCGGCGTCGCCGACGAAGACCCGCTCGGCGGTCACGAACGGCGAGTCGTTGATGGCGGCGCCGACCGGGGTGACCCATGCCGGGGTGCCGTCGGCGACCGCGGCTGCGTGGACGTCACCGTCCCAGTCGCCGAAGTAGACCCGCCCGTCGGTGACCGCGGGCGTCGAGGTGACGCCTGCGAGATCGTCGAGGCGCCACCGCGGCGTCAGGCAGGCGACGGTCTCGGGGGTGATGCCGCGCTCGAGCAGGTTCGCACGGGTGTTGGCGAGGTCGAGTCCGTAGCCGAGCCAGCTGGTGGCGGGGCCGCTCGCGAACGGACCGGCGCAGGGATCGAGCCCGCCGTCGCTGCTCGAGCTGGCGTCCGCCCGGGCATCGCTGCTGGTGCCCGCGCTGGGTCCATCGTCGTGGGCCGCGACGGTGTCGAGCCGCTCGCGGCAGCCCGCAGCCAGCGCGAGGCCGAGGGTCGCGATCCGCAGCGAGTTCGCCACCACGGGCCGATTGTACCCCGTCGTCGGCCGGTCTCGACGCGGGGTGAAAGCCGAACCGTGGTCGCGGACGTTCCAGCCGACGACGATGCAGCTGCCCGCCGCCATGATCGAGCGCCTGCGCACCGGAGTCGGTGCTGCAGCCCTGTTGACCGCAAGCCTCGGCGTCGACGCCGGTTGTGCGACCCGAGCCGATGCCGCCAGCGGTCCCGGACCCGCCGCGTTCGCCGGCATGGCGGCGCGCGACAACCCGACCGCACGGCCCGCGCCCCGCGTGGCCTCGCACCCTTCGACCCCCGAGTCGGTCGCGCCATCGGCGTGGCCGTCGGCGCAGTCGGGCCCGCCGATCGCCGTCACGCCGCAGCCGATCGCCGCGCCCGAGCCCGGGCCGAGCTGGGAGTGTGGCCCGTGCGGTCGCGGCTGACGCTCACCTGTCACCGATGCCGACCCACGGGCATCATCTCGACACATGACCGCGTGGCTCGCCCTGTCGCTGATGCCCGACGACGGCTGGCGGCGCGCCGCACTGCCGCTGTTCGAGCAGGGGTTGGTCGACGCGCTCGAGTGGAGCTTCGACGCCGTGTGGGATCGCGTGCCGCCGCCATGGCTGCCGCCGCTGCTCGAGCACTACGCGGCGGCCGACCGCCTGTGGGCCCACGGCGTGAGCTTCTCGCCTGGCAGCGTCGATGGCTCGACGCGGCACGACGCCTGGCTCGCGCGACTCGCCGCCGATCGAACGATCGCCGGCGCGCGCGGGATCTCCGAGCACCTCGGCTTCATGGTCGCGGGCCCGCACGACGCCGGCGCACCGCTGCCGCTGACCGACGGCGCCGCGGCGCGCGAGGTGTCGACCGCCAATCTCATGCGCCTGGCCCAGACCACGGGCATGGCGGTGGGTCTGGAGAACCTCGCGCTCGCGCTGCATCCCGACGACGTGTGGCGGCAGGGCGATCTGATCGCCGCCGTGCTCGCTGCGGTCGACGGCTACTACGTGCTCGACCTGCACAACCTGTGGTGCCAGCTCGTGAACTTCGGGCTCGACGCCGCCGACGTGCTCGCCAACCATCCGCTGGCGCGCGTCACCTGCGTGCACCTCTCCGGCGGTAGCTGGTGGACGCCGCCGGGCGCGACCACGGCGGTGCGGCGCGACACCCACGACGACGCGGTGCCGCAGCCGCTGCTCGAGCTGTTCTCGCGGGTGTTGCCGTGGCTGCCGGCGCTCGAGGTGGTGGTGCTCGAGCGACTCGGTGACACCCTGCGAAGCGAGCGGGACGCGGCCGGCTTCGAGGCGGACGTGCTCGCGATCCGCGAGCGCTTGGCGCACGCGACCCCGTCACCGCCGCCGTTCGCGGCGCCCAGGGCTCCACTTGCCGACGATCTCGATCGCGCGCGGCTCGGTGACTGGCAGCACACCCTGATCGATGCCAGCGCGCACGCTCGCGACGCCAGCGATCTGCGCGCGCGCATGCTCGCTGCGCTGCCGTGGGCAGCGGAGCGCATCGCGGCGCTCGACGGCCGTGGCCTGGCGATCGCCGTGGCGCTCGCGCAGCGGTGGTCGCCGACGCGGTGAAACTCCGCTACCCTCCGTCGTCCCCGTGGCCCTGCGCGACGAGCTCGTTCGACCCCAGGGCGTGTCCGAGAAGGGCATGCGGATGGCGGCTACGGTCGCCGCGTGGATCGAGCGTCGGGCCGGCTCGATCGTGGTCGCGTTCCTGCTGGTGGCGCTCGCCAGCGGCTGGCTGACCACCCGCCTGCGGATCGACCAGGAGCTGCGGCGCCTGCTGCCCGACGACTTCCCCAGCGTGGTGGGCATCGACCGGCTGTCCGACGAGATCGGCAACCAGTCGGACATGTACATCACGATCCGCAGCCCGTCGCGCGACGCGAACATCGCCTTCGGCGACGCGATCGCGGCGCGGGTCGCCGAGCATCCCGACCTGCGTCACGTCATCTTCCACCGCGACCGCGCGTTCTTCGAGCACAACGCGCTGCTCTACGCCGACATCACCGACGTGCTCGATCTGCGGCGCCGCGTCATCGAGCGCATCCGCGACGAGGTCCGCAAGCAGGCCTATGGCGACCTCAGCCTGCTGAGCGAGCGCGAGCGGCTGGCCGAGCAGGCCGGCGGGCAGGAGAAGCTCGAGCTCGACAAGCAGCAGCTCGAAGAGAAGTACGGCGTCGGTGAGTTCAAGGAGTACGACGAGGCCGACGAGGGCCGCATGATGGTCGTGCGCCTGCGACCGCGGCTGCCCCCGACCGACGTGAAGTTCGCGCGCGCGCTGCAGCTCGACCTGCAGCAACACGTCGACGCGCTCGCGCCGAGCTCGTTCGATCCCGAGATGAAGGTCAACTTCGACGGGCCCTACGCGCAGGTGACGGGCCGCGTGAAGACCTTCGAGCGCGAGATCATCGGCGGCAGCGCCGGCTCGCTGCTGGTGCTGGTGCTGTCGCTGGCGCTGTATTTTCGCAGCCTGCGCTCGATCGTGCTGGTGTTCGTGCCGCTGGTGGGCTCGGTGCTGATGTCGCTGGCCTTCGCCGCGCTCGCCTACGGCTTCCTCAACCTCGTCAGCGCGTTCATCTTCGCGATCCTGCTGGGCCTCGGCATCGACTTCAACATCGTGCTGCTCGCGCGCTTCCGCGACGAGCGGCAGCGGGGGCTGTCGCCGGTCGCCGCGATCGCGACCATGCTCGCGACCACCGGCCCGGCGTCGCTGTTCGGCGGCGCCAGCACGGCGCTCGGCTTCGGCGTGCTGGCGATGGCCGACTTCCAGGGCTTCGCGCAGTTCGGTGTGGTCGCCAACGTGGGCGTGTTCGCGGCCATCGCCGCGGCGATGATCGTGATGCCCGCGATCATCGTGCTGATGGACCGCGTGCGGCCTTGGCACATCAAGCCCCATCGCGCCGGCAAGACCCACATGCACATCGCCGGCACCGAGCCGCGCTGGCGGGTCGCCGCGCTGGCGGTGGTCGTGATTGCGCTGGGCTGGGCCGGCTGGTCGTTGTCGCACGCGCGCGACATCGAGTTCGAGTACGACTTCGACAAGCTCGGGCCCGAGAAGGCCGCGACCAACGAGAAGGTGCTGAACTACCGCGACGCGGTCGGCAAGAGCCGCACCGTCGCCCATGCGGTCGCGCTCGGTCGTGACGACCAGCAGGCCGCCGACATCTACCGGCAGATGGACGCGCTGCGGCACATCAGCGTCGAGGAGGCCGAGCACTTCGATGCGGCGCGCATGGCCGAGCCCGCGCCGAAGACGAAGCCGGCGGTCGAGCCCACGCCCGCCCGCACGGTGGCGCCGCCGAAGCCGGCGCCACCGCCCGCCGCACCCGCGAGCGACGATGGTGACGACTGGGACGCCGAGGAGTTCGACGACGAAGAGGAGTTCGAGGACGCCGACCTCGCCGATCCGAAGTTCGTGGCGATGGAGCAGGCCGCGGCCAAGCGGCCACGGCTCGCGCCCGAGGTGGTCGCGATGCTGCAGGCCTACGCGCCCGAGCGGCTGGCGACCATGGTCGATCGCCTCCACGACCTCACGTCGGTGTTCGTGTTCGTACCCGAGCAGCAGGCCGACAAGCTCGCGGTCATCGCCGACATCCGCGCGCGCATCGACGCCAAGCGCGGCGGCCTCAGCAAGCGCACGCGCGAAGAGATCGACGAGTGGTACCACTACCTCGAGGTCGACCGGCCGCTGACGATCGCCGATCTGCCCGAGTGGGTGAGGGCGCAGTTCACCGATGCCAGCGGCGCGATCGGTCGTTTCGTGGTGATCTGGACCCGCGGCTCGAAGACCGACTACCGCAACGTGCGTCGGATCTACGACGCGTTCGCGACCCTCGAGACGCCCCAGGGCGAGGTCGCGCTGGCGGCCGAGTTCTTCGTCATCCCCGAGGTCTACCAGGCCATCGTCGAGGACGGCCCGTGGGTGGTCGCGCTGTCGTTCGTGGTGATGCTGTGCACCTCGATTGCGACCTTCCGCGCGCTCTCGGCGGGCCTGGCCTCGGCCTTGATGGTGCCGATGGCGATCGCGTGGCTGCTGGGCGTGATGTACGTGCTCGGCTGGAAGCTCAACTTCTTCAACGTGATCGCGATGCCGCTGCTGGTCGGGCTGGGTGAGGACGCCGCGCTGCACGTGATCGCCCGGTATCGCGAGGACGGCATCGGCAGCCTCGCGCTGGTGATCGAGGAGACCGGCGGCGCGATCGCGATGACCGCCTGGACGACGATCTGTGGGTTCGGTGCGATCCTCTCGACCAATCACCGCGGCTTGCAGTCGCTGTCGCTGGTCTCGGTGGTCGGCGTGTTGATGACGTTCGTGGCGTGTGTGGTGGTGCTGCCGGCGTTGATCGTGCTGAAGGAGTGGTGGCTGCCGCGCAAGGGCGCTGAGCCCTCCTCACCAGTCGAACCGCACGCCGAGGCTCGGGAAGATCGGTAGCCCGAGGTTGCCGACCACGCTGCGGAAGTCTCGCGCGTAGACCAGCGCCTCCGTGTTCTCGTGGTTGTAGACGTTCTGCACGTCGACGTAGGCCGACCAGGTGGTGCGCTTGCGGATCCAGGTCTTGTCGAGTCGCACGTCGAGCTGGTGGAACACCGGGAAGCGGGCCGCGTTGGTGCCTCCGGGGAGGCCGAAGTAGCCGACCTCGGTCGCGATGGCGCCGACCACCGGGGTGTACGGTGAGCCCGAGACCAGGCGGAAGCGCGCGCCCAGGCGGAAGCGACGGGGCAGGGCGTAGCTGGCGAGCACGACCAGGTTGTGGCGCTGGTCGTAGTCGCTGGGCCGGCCGCCGCGCAGCCGCGACACCGCGAGCACGTCGGAGCGCATGACCGTGTAGCCGACCCACGCGTAGAGCTTGTCGGAGATGCGCTGCCGCACCAGCAACTCGCCGCCCAAGGTGACGGTCTTGCTCTCGCGCGTGTCGAGGATGGTCGGGCCGGGGTCGCCGCGGGCGAAGACCAGGCTCTGCGAGGTCAGCAGTCGACGCGTGAAGACGTTGGCGTCGACGCCGAGCCCGAAGCGGCTGGTCCAGCTGACGCCGAGGTTGGCGTGGACGGCCATCCACACGTTCACGATGTCGTCGAGATCGTCGAGGCCGATGCCGGGGTCGAGCGCCTCGGCGAGCACGGCCGGCAACGCGACGTTCTGCGAGAGGCCCAGGGTCGAGTCGAGCAGGCCGGTGCTGCCGGAGAACGACAGCGGATCGGCCTGCGAGTAGCGGCCGACGCCACCGCGCAACACCCAGCGCCGCCCGATCCGCCAGCGCGCGAGCAGGCGCGGGTCGACCGACCAGGCGCCATGCTGTCGCACGCCGGTGTCCTCCGGCGCCCGCCGGTGATAGCCCGCCACGCGCACGCCGGGCCACAGCGTGAGCTCGCCGAGCTCGAGCGTCATGTGGCCGTACAGGCCGAGCGTCGTCTCCACGCCCCGGAGCTCGCGGATCGTCGCCGAGCCGCCGATGCTGCCGTCGCTGATGCGTCGGCGCGAGCTGAACGGCGCGACCACGAGGTCGTTGCCCAACGTGATCGACACGCGCTCGCCGATGCGACGCTCGATCTCCGCGCGCCACGACGTGACGTACGTGCGGCGATAGCTGCGGAAGGTCTCGAAGCCCGCGTTGGCGACGTCGAACCGGAACGCGGGGCTCACCAGCGTGCGCCAGCGGCCGAAGCTGTGACGGTGGACCAGCTCGGCGCGATGAAAGTGATCACCCAGGGTATAGGCCTGACCGCGGTTGCCGAACTCGTCGAGGTAGCGGCCTTGCCAGCGATCCCCAGAGCCGATCACCCGCGCGGTGAAGTCGGCGCCGCTGCGCAGCGGCAGGTCGTACTGCGCCTGGTAGTCGAAGTAGCGCGGCAGCGCGAACACGGCGGTGGGGTCGACCTTTTCGGCCACGCGCAGCACCGCGTCGACGTAGCCACGCTGACCGCCGACGAGAAACGTGCCGCGTCCGAGCTTGCCCTCGACGTGGGCGCTGGCGGAGATGAGGTCGACCTTGCCGTGGCCGTGCACGCCGTCGCGCCGACCGCGTCGCGGCTGCAACAACACCACCCCGCCGGTGGCATTGCCGTAGCGGACCGCGAACGTGCTCGGCTGCACCTCGAGGCTGTCGATGACGTCGGCCTGCATCACGCTGGTGAAGCCGAGCACGTGGAACGCCCGCGGGATCGGGTGCTCACCGTAGAACACGCGCGACTGCGTCGGCGAGGCGCCGCGCAGCACCAGGAAGCCGACGCCACCGGGCGAGCGGCCGACCCCCGGCAGGCTCTGCACCGCGCGCAGCGGGTCGCCCTGCGTGCCCGGCATGGTCGCGATCTCTTCGCGCTCGAGCGCGCGGCCTGTCACCGGCTCGGCCGCGGTCGTGGCCGGCGCGCTCTGATTGACCACCGTGCGGTAGGGGTTGCCCTCGAGCGGACGCAGGAACACCGTCGTCACGGCGCGACCGGGACGCACCAGCTCGATCCGCTCGTGGCGCTCGAAGCCGTCGGCGAGCACGACGATGCGCACGCGCCCCGCTGGCACCGCCGGCAGCGCGTAGTGGCCGTCGGCGTCGGTCTGGGCCGCGAGCAGCCACGCCGGTTCGTCCTGCTCGCGCAGGTGCAGGCGCGGGGGCAGCTCGCCGGGCTTGCGCGCGCTCGGCTCGGGCACCACCAACACCCGCGCCGACGACAGCGGTGTGCGGTCGCCGGCCCGCCGCACGCGTCCGCGCACGGCCGTACACGCGGTGCCCTCGCTGCACGGGTCGGCCGCGAGCGCTTGGTGCGTCGTACCGACGACGAGGAGCGCGGTCACGAACGCCAGCGCGACGCGCAGCGACGCGCGCGGCGAGTGCACTGGCTCAGGGCGCCGCATCTCGCACGTCGAAGTCGAGCGAACCCACCGCGAGGCCCGAGCGGCCGTCCCACGCCACCACGTCGAGCCGCAGCGACGCGGGCTCCGACGGGGTACGGAAGCTGAACTCGGGTGACGACGCCGAGGTGACGCCGTCGAGTGGCATGTTGGCGAACCACCGCGCCTGCACGAACTGACGCAGGTCGATGGTGTTGCCCTCGGCGTCGACGGCCAACCACCGCTGGGCGTCGCGCGGGTCGGCGTCGAACGCGAGCGTGACGACCTGGCCGGTGGGCGCGGCAATCACATCGCCGACGTCGTGCAGGCCGTAGCCACCGGCGAGCGACGCGCCCATGTAGACCGCGAAGCGCTCGACCTCGGGGTTGAAGTCGGGCACCTGCAGCGCGAGCTCGGGGTGCTCGGCCAGCACGCCGGCCTGCTGCAGATCAGGCGAGAGCAGCGGTGCCAGCAGCCACCAGGGCCCCAGCGCGACCTGGTTGCTGGCCAGCACGCACTGCCGCAGGGACTCGTCGCGCTGGTCGGCGAAGTACGCTTCGACGCACGCGTCGGTGGTGGCCTCACCGGGCACGCCCGCGATCGCCACGACCCGCGGGGTCCGGACCAGCGCCAGGTCGGCGGCGTCGACCACCGTGGGCAGGGTCATTCGCACGTCGGCGCCGCGGCCCACCAGACAGCCGTCGAGCAGGGTCGCGAGGGTCCCATCGCAGGTGATGGGCGCGCCCGCGGGGACGAAGCTGCGGCAGCCCACGCAGACCCAGAACGCCGGATCGAGGGCGTCGTCGCCGAGCACCGACGTGGCGTCGGCCGCCAGCAGTGCGAACGACACGGTGTCACCCGGCAGCGCTTCGACGCGACGACGGTCGGCGGGCACCGGCAGCAACAGCGCGCTCGAGAGCTCGCCGGTCGCGACGACCTCGATGCGTACGCCGTAGCCACGCGCGTGCTCGTCGAGCACCCACGTCGGTGCGGGGACCTCGTAGCAGCCGACCGTGAGCATCATCGCTTGCGCGAGCACCACCGGCCCCACGCGTCGTACGCCCAGGCGCGCACGTCGTCGTTCGCCATGCGTGGCCTGCTCCCAGCCCATCATCCCTCGCGCACGATTCACCTTAGACTACTTCGGACTCGACCGCGGCGACAAACTCGGGCAGCGTGGTTGGCCTGGGATTTCACGCATGAGCTCCGAGCGACGCTGCACTGGGGGGCGAGGGCACGTCGGTGTTGCCGGCGCGCATCGAGTCGTGATGGGCGTGATGGGCATCTCGATGCTGTGGCTGGCGGCGTGCACCGGCAATCCGCTCGAAGATCCGACCGGCACGATCGGTAGCGCGAGCTCGGGGCCGGCCTCGAGCGGCAGCGGCAGCAGCGTCGGCGCGGTCGACAGCGGCGTCGTGGACGGCAGCAGCAGCGACAGCGGTGCTAGCGGCAGCTGTGGCAACGATGTCGTCGACGCCGGCGAGGCCTGCGACGATGGGCCCGGCAACGGCGGCGGCAACAGCTGTCGCGACGATTGCCAGTTCAACGTGTGCGGCGATGGCTACCTCGGCGCCAACGAGATGTGCGACGACGGCAACCTCGTCGACGGCGACGGCTGCAGCAGCAGCTGTGGTGGTGCGTCGTGCGGAGATGGTCAGGTCGATCCTGGCGAGGACTGCGACGACGGCAACGCCGATCCTTACGACAGCTGCACGCCGGCGTGCCAGAGCCCAGCGTGCGGCGACAACTTCGTCAACGGCGACGAGCAGTGCGACGGGCCCCCGAGCATCGGCTGCGCCGAGGTCTTCGGCGGCGGCATGTACAACTTCGGCACGCTGTCGTGCTCCGGCTGCGCGTTCGTGCTCGACGGCTGCAGCAACTGCGGCGACAACGCTGCCACCGGCATCGAGCCCTGCGACGGCAGCGATCTCGCCGGTGCAACGTGTGTCTCGCTCGGCCACGACTCTGGCGCACTGGCCTGTGTCGGCTGTGGCTTCGACGAGGGCGGCTGCGGCGACTGTGGCAACGGCATCCGCGACGGCGGTGAGGTCTGCGATGGCGCCGACATCGGCGGGGCCACCTGCGGCACCGGCAGCGGCACGCCGACCTGCAACGCCAGCTGTCAGCTCGATCTCTCGGGCTGCGACTACTGCGGCAACGGCATGCTCGACGGCAGCGAGCAGTGCGACACCACCAACGTCCCGGGCACCTGCAACATGCAGGGCTTCGATGGCGGCACGCTCGGCTGCGCCGACGACTGCACCTTCGACACCACCATGTGCTGTGGCAACGAGGTCACCGACACCTGCACGGGCGCCGCGCAGTGCTGCGGCACGCTCACGTGCGAGGGCGGACAGTGCTGCACCCAGACGCTCGGTGAGACGTGCGCCAACAACGGCGACTGCTGCGGGGTGCTGAACTGCGAGCTGGGGCCGAACGTGTGCTGCACGAACGACGTCGGCATCGGCACCGAGTGCACCAGCGACGACGAGTGTTGCGGCACCAACCGCGAGTGCGACAACCAGACCGGGCTGTGTTGTCGGGTCGCCGACCAGGCCTGCAGCGCCAACGAACAGTGCTGCTCGGGCATGTGCTCGAGCAACGTCTGCGTCGGCAACGACACCTGAAGGAGCACCCGCGATGTCGGCGGCGGCGGGCGGCCGCCGACACGTCAGCCCTCGGGGTTGGTGACGTTCTTGAGGCCCCAGCCGGTCATGTCGCTGTAGGTGTACGGGCTCGTGAGCCCGGTGAACGTGTCGAAGGCGTGGGAGTCCTTGTCGATGCGGAACGCCGAGGTGCCCTGGTCGACGACCCACACATAGCCGAAGAAGTCGATGCTCACGCCCTTGGCCAGCTGCGACGGCAGCGGGATCATGTCGACCACCATCATGGTGTCGCGGTCGATGCCGTAGACGCCCTCCCAGTCCCATGGATAGTGGGCCATCCACATGATGCCGTCGGCGTCCTCCTGGATGCCCAGGCCGGTGATTTCGGTGTTGGTGTCGAAGCTCTCGGTGACCGGATCGAAGCGCGAGACGCCGCCGGCGTAGCCGGCGATCCACGGCCGACCGAGCGTGTCGACCGCGAAGCCGTAGGGCGAGATCGATGGCGTCATCCAGACGTCGTAGGTGAAGGTCACGTGGTCGACGCGCACCAGCTCCTGCACCGGGCCGTCGTTGCCGGAGTCGACGAACCAGTAGTCGCCGTTGGGATCGAACGCCGCGCCGTAGGGGCCGAACGATCCGATCTGGATCTCCGGCATCGCGATCTCCTCTTCGATCACGCCGGTGTCGCCGTCGATGACGGTGGTGACGACCGAGCCGGAGATGCCGGCCTGCGCGCCCGTGGTCCACACCTTCTCGTCGTGGTACGAGCAGCTCGGCTCGTCGAACACGCCGGGTGACCACGCGATCGGACGCTGGGTGGAGTACGCCATCGGCACGTGCCACGCGACGCACTCCTCGAGGTCCCACGCCAGCACGTCGCCGCCGCCGCTCGAGGTCTGGATGCCGGGCATGCCGTTGTCGTCGACGCAGTCGTCGAGGTTGGCGTAGACCTTGGTCACGCCGCCATTGCGGTTGGCGATCGCGACGTCGCCCGAGAGGCTGACCGACGTGCGGGAGGGGTTGCCGTTGCCGGGGTGCACCAGGTAGCGGCCCTCCTCGACGAGGGTCTGCGTGTTGATCTTGGAGACCGCGTTCTGTCCGCTGTCGGCGACCCAGATGTACGAGAAGTCGGTGCCGCCACCTTTGCCGTCGCCGCAGCTCACCGCCATGTCGCCAGCGTTGCCGCCGACGTCGAACTTCGGTGCCTCGCCGGTGCTGTCGGCGACGCCCGTGGTGTCGGTCGCGGCGGTGCTGCCGGTCGCGCTGGCATCGTCGGCGGTGGTGGCCGAGGTGGTGGCCGTCGTGCTCGCCGTCGTCGAGGGCAATCCGGTGTCGGTGCCGTCACCGTCGGCCCGCGAGCCGCCGCCGCCGCAGCCACCGACCATCACGCATGCCGCCGTCAGCTCCGCCCATCGCCATCGCATGGCTGCCATCGTAGCGCCGCTGCAGCGCCCTTGGGCCAAAGTCGCGGGGACGTGCGCCTGGCGCACCGGCGGCCAGGCTGGCGCCCGGCGCGAGCGCTTTGGTATACCCCGGCCGCTGGCCCAAGGACCGCCCGCTTCGCGAGGAGGCGGCATGCGCCCTGGCCGGTCACGGAGAAGCGACATGGGCAATGCGATTTCGATGACCTCCGCCGGGCTCTCGGTGCCCGATGATCCGATCATTCCGTTCGTCGAGGGCGATGGCATCGGTCCCGACATCTGGGCCGCGTCGGTGCGCGTGTTCGATGCCGCGGTCGCGAAGGCCTACGGCGGCAAGCGCAAGATCGAGTGGCTCGAGGTGCTGGCCGGCGAGAAGGCCCACACCAAGACCGGTGAGTGGCTGCCGAACGCGACCATGGACGCCTTCCGCAAGTACCTCGTGGGCATCAAGGGCCCGCTGACGACGCCGGTCGGTGGTGGCATCCGCTCGCTGAACGTCGCGCTGCGTCAGTCGCTCGACCTCTACGTGTGCCTGCGACCGGTCCGCCACTTCGCCGGCGTGCCCAGCCCGGTGAAGAAGCCCGAGGCGGTCGACATGGTCATCTTCCGCGAGAACACCGAGGACATCTACGCCGGCATCGAGTTCCAGGCCGGCACCGACGACTGCAAGACCTTCCTCGCGCTGATGAAGGAGCACTTCGGCTCGCGCTACGCGAAGATCCGCTTCCCCGAGACCAGCGGCATCGGCATCAAGCCGGTCTCGCAGGAGGGCACCGCCCGCCTGGTCCGCGCGGCGCTGCAGTACACCTTCGAGAACAAGCTGCCCAGCCTCACGCTCGTGCACAAGGGCAACATCATGAAGTACACCGAGGGTGGCTTCCGCGACTGGGGCTACGAGCTGGCCAAGACCGAGTACGGCGCGTCGGATCTCGACGGTGGCCCGTGGCAGATCATCCGCAAGGACGGTCACGAGGTCGTCGTCAAGGACTTCATCGCCGACGCGTTCCTGCAGCAGATCCTCACGCGACCCAACGAGTACTCGGTGATCGCGACCATGAACCTGAACGGCGACTACATCTCCGATGCGCTCGCGGCCCAGGTCGGCGGCATCGGCATCGCGCCGGGCGGCAACATCAACTACGTGACCGGCGCGGCCATCTTCGAGGCGACCCACGGCACCGCGCCGAAGTACGCCGGCCAGGACAAGGTCAACCCCGGCTCGGTGATCCTCTCGGGCGAGATGATGCTGCGCTACATGGGCTGGACCGAGGCCGCTGATCTCGTGATCAAGGGCATGGACGGCGCGATCGGAGCCAAGCAGGTCACCTACGACTTCCATCGCCTGATGGAGGGCGCCACGCTGCGCAAGTGCAGCGAGTTCGGCTCCGACGTCATCGCCCACATGGGGTGAACGTCGTCGACGTCACGGCTTGGACGTCACGCGAAGCCCGGCCGCGGGCGCCCCATCCGGGGGCGCGTGCGTGCCGGTTTTCGTGCATCCTCGTCCGTCGTAAGGTGACCACGGGGGATACCGACGAGCGTCCGCCCGACGGCGGCGAGCCGCGACGGCGATCGACCGACACGGCCTCGGGCCCGCGCATCGGTCACTACAGCATCATCGAGACCCTCGGCGAGGGCGGCATGGGGCGGGTCTACCTCGCCTACGATCCCAAGCTGCACCGCCGCGTCGCGATCAAGCTGCTGCGACCCGATCGCCCCGACGAGCCGTCGCACTCCTCGGCGCGACTGCTGCGCGAGGCGCAGGCGCTGGCCCAGGTCTCGCACCCCAACCTCGTGCACGTCTACGAGGTCGGCGAGCAGGCCGGCCAGGTGTTCGTGGTGATGGAGTACATCCGCGGTCGCACGCTCACGCGGTGGTTGGCCGAGGCGCGGCGACCGTGGCGGGAGATCGTCGGGGTCCTGGCCGGCGCCGGTCGAGCGTTGGCCGCGGCCCACCGCGCGCGCATCGTCCACCGCGACTTCAAGCCCGCCAACGTGATCATCGATCGTGACGGGGTCGCGCGGGTGGTGGACTTCGGCATCGCGGTGTTCGGCGGGCCGGCCGATCCGGTCGAGGGTGTCGACGGCGCGGGTGTCATCGATCGCTCGGGGGTGATCGAGCGCTCGGCGATCATCGAGCGCGCGGGGCTCGAGCGCTCGGGGGTGATCGAGCGCTCGACCGCGATCAGCGAGACCAAGGTGCGGGCGCGGGACGCCGCACTGTCGATGCACGTCACCGACGGTGGCTCGGTGATGGGCACGCCGCCGTACATGGCGCCCGAGCAACATGCGGGGCACCGGGCCGACGCGCGCAGCGATCAGTTCAGCTTCGCGGTGACGCTGTTCGAGGCGCTCTACCAAGTCAGGCCGTTCCCCGACGGCTACGAGGAGATGCTCGCGGCCAAGCGCGCCGGCGAGGTGCGCTTTCCAGGCGAGAACGCGGTGCCCGGCCGCGTGCGGGCGGCGCTCAAGCGCGCGCTGCTGCCCGATCCCGCCGCGCGCTACCCCTCGATGGCCGAGCTGCTGACCGCGCTCGAGGTGCCGCGCCGGGCGCTGTGGCTGGCCGGCGGTGGCGTGCTCGCGGTGGCGGTGCTGGGCATCGCGGCGTTGCCGAGGGGCCGCGCCGGTGCCGTCGATTGTGGCGAACCACCGGCGGCCGCCACCGTCGCGTGGAGCGACGCGCGTCGACAGGCGGTCGTCACCGCCTTCGGCGCGGTCGGCCACAGCTTCGCCGACGCGAGCTTGCGGACCGTGCAGGACACCCTCGATCGCTACCACGAGGACTGGATCGCGATGTGGCGATCGAGCTGCACGGCGACCCACATCGAGGCTACGCAGTCGCAGGCGCTGTTCGACCTGCGCATGTCGTGTCTCGAGCGACGGCTCGACGGCATGAACGCAGTGATCGACGTGCTCGCAGCCGCCGACACCCGCGTGGTGGAGCGCGCGGTGCTGACGGTCGCGAACCTCACGCCCGTCGCGGTGTGCAGCGACGAGGAGCGCCTGCGCGACGAGCTGCAGCTGCCCGACGATCCGCGCACGCGCGCGCGCGTCGACGAGCTGCGCCGGGCGCTCGCGCAGGTCGGGGCGCAGGTCGAGTCCGGGCGCTACGATGCCGCGCGCACGCGCGCCGCCGAGCTGGCCGCGCAGGCGGAGGAGCTCGGCTACCAGCCGCTCGTCGCCGAGGCCCAGCTGGCGCTCGGCGACGCCATCGACGACGACCCCAAGCGCGCCGAGGCGGCCTACCGCGCGGCCATCCACGCCGCGACCGTGGGCCGGCACGACCTCATCGCGGCGCGGGCGTGGAATGCGTTGGTGCAGAACGTCGGCGTGCGGCAGGCACGGCTCGACGAGGCGACCTCGCTCGCGACCGGGGCCGAGGCCGCGGTCGCGCGCGCGGATGTCGACGGCGGCATGACGGCGACCCTGGCCGCATGCCTGGGCTCGATCGCCAGCGCCCGCGGCGACTACGACGGTGCCATCGAGCAGTACCGCCGCGCCCAGCGACTGGTGATCATCGCGTACGGCGAGGACGACCCGCGCCTGCGGACCTTCGTGAACAACCTCGGCGTCGTGCTGCTGCAGCAGGGCAAGTGGGACGACGCGTTGCAGCAGTTCGAGCGCGCGCTCACACTCGGCGAGCGCACGCTCGGCGCCGAGCACCCGTACCTGGCCGACTACGTGATGAACATCGGCAACGTCCACCTCGAGCGCCACGACGGACGCAGCGCGAGGCCGGCGCTCGAACGCGCGCTGGCGATCCTCGGCCGCGATCCCGAGTCGAACCGACGACGCATCGCGATCGTCCACGCCAACCTCGCCCAGGCGCTGCTGCTCGACGATCGCATCGCCGAGGCCGCGACCGCGGCCGCTGCGGCCGAGCCCGAGCTGGTGGCGGTGGTCGGGCCCGGGCATCCGCATGTCTTCGGGGTCGCCGACATCAAGGGCCTCGTCGCCCTGCGCCAGCGCGACTGGGCCGTCGCGACCGCCGAGTTTGCCCGCGCGCGCGAGGGCGTCGATGCGGCGCTCGGCTCGCGGCACCCGCTCGCTGCGGTGGTGCGCATGCACGAGGGTGAGCTGTGGCTCTCGCGGGCCGATCTCGACCAGGCCGCGACACGTCTCGAGCAGGCCGAGGCGGTGCTTCGCGACGACCCCGGGCCCACGCACCCCGATCATGCCGCTGCGATCGCGCTGCTGGCCGAGGTCCGCTACGAGCGGGGCCAGGGCGGGCAGCAGCCGGTGCTCGAGGCGGCACTGGCGGTGATGCGCCCGCTCGATCACCACGCCCGGGGCCGCGCCAGCTTTGCGCTCGCGCGCATGCAGTGGGCATCGAGCCCGAGCGCGGCGCTCGTGCACGCCCGTGCGGCGTCGGCCGAGCTGCCGCCCGACGATCCGCTGCTGCTCGAGGTGCGGCGCTGGATCGACGGCCACGCGTGACGTCGCCCTCGACTTGCGCGCGCACCAGGCCCGCGCCAGGATCGCGGTCACGATGTCCGAGCGCTGGTGGTTCACGTTGGTGGTGTGGGGCGCCCACGAGCTGGCGTTCTTCGCGACCTGGGCGGCGTTCGGGCTGATGTTCCGCCGCGGCTTCGCCCGCCGCTTCCAGGTCGCCGAGGGCAAGGCGCCGCCCGATGAGCTCTCGCGCAAGGCCGTGCTCGAGGTGCTGCGCGGACACGTGCTGCTGCTGCCGGTGACGGCGTTCGCGATCTACCCCGCGTGGGCGGCGATGGGCGGCCACCACGGCACGCCGCTACCGGGGCTGCTCGAGATCGCGTGGCAGCTGCTGGCGTTCATCGTGCTGCAGGACACGCTCTTCTATTGGAGTCACCGGCTGCTGCACCGCCCGGCGTGGTTCCGTGCGATCCACGTGCAGCACCACACCTTCCGTCACGTGCGCGGCCACGCCTCCGAGTACGCGCACCCGGTCGAGGTCGCCGCCAACCTCGTCTCGTTCATGTTGCCGCCGGTGCTGTTCGGCGCGCACCTCTTCACCTTCGGCCTGTGGGTGCTCGTGCGGGTCTACGAGACCGTCGAGGCCCACAGTGGCTACGCGTTCACGCGCGTGGCCAGTCGCCACGCGTTCCACCACCTGTACGCCGCCAAGGGCTGCCTCGGCTCGTTCTTCGGCATCTGGGATCGGTTGATGGGCACCGATCGTCAGTGGCGCGAGTGGCAGGCCAAGCAGACCCACCGCTGACGCCGCCCCTCACAGCGGGCCGATGAGCTGCGCCCATAGCTCGAGCGCGACCAAGATTGCCATGCAGGTCGCGAGCGACTCGATCACGATCTGCGACACCGGCGTGTCGCGCCGGATCCGCCGCGCCATCGGCAGGCCGATCACGAAGTACACGGCGTACCCGAACGAGCCCACCGCGAGCATGCGCTGGCGCTGGCCGTACTCGAACAGATCGCGCAGCAGCTCGGTGGCCATGAAGAAGGTCTCGGCAAACGCAATCGCGTAGGCCAGCCCCAGCACCACCAGCGCGCGACCCAACCGCCCCAGCCGCAGCCGCGTGACGAGCGTGCGCTCGGCGACCAGCAGCACCACGAAGTACGTCATGAAGTACGCGTGGGTCAGCGGGTACATGAACACCGGCACGCGCTGCCCGCTGTGACCGAGCCCGACCGCCTCGAAGGTCCAGCGCGCACCGAAGGCGTAGCGCATGCCCATGAAGTCGAAGAAGTAGTGGGTGCCGAAGTAGGTGCCGAACGCGACCACGATCGCGACCCACAGGTTCAACTTGAACCACCACGACTGCCACGCCGGGCGGTCGCGATCGGGCCGGCCACGGACCAGCAGCGGGCCGATCGCGGCCGGGGCCGCGGTCGCGCAGCCGAACGCGAGGTAGTGCGCGTCGTCCCAGGTCCGTAGCACGCCCGTGAGCACCACCCACGCGACCGCGAGGATCCACAGCGGCGAGATCGACAGCAGGAAGCGCTCGGCCCACGCCTGCTCGCGCTCGTCGGACAGCACGATCACGCGCGCCAGTCTGCCTGCGTGGGCGCGGCCGCGGCAAGGGCCGCGATCCGAGCGGCCAGGGCGGCCCCCGGACGTGTATGATCGAGCGCGCGATGGATCGCGAGGCTTTTCGAGAGGCGCTGTTGTCGGTGATGGAGCGCAAGCGCCACTGGGCCTGGCCGCTGTTCACCACCGGACAGGTCGAGCGCGCGCGGCTGCACCTGCACCTCGAGCAGGAGTACGCCGTCTACATCCGCGACTTCGCGGTGCTGCTGGGGCGGGCCTACGTGCAGTGCCCGATTGCCCAGGCCCGCGCCGAGCTGGCGGAGAACCTCTTCGAGGAGGAGACCGGCAAGCTCTCGCGCGGGCGCCCGCATGCCGAGATGTTCCTCGAGTACCCGCGGGGCCTGGGCATGGATGTCGCGCGCTTCGAGGCGGTGGTGCTGCAGCCCGCCGCGCAGGCCTATCGTGACGAGCTCGATCGCTGCACGCTCGCGGCGGGCTGGGACATCGCCGCCGCGGTCACGACGATCTTCCTCGAGGGCACCGAGTACGAGCGCGGCGAGATCGAAGACGGCGCCGCCAAGCGGCCCGAGCCGCCGCTGTCGGAGCACCCGCTGGTGAAGCACTACGGCCTGCCGTTGCAGCACCTCGAGCTGGTTCGCGCCCACCGCATGGTCGAGGGCGATCACCGCCGCGCCGCATGGCGCATCGTGCTCGACTTCACCGACGCCGCGCGGCGGACCGCGGTGGTCGCCGCGATGCAGCGGGTGCTGCCGGCGTGGCACTCGTACCGCGACGAGGTCGCACAGGCCGTGGGCCTGTCGCAGCCGGCGTGAGCGCCCGCGGAGCCCACCGCATGCCGCTGCTACCGCTGTCGTTCTACGATCGCGACGTGGTCGAGCTCGCGCGAGCCCTGCTCGGTCAGGTCATCCGCCGCGGGCCGGTTGCGCTGCGCATCACCGAGGTCGAGGCCTACGCGTGGCCCGGCGACACCGCGTGCCATGCCCGGGCCGGTCGCACCGCCCGCACGGCTGCGCTGTTCGGCCCGCCCGGCCGCGCGTACGTCTACCTCTGCTACGGCATGCACCACATGCTCAACGTCGTCGCGGGCGGACCGCACGAGGCCGCGGCCGTGCTGGTGCGTGCGTGCGAGCCGGTCGAGGGGCTCGCGATCGTGCAGCGTCGCCGCGGCGGGATGAAGGGGCCCGCGCTACTGGCGGGGCCGGGCAAGGTCGGCGCCGCGCTCGAGCTCGACACCACGTGGACCGAGCATCCGCTGCATCGGCCCGGCGGCCTCGTGATCGAGGCCGGCGCGCCGCCGTCGGGCGTGTTGGAGGGCCGTCGCATCGGCATCGACTTCGCGACCGCGCGCGACCGCGCCCGGCGCTGGCGCTTCGCGGCCGCGGATTCGACGATGGTGAGCCACCGCGCCGCACTGCGGCGGTCGCCGTGCTAAGGAAAGCGCCATGGTGCACTTCGAGCAGCGGCAACGGCCGCGTCGCAATCGCAAGTCGGAGACCATCCGCGTCGCCTGCCGCGAGACCACGGTGGGCCCGCAGCACTTCGTCTATCCGCTGTTCGTCCACGCCGGCGAAGGCGACGTGCCGATCGCATCGATGCCGGGCTGCGCTCGCCTGTGCGCGCGCTCGCTGATGGCGGAGGTCGAGCGCGCGCGCGATGTCGGCGTACGGATGATCGCGCTGTTCCCCGCGGTCGAGGAGCGCCTCAAGGACCCGCGCGGCAGCGAGGCCCACAACCCCGACGGTCTCATTCCCACGCTGGTCGCCAGCCTCAAGGCCCGCTGGCCCGACGTGATGCTGGTGACCGACGTCGCGCTCGATCCGTACTCCTCGGACGGCCACGACGGCATCGTCGCCGCCGACGGTCGCATCCTCAACGACGAGACCATCGAGGTGCTGTGCCGCCAGGCGTTGGCGCAGGCCAAGGCCGGCAGCGACGTGATCGCGCCGTCGGACATGATGGACGGTCGCGTGGGTGCGATCCGCGATGCGCTCGATGCCGAGGGCTTCACCGAGGTCTCGATCCTCGCGTACACCGCCAAGTACGCCTCGGCGTTCTACGGCCCGTTCCGCGATGCGCTCGACAGCGCGCCCAAGCACGGCGACAAGAAGACCTACCAGATGGACCCGGGCAACGTCCGCGAGGCGATGCGCGAGGTCGTGCTCGACGAGGACGAGGGCGCCGACATGGTGATGGTCAAGCCCGCTGGCGCCTACCTCGACGTGATCGCACGGGTCCGCGACGCGACCGCGCTGCCGGTCGCCGCGTATCAGGTCAGTGGCGAGTACGCGATGCTCAAGGCCGGGTCGGAGCGCGGATGGCTCGACGAGCGGAGGGTCGCGATCGAGAGCCTCACTGCGATCCGCCGCGCCGGCGCCGACATCGTGCTGACGTACTACGCGCGACAGGTCGCCCAGTGGCTGGCCGGCGCGTGAACTGGCGGGGCTCGGTCGCCGCGACGTGGGTGTGTGCGTTGGGCGTGGTCGCCTGCCGCACGCCGCCGGGGTCGGCCGCACCGCCCCCTGTCGTTGCCGACGATGGCGGCGCGACGCCGACCGCTCCGGTCGCCCCGCGCGAGCCGGTGACGACCACGCTGCACGGCACCACGCTGGTCGATCCGTACGCGTGGCTGCGCGACCGCGACGACCCCCGGGTGCGGGCCTACGTCGAGGCCGAGAATCGCTACGCCGAGGCCGTGCTGGCGCCGACCAAGGCCCTGCGCGAGACCGTGCTGGGTGAGCTGCGCGCGCGGATCATCGCGGACGACACCTCCGTGCCGGTTCCGTGGGGCGACTGGGAGTACTTCGAGCGCATCTCCGACGGCCAGGAGTACGACGTCTCGTTGCGCCGCCCCAAGGGCGACCTCGATCCCGCGCACGAGCAGGTGGTCCTCGATGCCAACGCGCGCGCCGCGGGCCACGAGCACTACAGCGTCGGCGCGGTCGCGATCTCGCCCGACCACCGCCGCATCGCGTGGACGGAGGATCTGCGGGGCGACGAGCGCTACCGGGTCTTCGTCGCCGACATCGCTACGGGCGCGTTGCAGGCCCAGTTCGGGGCCGAGACCGCGCGCGAGGGCGAGCCTGCGACCGGTGACATCGGCGGTGAGCTGGAGTGGGCCAATGATGGCCACACGCTCTTCTACACCCGGCTCGACGAGGCCCACCGCGACCATCAGATCTGGCGGGTCGACCCGGCACAGCCCGAGCGCGCGACCCTCGTGTTCGAGGAAGCGGACGCACAGTTCTCGCTCTCGATCTGGCGCTCCCTGGACGATGCTTGGTTGTTCGTGGCTTCCTCCAGCCAGATCACCAGCGAGGTCCGATTCGTGCCGGCCGGGCGTCCGAGCGCGCCGTGGCGCGTGGTCGAGCCCCGCCGCAAGGGCATCGAGTACCAGGTCGCGCCACAGGGGGACGCGCTGTACGTGCTGACCAACGACGGCGCACCCGAGTTTGCGTTGAAGCGCGCGAGCCTGCGCAAGCCGGGCCGCGCCCACTGGCGGCCGGTGGCGCAGCCCGACCCCGGCGCGAGCTTCGGTGGGCTCGAGGTGCTCGCCGACCACGTCGTCGTCAGTGGTCGCGAAGCTGGGCTGCCGCAGGTGTGGATCTTCGACCGCAAGGGCGAGCACCACACCATCGCGTGGCCCGACGTCGCCCATGACGCCAGCGTCGGCGGGGCGCACGACTACCGTAGCCACTCGATCCGGCTGCGCTACAGCTCGCCGGTCACGCCGGACACCGTGTTCGACTACGATCTCGCGACCCGCAAGCTCGAGCTGCGCAAGCGCGATGCCGTGCCGCAGTTCGAGCCCTCTCGCTACGAGCTCACGCGGCTCGAGGCGCCCACGCCCGACGGTGTGCGGGTGCCCATCACGCTGGTGCGCCGGCGCGATGCGCCTCGGCCCGCGCCGCTGTACCTGCAGGGCTACGGCGCCTACGGCTCGCCGTACGAAGCCTCGTTCGACGACACCGCGCTGCCGCTGCTCGACCGCGGCGTCGCCGTGGCCATCGCCCATGTGCGCGGCGGCGGCGAGCTGGGCCGCGCGTGGTACGAGGCCGGCAAGCTCGCGGCCAAGCACAACACCTTCGACGACTTCGTGACCGCGGCCGAGTTCCTCGTCGAACACGGCGACGCCGCGCGCGGTCGCATCGCGATCGAGGGCGGCAGTGCCGGCGGCCTGTTGATCGGCGCGGTGGTGACCCGTCATCCGGAGCTCTTCCGGGTCGCCATCGCCGACGTGCCGTTCGTCGACGTCATCAACACCATGCGCGACGCCTCGTTGCCGCTGACCGCCGGTGAGTGGGACGAGTGGGGCAACCCCGAGCTGGCCGAGCAGTTCGCATGGATGATGGCCTACTCCCCCTACGACAACGTCCGCGCGCAGCGCTACCCGGACATGCTGGTGCTTGCGGGCTGGAACGACCCGCGCGTGGGCTACTGGGAGCCGGCCAAGTGGGTGGCGAAGCTGCGCGCGCAGGCCCAGCAGCCCGCGGGCTCGCAACTGCTGCTCCACACCGAGATGGACGCCGGCCACAGTGGCGCCAGCGGCCGCTACGCTGCGCTCGAGGAGCGCGCGCTCATCGAGGCCTTCGTGCTCGACCGCCTGGGATCGACCTCACCATGAACTTGCAACGTCTCCTCCTCGCGTCCTGCATCGCGCTGTCCCCCGTCGTCGGCTGCAAGCCATGCGACGACGCCTGCCGCGAGTTCGTCGAGCTGCAGTTCCTCGCGATGGGGGCCGATGGCGCCTTCGCGAGCCCGAGCTACGACATCCGCCTCAGCTCACCCGATGCCAGCGCTGCCTGTGCCGTCGAGGTCGCGACCGCGCCGGGTGACGCGATCGAGTGCAGCGGCGACGCCGAGGCCTACATCGACGACGGCGTCGCCGGCGGCTCCGACAGCGGGGGCGAGCCCGCCGATGGCCGCACGCGGATCATCGTCCGCTGGCACGTCGCGCCCGACAGCTTCGAGCTGACCGTGCGCAACGCAGAGTCCTCGCTGGTGCTGGACAACACATTGACACCCGCATGGCAGGAGCAGGACGTCGAGGCCTGTGACGGTGAGTGCCGCAGCTTCCTGCGCGAAGTGTCGATCGGCGGCTGAAGAACGGGGACCAAGGGCTCGTGCGCACGATTCGAGACGACGACGAGGCACTGCTTGCCACCTTCGGGCGGCTGCTGCTGGTCGTCACGCGCGAGGCGCCCAGCGTCGCGTCGTTCGCGGTGTTCCGCGACGCCCTCCGGCAGCATCTGTCGCGCCTCGAAGGCAAGGTCTACGTGTTCGCGGTGCTGCGAGCGCCGCGACCGCGGATGGACCCGGAGGTCCGCGCGATGATGCTCGCGCTGTGGAAGGAGTGCGGCGATCGCCTCGTGTTCGCGGTGTGGCCCGCACGCAGCTCGTTCGCCGGGGCGCTGCAGCTCAGCTTCATCACCGCGGTGTCGTTGCTGCGTCTGAGTCGGTCGCCCATCAAGGTCGTCCATGGCACCGCGGCCGCGGTCGACTTCTTCGGCGAACACGACCCCGAGCTGCTGCCGCACCGCGAGGCTTGGATCGAGGCCGTCGACGAGGCGCTCGCGGAGCCGGCAGGCACGAAGTGAGCCCGCCGCCGCTTCAGCGGCGCTGCGCGAAGCCATCGGTGGCGCGACGCAGCGCTGCGGCGATGCCGGCCTCGTTCGCCGAGTGGCCCGCGCCCTCGACCAGCACCAGCTCGGCCTCGGGCCACGCGCGATGCAGCCGCCAGGCGTTGCGGAGCGGACAGATGACGTCGTAGCGGCCGTGCACGATCACGCCCGGGATGTGGCGCAGGGCGTCGACGCCGTCGAGCAGCTGGTGGCCGTGGCTCAGGAAGCCGCGGTTGACGAAGTAGTGGCACTCGATGCGCGCGAACGCCATCGTGAACGTGGTGTCTTCGCAGTGGGCAATGAGCGTGGGGTCCTGCCGCAGCATCGCGACGCTGCACTCCCACGTGCTCCATGCCCGCGCGGCTTGCTCGCGCGTGATGCGATCGTCGGACAACAGCCGCCGGTGGTAAGCGGCGATCAGGTCGTCGCGCTCGGCGGCATCGATCGCGCCCTCGAACGCGGCCCACGCGTCGGGATACAGCCAGCGCGTGCCGTGGCCGTAGAACCACGCCATCTCGTCGTCCGCGAAGGTGAAGATGCCGCGTAGCACCAGCTCGGTCACGCGCTCGGGATGGCGCTCGGCATAGGCGAGCGCGAGCGTGCTGCCCCACGAGCCGCCGAAGACCTGCCAGCGCGGCACGCCGACGAACTCGCGCAGGCGCTCGATGTCGTCGACCAGATCCCAGGTGGTGTTGTCGACCAGGCTCGCGTGCGGGACGCTGCGGCCGCAGCCGCGCTGGTCGAACAGGATGATGCGGTAGTGCCGAGGATCGAAGAAGCGTCGGTGTCGGGGCTCGATGCCACCGCCGGGCCCGCCGTGCAAGAAGACCACCGGCTTGCCGTTGGGGTTGCCGCACTGCTCCCAGTAGAGCGCGTGCACGTCGCTGACGCGCAGCAGCCCCGAGGCGTAGGGTTCGATGTGCGGGTACAACGTCGGATCGTCCACGAGCGCGCGAGAGCTTCGCCCGCGGCGGCTGCGGCCGTCAATCGCCGATGCGATCGCGGAAGCGATCGGTGGCCTCGACCAGCGCGTGGACGATACCGGGCTCGTACGCCGAGTGGCCGGCGTCAGGCACGATGTCGAAGCGCGCCTCGGGCCACGCACGGTGCAGGTCCCACGCGGACATCATCGGGCACACGACGTCGTAGCGCCCCTGCACGATGACCGACGGGATCGAGCGGATGCGCTCGACGTCGCGCAGCAGCTGGTCTTCGACCTCGAAGAAGCCGCCGTTCACGAAGTAGTGGCACTCGATGCGTGCGAACGCGGTCGCGAACGCGTCTTCGCCGGCGTGGGTGATGAAGTCCTCGCTCGGGTAGAGGAAGCTGGTGCTGGCCTCCCACACGCTCCACGCGCGCGCGGCCGCCAGCCGCACGCCGGGGTCGGCGGCGGTGAGGCGCTTGTGGTAGGCCGCGATCAGATCGCCGCGCTCGTCACTGGGGATCGCCGCGAGGTACTTCTCCCACGCGTCGGGGAAGATCGCGCTGGCGCCCTCTTGGTAGAACCACTCGAGCTCCTTGCGACGGAGCATGAAGATGCCGCGCAGCACCAGCTCACTGGTGCGCTCGGGATGCTTCTGTGCGTAGGCCAGCGCGAGCGTGCTGCCCCACGAACCGCCGAAGACCTGCCAGCGGGCGATGCCGAGGTGCCCGCGCAGCGCCTCCATGTCGGCGACCAGGTGCCAGGTGGTGTTGGCCTCGAGCGAGGCGTGCGGGCGACTCTTGCCGCACCCGCGCTGATCGAACAACACGATGCGATACACCCGCGGGTCGAAGAAGCGACGCTGCTTCGGGTCGGTGCCACCGCCGGGGCCACCGTGCACGAACACGACCGGCTTGCCGGTCGGATTGCCCGACTGCTCGTAGTAGATGGTGTGGCCGTCCGAGACCGACAGCATGCCGGCGTCGAAAGGCTCGATCTCGGGATAGAAGCTGCGACGGGCAGACATGCGGCGCCTGCGAGCTTGGCAAAGCCCTCCGCCTCGATCAAACCGCCGCGCCCGCCATCTCTGCAGGCGCCTGGACCAGCTCGATGAGCACGCCGCAGCCGCCCTGCGGCGCGTCTGGGTTGCCCTTGGGATGGATGAAGCAGACCTCGTGCCCGGCCGCGCCGCGGCGGATGCCCCCCGGGGTGAAGCGCACGCCGCGCTCGCCGAGCCACGCGACCGCGGCCCGGAGATCGTCGACCCACAGCCCGATGTGGTTGAGCGCGGGCTCGTGCACCTTGGGCGCTGCGCTCGCGTCGATCGGTGTCATCAGATCGAGCTCGACACCGCCGAGCGAGAGGATGTCCTCGTCGACGTTCTCGCGCTCGCTGCGGAAGTGACCGTGGGCCGGCACACCGAGCAGGTCGATCCACAGCGAGCGCAGCGCCTGCTTGTCGGTCGAGCCGATCGCGACCTGCTGCAGTCCCAGCACGCGAAAGGGCCGTGCGGGCGCCGACGTCCCCGCGCTCGCGGAGGTGGCGGTCGGTGCGGCCGGGTTCGAGGTTTCGGTGGCGTCGCCGCTGCGCGGGGGTTCGTGGGTGCTCATCGTGCCGCGGCTAGCGTGCCCGCGAAGCCCCCGAGCCGGCAACCATGCGCGCCCGAAGATCGCACCCGCGCCGACTGGCGAGGCTCGATGCCGTGGGGCACACTCTTGGATGATGGGATGGCCGGTCGTCATCTTCGTGCTCGTCGTCGGCGGTGTGGCGGCCATGCTGGCGACGATGCGAGGCATCCAGCGCGCCACCGACGAGCTCTCGCACGACGCGCTTTCGGTGCGGTTCTGGGCGCTGCTCGGCGCGCTGGGCCTGCTGCTGGTGGCTGCGTTCGCCTATCCGATCGAGGCCAACGGTTGGTTCGACAACCGCGCCGGCGTGCTGGTGGTGGTGCTGATGAGCATCCCGCCGCTGTTCGTGACGGTGGTGGGGGTGCGCAACGCGGCCATGCTGGCGTTCGCGCTGCGTCGCCGCCGGCGCGCGCTCGCCCGCGGCGCACTCGTCGAGGCCCGCGTCGTCGAGCGTCGGCGGCGGTTGTTCGCCCACGACATCATGGAGGTGCTCGTCGAGGCCGATCTACCGCTGCAGCAGCCGGCCGACGAGTTCGCGTACCGCCAGCGCGATCCCTCGCGCACGCGCGTGCATCGGTTCGTCGAGACCTGTCCGGCCGATCACTGGGCGCGGCTCGAGCCCGGCGCGGCGGTCGGCCTGCGCTACGAGCCGGCGAACCTGGGCAGCTACGCGGTGCTGCTGCTGCGCGCCTAGAAACCGCCGGGGTCGGCCCGCGTGCATGTCTGCAGTCGCGGGGTCCGAGCCTTGCAGGCGCACGGCGTGCTACGCCCGATCGCGATGACACCGAAGCTGTGGAGCTTGCCGTACTCGCCGTGGTCCGAGAAGGCGAAGTGGGCGCTCGAGTGGAGTGGGGTCGCGTACCGGCGCATGCGCTACCAGCCGATCGTCGACGAGCTCGCACTGCGCTGGCGGCTGCGCCGACCCACCGGTGTCGTGAGCGTACCGGTGCTGCAGCACGACGGTGGCGTGCTGGCGGATTCCTTCGACATCGCGCGCTGGGCCGCCGCGCAGGACGGCGGTGATCACCGCTGCATCGACGACGAGACCCTCGCGACGGTCACGGCCGCGAACCTCGCGTCGGAGCGCGGGCTCGCGGCCGGCCGCACGCTCTCGCTGACGCGCCTGCTCGAGCATCCCCAGGGCCTGCGCGACATGACCCCGCCGATCCTCGCGCGACGGGTCCCGGGCCTCGCGCAACGGCTCGCCACGGCCGGCATCCGTCGCACGCTGGCGAAGTACGCCGCGCAGGTCGAGGGCTCACCGCGTCACACGCTCGAGCGCGAGCTCGAGCAGCTGCGCGCCGATCTGGCCGCTGGCCACCGCACCGACGGCGTCGCGCACCTCTTGCCTCGCTTCGGCTACGCCGACATCGCGAGGGCGCAGGTCCTCGCGTTCGTGCGGCCGCCCACGACCCACCTGCGGATGACGCCCGCGACCCGCGAGACCTTCGTGGACGACGAACTCTCGCGGCGCTTCGACGATCTGTTGCAGTGGCGCGACGCGCTCTACGCCCGCTTCCGCGAGCGTCCCGACCGCTCGCCCCCGCGGTGATCAGGCCATCGCGGCGTGCAGCCGTGGCAGCACCGGCGCCGCGGCGATGACCTCGGCCTCGTGATCGGCCAGCTCGAGCAGGCGGGCGTCGACCATCGCACGGTCGTCGACGATCGTGCGTGCCAGCTCCACGTAGGCGCCATGGTGTCGGGCCTCGCACGCCAGTAGGTCGCCGTAGAGATCGACCACGGCCATGTCGATCCGCGCGTCGCCGCGCGTGCGTGCACGCTCGAGCGCGGCGTGCAGCACCTGCATGCGATCGCAGCTGCGGGCCTCGATCAGCGCACAGCACAGCAGGGTGTCGAGCGCGCGCTCGGGCTCGCGGGTCCGTACCGCGGCGAGCAGCTGCGGCGCGTAGGGGGCCGGCGCCGCGCGACCGAAGCGGCCACCGCGGGCCTCGACGAGCTCCACGACCCGCTCGAAGTGCTCGAGCTCCTCGCGGGCGAGTCGCGCCAGCGGCACCGCGAGTGCGGCGTGCTCCGGGTAGCGGAACACCAGGCCGATCGCAGTGGCGGCGGCCTTCTTCTCGCAGTGCGCGTGGTCCAGCAGGATCTCGTCGAGCTGCGCGATGGCGGCGTCGCCCCATGCAGGCTCGGTGCGACGTCGCAGGTGCAGCATGGCGGCGGCGCAGCTTACCAGAGCTGCTCGATCGCCGGGCCTTGTCGTATGCTGCGGACGTGCACCGAAGGTCGTCGACGTGGGCTCTGCCGTGGCTGATGCCGCTGGTGGTGGCTTGCTATCGCGAGCAGCCGCGCATCGACTACGTCGCACCGACCCCGAGCCAGGACGCGCTGCCGCCATCGCGCATCGTCGCCGCCCGCTTCGCCCACGACGACGTCGGCGCGTCATCGCCGGCCGATGCCGTCGTGGTGGTGTTCGATCGCGAGCTCGACGCGGCGAGCCTGGTCGGGCGCGCGTTCATGGTCGTGATGTCCGACGGCTCGCGGGTGCGCGCGCAGCAGGCCGTGCTCGCGCCCGCGAGCGAGAGCGACGAGAACCGCACCGTCACCCTGTGGGGCGAGTTCGGCGATCCGTTCGAGCGCCCACCCACCGACGTGGTCGTGATCGAGCGGCTGTGGGACGAGCAGGGCGGCCCGCTGTTGGGTTCGTCGGGGCACGTCGACGTCATCACCGAGGGCCCACGACCACTGCTGGTCATGCCCGGCGGCCACGACTGTCCCGAGGCACAGCAGTCGCTGCGCAGCTACTGGACCGACACGCTGCTCGACGTCGACGACGGCGATCTCGAGGCGGTCGAGGTCGAGCTCGCCGATGGCCAGCGGGTGCACCCCGCGGGCTTCGGCGACGTCGCGGTCAACGGCAGCGACACCGTCGACGACAACGTGCTCGACCTCTGCCTTCGCGAACGAACGCTCGCGCGTCGGGTGCACTGGCGTGCGGGCAGCTTCCGCGCGCCCGCGGGTGCACGCAACCGCGATGGCGCGCTCGAGGTGTTCGAGCGCGCCGCCGTGGGGCTCGCCGCCCGGGTTGAACACTCGTCGCCGACCTGAGGTCTTCGCGGCGGCGGTCGCAGTCGCGATCAACCCTGCGGGACGAGCACCTCGGCCGCGGCGGCGAACCAGTACGGATCGTCCCAGTTGCCGCTGCGATCGCGCAGGCCTTGCTCCCACTGTGTCGTCAGGCGTCCTTCGCCGTCGACGGTCGCGCTGGTCAATCGGCAGTACAGCTGGCCGAAGTGATGATCGCCGTTGCCGAAGCCGGCCGCGAAGGCGCGCAGGCCGACGACGGGCTCGCCGGCGCGGGCGGCGGGCAGCCCCACGCTCGCGCTCGGACGCTGCGGCCCGCTGCCGACGGCGGTCGGCGGCGTGCCCTGCGGATCTTCCTTGCTGTCGATCACGTAGCTGCGGTTCGGGCCGACCTGCACCACGGTCGCGGGCGCGATCATGTGCACCAGGGTCGACTCGACCACGCCGCCGTAGCCGTCGTCCCAGTTGCCCGACGCGTCGCGCAGCCCGAGCATGGCGTAGGCGAGGCGCAGGTGCTGGTTGCCGCGCGTGCGCATCTGGTGGTGGGCGGCGACGTGCAGGCGCTGCACGTGGTGATCGCCGCTGGTGTAGCCGACCTCGAAGCCCGAGAGGAACACCGCGGTCGCGCCGTTCTCCATGTCCCAGGCGTTGCTCTCCTGGTCAGGCACATACTTCGGGCCCTTGGTGCCGGCGGGCGCGTCGACGGCGATCGAGCTGCGCAGCACCACGGCCGACGACGGCGCGACCACGATGTCGACCTCGAGGTTGCCGGAGTAGGCGTCATCCCAGTTGCCGCTGGCGTCACGCAGACCGGCCTCGATGCGCAGCTCGGCGCGGCCGGCAGCGTCGGGGGCCGAGACCTGGGAGTGCAGGGCGAGCTGCCGGAGGTGGTGATCGCCGCCGTCGTAGCCGAGATCGAACCCGCGCAGCACGGTGAACGCGGCTTCGTCGCGCTGCAGGGCCAAGCCCTCGACCGGTCGCCGCAGGATCGCCGGGCCACCCTTGGTGCCGCGGAAGTTCCAGGTGTGATGGATGACTCTGAACATTGCGTGAGAGCTCCTCGGGAGGCGCGTCCATCGAAGCGCCCGGGCCCTGCGACTGTCAACCGAGGTGCCCCGAGTTCTCTGTTCCGGGCCGTGACGGCCGCGTGCCCGCGAGCCCGATGCGCTCGCCCTGGGGGGCGTGCTCGCGCGCGCACGTGTGACGGAGCTGCAACACCAGCACCAGCGCCCGCGGGCGAGCGGCCGTCCGCGCGTTCGCGGCAGTTGATCAATCGGCCCCGGGTGGGCAAGGCTTGTGGGCGTCATGGCCGTAGCGCGACGCTCGATCCGCAAGCTGATGTGTGCGAACCGCGGTGAGATCGCGATTCGAGTGTTCCGCGCCGCGACCGAGCTGGGCATTCGCACCGTCGCGGTCTTCAGCCACGAAGATCGTCTGCACCTGCACCGCTACAAGGCCGACGAGTCGTACATCGTCGGTCGCGGACGTGCGCCGGTCGCCGCGTACCTCGACATCGACGGCATCGTCGCCATCGCGCAGGCCAACGGGGTCGATGCGATCCATCCCGGCTACGGCTTCCTGTCGGAGCGGGCCGACTTCGCGCGGGCGTGCGAGCGCGCCGGCATCGTGTTCGTCGGTCCGACCGCCGAGGTGCTCGACGCGCTCGGCGACAAGACGGCGGGGCGCAAGCTCGCGACCGCGGCCGGGGTGCCGGTGGTGCCCGGGACGCCCGAGCCCACCGCCGACGTCGGGCAGGTGCGGGCGTTCGTGGCCGAGCACGGCCTGCCCATCATCCTCAAGGCCGCCAAGGGCGGTGGCGGCCGCGGCATGCGAGTGGTGCGCAGCGACGCCGAGCTCGACGACGCGTTCGCGCGCGCGACCTCCGAGGCCACCGCCGCGTTCGGTGATGGTTCGGTGTTCGTCGAGCGCTACGTCGAGCACCCGCGCCACATCGAGGTGCAGATCCTCGGCGACCATCACGGCAACGTCATCCACCTGTTCGAGCGCGATTGCTCGGTGCAGCGGCGCCACCAGAAGATCGTCGAGATCGCGCCGGCGGTGAACTTCGAGCCCGAGCTGCGCGCGCGCGTGCTCGCCGACGCGGTGCGGCTGGCCAGTCGCGTGTCGTACCGCAACGCCGGCACCTTCGAGTTCCTGGTCGATCCGCAGGGGCGCCACTACTTCATCGAGGCCAACCCGCGCATCCAGGTCGAGCACACCGTGACCGAGGAGGTCACCGGCATCGATCTCGTGCAATCGCAGATCCTCGTCGCCGGCGGGGCCTCGTTGCCCGAGCTCGGGCTGGTGCAGGAGCGCATCGAGCTGCGCGGCTTCGCGATCCAGTGCCGGCTCACCACCGAGGATCCGCTGCGCAACTTCCAGCCCGACAGCGGTCGCATCGAGGTGTTCCGGCCCGGCGAGGGCTTCGGCATCCGCATCGACGCCGGCTCGGGCTACACCGGCGCCGAGATCTCGCCGCACTACGACTCGATGCTCGCGAAGGTCATCGGCCGCGCGCTCGACTTTCCGTCGGCGGCGCAGAAGCTCCATCGCGCGCTGGCCGAGTTCCGCGTGCGCGGCGTGCAGACCAACATCCCGTTCCTGCAGAACGTGCTCACGCACCCGCGCTTCCTCGCGGGCAACGTCGACACCTGTTCCCTCGCTGAGACGCCGCGGCTGTTTCGCTTCCCACGGCGGCTCAACCGCGCGCAGCGGCTGCTGCGTTACCTCGGCAACCTCGCGGTCAATGGTGCGTCGACGCCGGTGCTCTCGAGCGCCCCGCCGGCCAAGCTCGAGCCGCTCGCGCCGGTGGTTCCCAACGAGCCCCCGCCCGATGGTTGGCGACAGCTCCTGCTCGCGCAGGGGCCCGCGGCCTTCGCCAAGGCCGTGCGCGCGCACGAGCGGCTGTTGTTGATGGACACCACCTGGCGCGACGCCCACCAGTCGTTGCTGGCCACGCGCGTGCGCACCATCGACTTGCTGGCGATCGCGCCTGCCACCGCGCGGGCGCTGTCGACCTGCTACAGCCTCGAGATGTGGGGCGGGGCGACCTTCGACGTCGCGCTGCGATTCCTTCGCGAGTGCCCGTGGGAGCGGCTCGAGCGGCTGCGCGAGCTGGTGCCCAACATCCCGTTCCAGATGCTGCTGCGCGGTGCGAACGCAGTCGGCTACACCAACTACCCCGACAACGTCGTGCATCGCTTCGTGAAGGTCGCCCGCGAGCGCGGCGTGGACGTGTTCCGGGTGTTCGACTGCCTCAACTACGTCGACAACCTCGCGCTCGGCATCGATGCGGTCGGGGCCGCCGGTGGCGTGGTCGAGGCCGCGCTGTGCTACACGGGCGACGTCTCCGACCCCCGGCGCACCAAGTACAGCCTGCAGTACTACGTCGATCTCGCGGGTCAGCTGATCGAGCGCGGCACCCACGTGCTCGCGATCAAGGACATGGCCGGGCTGCTCAGGCCCCGTGCGGCGTCGATGCTGGTCGCGGCGCTGCGCAAGGCCTATCCCGACGTGCCGGTTCACGTGCACACCCACGACACTGCGGCCAGCGGCGTGGCGTCGATGCTCGCGGCCGCCGATGCCGGGGCCGACGTCGTCGATGTCGCGCTCGAGCCGATGGCGGGCCTCACCTCGCAGCCCGCGATGGGAGCCATCATCGCCGCACTGCAGGGCTCACCGCGGGCCTGCGAGCTCGAGCTCGAGGCCGTGCAGGGCCTCGCCAACTACTGGGAGCAGGCGCGGCAGCTGTACGCGCCGTTCGAGAGCGGGCTCAAGAGCG
Organism: Deltaproteobacteria bacterium; assembly: GCA_016709225.1. Classification (NCBI taxonomy): domain Bacteria; kingdom Pseudomonadati; phylum Myxococcota; class Myxococcia; species Deltaproteobacteria bacterium. The sequence goes on along the minus strand of JADJEE010000012.1, from coordinate 435,175 downwards.
GTAGCGCCGACGTCTACTTCCACGAGATGCCGGGCGGTCAGTACACCAACCTACAGTTCCAGGCGCGGCAGCTGGGCTTGGCCGATCGCTGGCCGGCGATCAAGCGCGCGTACGCGGCGGCCAACCACCTGCTCGGCGACATCATCAAGGTCACGCCGTCGTCGAAGGTGGTCGGCGATCTCGCGCAGTTCATGGTCCAGAACGACCTCGCCGAGGACGACGTGCGCGGTCGCGCCGAGACGTTGAGCGTGCCGAGCTCCGTGGTCGAGTTCCTGCAGGGCGCGCTCGGGGTGCCGCACGGCGGCTTCCCCGAGCCGCTGCGCACGCAGATCCTCCACGGTCGCCCGCCGATCGAAGGTCGGCCCGGCGCATCGATGCCGCCGCTCGACTTCGAGGCGCTGCGCCGCGAGCTCCGCGACCGGCACGGCCCCCACGTCCGTGAGGTCGATCTGTTGTCGTCGGCGATGTATCCCAAGGTCTTCGACGAGTTCATGGCCTTCCGCGACGTCCACAGCGACGTGTCGGTACTGCCCACGCGGCAGTTCCTCGGGCCGCTCGAGCCTGGCGAGGAGTTCACCATCGAGATCGAGCGCGGCAAGGCGCTGATCGTGAAGCTCATGACGATCGGCGAGCTCCGCGAGGACGGCACCCGCGAGGTCTACTTCGAGCTCAACGGTCGTGCCCGCTCGATCCGCGTGGCCGACGAGAAGGCCGGCAAGACCGTGGTCGTGCGCGAGCGAGCGCAAGCCGGCGATCCGGGCTCGATCGGCGCGCCGATGCCCGGGGCGGTGGTCGAGGTCCGCACCAAGCCCGGCGCTGCGGTCGAGGTCGGCACACCGTTGGTGGTGCTGAGCGCCATGAAGATGGAGACGGTGGTCGCGTCGCCGGTGGCGGGCGTCGTCGAGCGCATCGCGGTCGCGGTCGGCGACGCGATGGCGGCCGGTGAGCTGCTGTGTCAGATCCGCGTGGCGACGGCCCAGGCCAGCGCCTGAGGTCGGCAGGCGGCCGGGGCCGCGTCAGCGCGCGCCCATCAGGACCCCGAAGTCGGACAGCTCCGCCAGCAGGGTCGCGGTCTTGGCGAGCTTGTCGTCGTCGAGTGGCTCGCCGAGCCCGGCCGCGGCGCGCTGCAGGCCCTCGCGCACGCCGAGCTGGTTCACCAACAGCTGGTCGAGCACGCACGCCGCCCACGGCGTCAGCTCGAGGTAGCGCACCTTCGCGTCGATGTCGCGGAAGACCAGCAGCGTGGTCGGTCGCGCCTCGGGTTCGCTGCGGTCATCGGTGGCATAGGGCAGCTTGTGGACCGCCCACGCGTAGTGCATCAGCCTCGCGGTGCCGTCGAACAGCAGCGGCTCCTCGAGCGCCACCGGCTTGCCGGTGGGGCGCTCGCCGCCGTGCGGGTCGTTGCGGACCTCGCCCTCCAACAACTCGTGCTGCGCGAGGTCGCAGAGGTAGGGCGGCAGCTCGGGGTCGGCGGCCCACTGCGGCAGCACCCACGCGACGAACTCACCAGGCACATCGCGCAGGTACGGGCTGGTCGACGCGCGCTCCTGCATGAAGCGCGCGAAGTCGCGGACGAACGCGTCGGTCCCCCGTCGCGCGACCGCGCGTGGGATGAACTCGCGGGTCGCGGCGCGCAGCCGGTTGTGGACCAGCGTGCGGTAGATGAGGAAGCGCTCGGTGCCCTTGTGCAGCAACGCCGCGATGTCGTTCTCGTCGAGCCCGAAGCCGCGCAGGAACGCGGGCGCGTCGGCGCGCACCGCCGCGGGCGCGTCGAGCAGCCGGATCGCGGCCGAGAGCGCTTGCATGGCCGGATCGCCCGGCGGGAGCTCAGCTGCCATGGCGCGCGACCTCCTGCGGTGAAGTGGCGCGCCAGCGGCCGACCGCGGCCTGGTAGACCTCGTCGATGCGCGCGACCTCGTCGAGCAGCGTCGGCAGCGGCGGGATGTCGGAGTCCCGCTCGAGCACGACCGGCTTGGGCCCCGTGCGCTCGATGACCCACGCCAGCAGGTCGTAGACCTCGGGGCGCACGGTGTTGCCGTGGGTGTCGACGATGAGGTCGTCCTCCCAGCGATCGTGCCCCGCGATGTGCAGCTGGATCACTCGATCGAGCGGCACCTTGCGCAGCCAGTCGTAGGGATCGAAACCGTGGTTGGCCGAGTTCACGAACACGTTGTTGACGTCGAGCATCAGCTGGCAGTCGGCGCGTTCGAGCACCTCGGTCACGAACTCGGGCTCGTCCTTCTGTGGCGCGCCCAGCTGCAGGTACCAGCTGACGTTCTCGACGGCCATCGTGCGGCCGAGGCGATCCTGGGCCTCGCGGACGCGGCTCGCGATTCGAGTCGCCGACGCGGTCGTGAACGGCACCGGCAGCAGGTCGTGCAGCAACGCACCGTCGACGCCGCTCCAGCACAGGTGATCGGAGTGCCACGGTGCATCGATGCGCGCGAGGAAGTCGCGCAGGTCGGTGAAGTACGCGTCGTCGAAGGGGTCGGTGCTGCCCAGCGACATCATGAGGCCGTGCGAGATCACCGGGATGCGCTCGGCGATCGCGGCGAGTCGTCGCGGTGCCTTGCCACCGCGGTGCATGTAGTTCTCGGGCGCGACCTCGAGGAAGGCCACGCGCCCGTCGGCCTCGCCGCGTTCGATGCGCTCGATGAACGCGGCTCGAAGGCCGAGTCCGACGCCGGTGGGTGGGACGATCATGTGCGCTCCGGAGTCTGCAGGCCGGGTCGGGACCCGGACAACGGCAAGGGTTGCAGAAACGACGAACCCGCAGCGGACGGGATCCGCTGCGGGTCGTCACGACGCACCCGAGGTGGGTCCGCCGTCCTCGGTGACGCGGGCGTGCTCACGCCGCGCGGGCGACTTGCGCCCTCCCGAGGTGGTTAGTGGTTCACTCGGACTTCTCGCCGCACGAGCCCTCGGCCTTCGCCTCGCCCTTGCCCTCGCCGCACGAGCCTTCGGTCTTGCCCTCGCCGCACGAGCCCTCGGTCTTGCCCTCGCCGCACGAGCCCTCGGCCTTCTTCTCGCCGCACGAGCCCTCGGCCTTGGTCTCACCGCCGGCGCCGCCCGGCTGCTCGGTGGCCTGCTTGTCCTTGTTGCAGCCGCCCAGCACGAGGGCGCCCGAGCCGAGGATGGCGAGCGTGGTGGCGATTTCCTTGATGTTCAGCATCGTCGTAGTTCTCCTGATTCCGCCTGGTTCCGGCCTGAGTCCGGGGTTGGTCGAACGTGGCAATCGGTTGATCGCGACTGTTGTTACGTGGCGCCCGCCACCCCGGATCGACCGGAGCTTCGCGTGCGGGCCGCGATTTTCATATACTGAACAGCTGCGCACGTCAACGGTCCCGACCGCAGCGCAGCGCCCGTGCGGAGCGGGTTACGTGCGACCATGGGGATCGCGAACGGGACCCCGCTGGACTCGAGCTCTGCAACGACGCGTGTGCCGACGGTGCGCACCACGGCCACGGTCGTGCTCGTCGTCCTGACGGCGATCAACTTCGTCAACTACATCGATCGCTACGTCGTGGGCGCGGTCGCGAACGCGATCGGACACGAGTTCGCGGTCGGCGACGACGTCACCGGCCTGGTCGGCTCGGTGTTCATGGTGGTCTACACCGTGGTCGCGCCGATCTCGGGGTGGCTCGGCGATCGCGTGCAGCGGCGCCGCATCGTTGCGGTTGCCGTCGCGTGTTGGAGCCTCGCCACCATTGGCAGTGGTCAGGCATCCGACATCGACACGCTGCTGCTGATGCGTGGCCTGGTCGGCATCGGCGAGGCCGGCTACGCCACCGTCGCGCCGACCATCATCGCGGATCTGTTCCCGCCCGATCGACGCGGCCGCAAGCTCGCGTGGTTCTACCTCGCGATTCCGTTGGGCAGCGCGATTGGCTACCTGCTCGGTGGCTGGGTGGGGGAGACCTGGGGCTGGCGCGCGGCGTTCGTGGTCGCGGGCTCGCCCGGCTTGTTGCTCGCGGTCGTCGCATGGTTCATGCCCGAGCCGGTGCGCGGCAATCAGGACGGCGTCGCGCAGGTGCAGCCGTTGCCGCTGCGCGCCGCGTGGCGTGCGATGGCGTCTTCGCCGATCTGGCGCAGCGTCACGATCGGGATGACGATGATGACGTTCGCGATGGGTGGCATCGCGTTCTGGATGCCGACGTTCTTGCAGCGCGAGTACGCGCTCGGGCTCGGTGCCGCGAACACGGCGTTCGGTGGGGTCACGGTGGTCGCTGGCCTACTCGGCACGCTGGTCGGCGGCGCGTTGGGGGATCGCGCGCATGCACGCGGGCCTGGCGGCTACCTGCGCGTCAGCGGCTGGGGGCTGCTGCTCGGGGCCCCGCTGGTGTTTGCGATGCCCCACGCCGGTGGGTTCGAGGCCGCGCTGGCGCTGGCGTTCTTTGCCGAGTTCGCGCTGTTTCTCAACACCGGGCCCCTCAACGCGGCGATCGTCGCCAACGTGCCGCCGGCGATCCGCGCCAGCGCATTTGCAGTGAACACCTTCTGCATCCACGCGTTCGGTGACGCCGGCTCGCCGTATCTCATCGGTGTGGTGAGCGATGCGGCCGCGCTGTCGTGGGCGATCGCGCTGTGCGGCCTGCCGATCGCAATCGGCGGGGCGGTGCTGTTGCACGGCGCCGCGAAGGCCGATGCCGCGGCGCAGCAGCGCGCGCCGTAGGTGCGACATCCGCCGCCTTTGCGTGGCGGACGAACGCGTGCACTGTTGGTGGAGGTCCCGCAGTGTCCTCGCCGCACGAGCTCGAGACCCGCGACGCCGAGGTCGAGTCCGCCGATACCCGCCGGGTCGACACCGGCGCGTCGGTGATGGACGGCGACGCCGTGTTCGCGGCTCACCACGCCGGCGAGCGCTTCGGTCGCTACGTGCTGCTGCGACCGCTGGGCGCCGGTGGCATGAGCGTGGTGTGGATCGCCTACGACCCCGAGCTCGACCGTCAGGTCGCGCTCAAGCTCATGCACGAGCGCGATGGTGATCGCTTCGGGCCCGGCGCCCAGCGACTGCTGCGTGAGGCGCAGGCGCTCGCGCGGCTGTCCCACGCCAACGTCGTGCACGTCTACGACGTCGGGCTGGTCGGCGGTCAGGTCTATCTCGCGATGGAGCTCGTCGATGGCGTCACGCTGAAGGACTGGCTCGCGCGCGGTGGCCACCGCGAGCGCGAGCTGCTGCGCGTGCTCGTCCGCGCCGGCCGCGGGCTCGCGGCGGCCCACGCCGCCGGACTGGTCCACCTCGACTTCAAGCCCGCCAACGTGATCGTGCGCGAGGATCTGGCGGTGCGCGTGGTCGACTTCGGCCTCGCGCGTGAGCCCAACGCGACCTCCGAGCGCAGCCTCGACGACGGCGCAGTGGTGCGGTCGACCACGCGCCTGGGCGAGCGGCTCACCGAAGACGGTGCGGTGCTCGGGACCCCCGGGTACATCGCGCCCGAGGTGTTGACGGGCCGCCGAGCCGACGCCCGCGCCGACCAGTTCAGCTTCTGCGTGACCGCATGGGAGGCGTTGTTCGGGCTGCGACCGTTCGAGGCCGACGCCGAGCGCAGCCTCCACCGCAACGTCGTCATGGGGCGCATCCGGCCGATTCCGCCCGATGCCCGCGTGGGTCGTCGGGTCCGCCGAGCGCTGCTGCGAGGTCTCTCGACCGATCCACGCGATCGATTCGCGAGCATGGACGAGCTGCTGGCCGCGATGGCGCCGAGCCGGTCGGGTCGTCACCTCGGCGTGCTCGCGGCCGGCGGTGCGGTCGCGGTGGCGGTGGTGCTGCAGCAGCTGCCGTCGCGCGTCGACGCGCCCGGCGACCGCTGCGAGGGCGAGTCCAAGGCCATCGACGAGGTATGGTCGGCCGATCGGATCGAGGCGGCACGGCGCTCGTTCGCGGGGACCGGCGCGGCGTTTGCGAACGAGACCTGGACCACCACTGCGCGCGTGCTCGATCACCACGCCGAGCGGTGGCGCGAGCAGGCCCTCGACGCGTGTGCGGCGATGTTCGAGCGGGGGGAGCAGAGCGCCGAGGTCTACCAGCTGCGGCAGGCGTGCCTCGCCGATACCCGCGACCACCTCGATCGCGTGGTCACGCTGTTCGAGTCGGCCGACGCCGCGGTGGTCGAGCACGCCGTGCACGCGGCCGCGTCGATGCCCGAGCCCGACCAGTGTGGCGACGTCGAGTCACTGCGCGAGGGCGCCTCGTTGCCCGACGATCCCTTCGAACGCGAGCGGGCCGAGCGCGCCCGGCGGGTGGCGGTGGGGGCCCACGTGCTCGCCGAGGCGGGCCGCGTGCCCGAGGCGCGGGCGGAGATGGCGGTGGCGTTGTCCGACGCGCGCGCGCTCGGGCACGGGCCGACGCTGGCCCGCGTGGCGTACTGGGCTGCGAACGTCGAGGGCAGCGCTGGCGATCCCGAGCGCGCCGAATTGCTGCTTTCACAGGCGCTCGGCCTCGCCGAGCGCTTCGCGCTCGATCGCCTCCGCCTCGGCATCGAGATCGATCTCGCGTATGTCGTGGGTCATCTCCAGCGCGATGCCCGTGCCGGCCGTTGGCACATCGCCGCCGCCGAAGCGGTGTGGCGCCGAATCGGTGCCGACCCGCGGGAGCGCCTGCGGTTGCTGGTCAACCGCGGCATCTTGTTGACGGACTCGGGCGACCACGTCGCCGCCCTCGCGACGCTCGAGGAGGCTTCGACGTTGGCCTCGACCGACCAGGCGAACCTCCCGAGCCTCCTGGTCGACCTCGGCGGTGTCCACTACGAGTCCGGCCACTTCGAGCGCGCACTCGACTACTACGAACGCGCGCTCACCCTCCAGCTCGCGCAGCTGGGCCCGCTGCATCCCGCGTTGGCCACCGCCTACGAGGACCGCGGCAACGCCCAGCAGGCGCTCGGCAACTTCGAAGCGGCGCTCGCCGATCACCGACGCGCGCTCGACATCCTCGAGCGCAACGGCGTGAGCGGCGGGATCGGCCTCGCCATGCAGCTGAACAACGTCGGTGTGGTGCTCTCGGGCATGCAGCGTCACGACGAGGCGGCGCAGTACTACGAGCGTGGCCGAGCGATCGTGCAGGCGACCGCGCCCGATCACCCGGTCGCGCCGGTGTTGCTGGCCAACCTCGCCGAGGCGCGTCTGGCCCAGGGGCGTGCGGTCGAGGCCATGGGGTTGTACCGCACGTCGGTCGCGCAGCTCGAGCACTCGCTGGGCGCGACGCATCCCTACACCGGCGTCGCTCTCACCGGTCTCGGGCTCAGCGAGCTGGCGCTGGTCGACGATGCAGAGGCCGAGTCGCACCTGCGGCGCGCGCTCGAGATCCACTCCCACGGTGGTGATCCCGTGCAGCTCGCCGAGACCTACCTCGGCCTCGCGCAGCTCGCTGCGCGCGGCCACGACGAAGGCCAACGCGACACCGCGCGCGCGCGGGCGAAACAGGCCCGCGACGCCTTCGCGGGCGCCGGGGTGCGCGGGCTCGATGGCCTGCGCCGCGCCGAGCGTCTGCAGCTGCTGCTCGGCGACGCCGCGCCGTGAGCGGCGATCGACGGTCGCAAGAGCATCGCGCGCGATGGCATCAAAGCCACCTCGCCGTCGCGCCTTCGGTGCTAGCCGCTCGCGGCTCGCGGCAGCGACTTCGCCGGGATCTTGGCGACCGCACGCTCGGTCATCGCGACGATCGTCAGCGAGGGGTTCACGCCTGGATTCGCCGACACCGCCGCGCCGTCCATCACGTAGAGTCCGTCGTAGCCGAACACGCGGTGCTCGTGGTCGATGACGCCGTCCTCGCTCGAGTTGCCCATGCAGCAACCGCCCAGGATGTGTGCCGTGGTCGGGATGTTGAAGAGCGTCTCCGTGGCCAGCGAGACCGGCAGACCGTCGAGCTTGTCGCCCACACGTGCGGCCAGCTCGCTGGCCTCGGGCATCGAGGCGGTGGGCGCCCTGCCGGTGTCGCGGCTGCTGGCCATGCGACCGAGCCAGTTGTGGCGGAACCGGAGCGTGCCGTCGGCGCTGCGCATGTACAGGAGGATCGTCGTCTGCTTGGAGAGGTCGCGCACCGTCATCGCGCGCAGCACCGCGAGCGGGTTGCGTAGCACGATGCCGAACAGCCGCACCACTCGCAGCAGCACGTTCTCTCCGGGAGCGTGGGGGGCGATCAGCAGGCGGAACAAGCCCGAGCCGGCGGCGAAACGCACCGGCTCGAGGTGCGATTGCTCGTCGGTCTGGAGGATCGATCCAATTGCGATGCCCTTCGACAGATCGACGTCGGTGCGGCGCGAGATGACGCCGATCAGCGACTCCGAGTTGGTGCGGATGCCGTGCCCGACGCGCGATGACAGCTTCGGCAGCGCCGCGGGGTCGCGTCGCAGTCGCAGCAACAGGTCGACCGTGCCGAGCACGCCGCCGGCGAAGATCACCCTTGCGGCGGAGTACTCGACGGTCTCGCGCGACCACCGACTGGCGCCGCGCCTCGCGATCACGCGGTAGCCACCGCCATCCTGCGGCTGCACGGAGGTGACCTCGGTGTCGGCGTGCAGCTCGGCGCCGGCCTGTCGCGCGAGGTGCAGGTAGTTCTTGTCGAGGGTGTTCTTGGCGTCGTGGCGGCACCCGAGCATGCAGCCACCGCAGCGGATGCAGCCGGTGCGCGAGGGACCGCGACCGCCGAAGTAAGGGTCGGGCACGCTCTGACCCGGGCGGCCGAAGTAGATCGCGACCTGGGTGGGTTCGAACGCCTCGGGGGTCCCGCGGTCACTGGCGATCTCGCGAAGCACGTCGTCGGTGCGCGTGCGAAACGGTGTCTCGTTGACGCCGAGCATGCGCTTGGCCTCGCGGTAGTGGGGCTCGAGCTCGGTCCTCCAGTCGGCCAGGTGTGCCCACGTGGTGGCCGTGAAGAACGAGTCCTTCGGCACCGGGTGTGTGCACGCATAGACCAGCGAGCCACCCCCGACGCCCACGCCCGACAGCACGGTGACGTGGCGGAAGAACGTCATCTTGAAGAGGCCGCGGAAGCCGAGCAGCGGCAGCCACATGTACCGCTTGAGGTCCCAGTTGGTCTTCGGGAAGTCCTGCGCCCCGAGCTCGCGACCCTTCTCGATCACGAGTACGCGGTAGCCCTTCTCGACCAGGCGCAGTGCCGCGGTGCTGCCACCGAAGCCCGAGCCGATCACCACGAAGTCGTACGCGTGTTGCGTCATGGCGGTCAGTCCCAACGACAGTACCAGAGCGCCCGGGCGGGCGGACGCTCTAGACCTGCTCGAACGCCGTCGCCACCGCATCCGCGAGCAGTGGCACGGCCTCGCTGGCACGCAGGCGGAGGTGTGCACCGCCGCTACGGCGCGCGAGGTCGGCGAAGGGGTCGATGTCGACGTTGACGTCGACGATCGGGCGGCCCAGGCGCGCGACGACGTTGGCGATCTGCAGCGGCAGGTTGGTGGCGCCAGCGGTGCCGACGACGACGAGCAGCGATGCGTCGCGGGCGTGTCCGATCGCGCTCTGCGCCCGCATGAGCGCCTCGTCGTAGAACTCGTCGAACCACAGTACGTGGGGCCGCGCCGGTGCGCCGCAGCGGCGACAGCTCAGCTGCGCCCATGCGTCGTCGGACAGCGGCGCGTCGATCGATGCCGGCACCACGTCGTCGGGGATCGGCGTCAGCGCGGTGCTGCAGCCCCGTGCGCAGCGCATGAACTCGATGTTGCCGTGGATCTGCAGTGTCCTGGCCGGCGAGTTGCCCGCTCGCAGGTGCAGGCCATCGACGTTCTGCGTCACCAGCACGAAGCGGTCGCCGACGCGGCGCTCGAGCGTCGCGAGGGCGACGTGGGCGGCGTTGGGTTCTGCGCGGCGGCAGATCGCGAGCCGGTGCAGGTACCAGCGCCAGACGTCGCGGGGCATCGCGGCGAACGCCGCTGCGGTCGCGAGCTCTTGCGGGTGGTAGTTGCGCGAGCCGACGGTCCAGTAGCCCTCCGCGCCGCGGAAGGTCGGGATGCCGCTCTCGGCGGAGACCCCGGCGCCGGTCAGCACGAGCACTGGCCCCGGCTCCCGTGCCGCCTCGGTGACGAGTGCGTGAACCTCCGCATCGAGCATGCCGGCGATGCTGCCCGCGACTCCGCCGTGTCGGCAATCGCGGCCGCTGCGTCGCGCCCGTGGTAGCGTGCCCTCACCGTGGAACACCTCGACGCCAGCCAGCTCGCGCTGCTCCGCGAGCAGCTCGAGCAGGAGCGCGACCTCATCCGCGAACGCGTCGGCCGCCCCGAGCACGCCAACGACACCGGTGACGTGCAGGACCGTGCGGCCGAGGACGCCCGCATCGAACGGGAGCTGCGGCAGGGTCATCACGAGCGCTGCCGGTTGGCGGAGATCGACGCCGCACTCATGCGCATGCGCGAGGGCGACTATGGCATCTGCGAGGAGACCGGCGAGCCGATCCCATTCGCACGCCTGCGCAGCGAGCCGACCACGCGCTACACCGTGGAGGCGCTCGAGGATCTCGAGCGCGAACAAGCTCGCGATCGGACGTCGTCGGGTGGCGACGACGACGACGACGGCCAGCAGCCGTACTGAGACACCGCGGACCCAACACACTAGGACGCGCGGGTGGGTTCGTCGGAGAAGCGCTCGCGGATCGCGAGCACTTCGTCCATCGCACCCACGAACAGCCGCGTCAGTTCGGGATCGAAGTGCGCGCCGGCACCCGCCTCGAGGTGGGCGACGGCCTCGGAGATCGGCCACGCCTTCTTGTAGGGACGGGCGCTGGTCAACGCATCGAAGACGTCGGCGACCGCGGCGATGCGACCCTCGATGGGGATCTCCTCGCCGCGCAGCCCCTGGGGATAGCCGGTGCCCGCCCACTGCTCGTGGTGGGTGTGCGCGATGGTTGCCGCGAAGGTGACCAGCTCGGAGTTCGAGCCCGAGATGATGCGGAAGCCGATCTCCGCATGCTGCTTCATGATCTGGTACTCGTCGGCGCTCAAGCGGCCGGGCTTGAGGAGGATGTGATCGGGGATGCCGATCTTGCCGACGTCGTGCATCGGACTCGCGATCCGCAGCATCTCGCAGGTGTAGTCCTCGAGGCCGGCCTTGCGACCGAGCAGATGGCAGTAGTGACTCATGCGATGCAGGTGCGCCGCGGTCTCGTCGTCGCGGTACTCGGCGGCGCGGGCGAGACGCTCGATGGTCTCGTGTCGTGCGACTGCGAGCTCCTGCTGGAGTCGCTCGAGCCGCGAGCTCGCGGCGTCGAGCTCCACCAGCTGCCGCTCGACCGCGCCGCGCAGGTCGGTGCGCTCGCGCGCGAGCCCGTCGTAGTAGAGCTTGATGCGGACGGCGTTGCGCAGGCGTGCCAGCAGCTCGACCTCGTCGAATGGCTTGCCGAGGAAGTCGGTCGCGCCGGCCTGCAGCGCCTCGCGGCGGAACTCCCGGTCGGACATGCCGGTCACGAACACCACCGGCGTGTGTTCCGTGCGAGCGTCCGCACGTAGTCGGCGGCAGACCTCGAGGCCGGACATCCCTGGCATCCGCATGTCGAGCACGATGGTGTCGACCTGGGTCTGCCACACCAGCTCGAGCGCCTGCTCGCCGCTGTCGGCGTGCAGGACCGCGAACCCCTCGGCCGTCAGGAGCCGGTCCATGACCCGGCGGATCGCGACCTCGTCGTCGACGAGGAGTACGCGCCCGATCGCGCCAGGTGGAATCGCAACGGCGGACATTCGCAGTCCACGAGGATATCGGTATGGGCCGCCAGATCGAAGCGTGATCCGCTGCGCGCGAAGTGCAGGTAGGATGATGGACGTGCGTGTGTGGCGCGGAATTCGAGCGACGGTGCTGGTGTGGCTGTGTACGGCTGCGTGCAGCCGATCATCGGCGGGGCCACAGGGCGATGCGGCGAGCGGCGCGGCCGTGCGCGCGGGGGCGAACTCCGCGAGCCCCGCGCAAGGCTCGGGACCTGGTGAGCGCTCGGGCACACCCGCGGCGGCGGGCGAGGCTGCAGGCGTGGGCGCGCGCGATTCGTCCAGCGACGCGCTCGCCGAGGTGCGACGAGCGGCGGCCGATCGCATCGTGGCCATCGGCGATCTCCACGGCGATGTCGACGCCACACGAAGGGCGCTCCGGTTGGCCGGCGTGCTCGATGCCGCCGATCACTGGAGCGGTGGCACCACCGTGGTGGTCCAAACCGGCGACCAGCTCGATCGCGGTGACCACGAGCGCGAGATCCTCGAGCTGCTCGCGAGGCTCGAAGACGAAGCTGCGCGGGCTGGCGGCGCGATGATCGTCCTCAATGGGAACCACGAGATCATGAACGCGCTCGGTGACTTCCGCTATGTCACCGAGGGCGGCGCCCACGACTTCGACGGCGAAGTCGCTGGCGCTGTGGCGCGGGCCGACGCCGCACCGGAGCTCCGCGGACGAGCGGCCGCGTTCGCCCCCGGCGGTCCGTGGGCGCGACGGCTGGCGCAACGCCACATCGTCGCAATCGTCGGCGACACGGCGTTCGTGCACGGCGGCATCCTGCCCGAGCACGTGCCTGCGCTCGGTCGACTCGACCAGGACGTGCGCGCGTTGTTGCGAGGCGAGCTCGCCGACCCGTCTGCGACGGTCGCGGCGATCATGGATCCCGAGGCCCCGCTGTGGACCCGCGAGTTCTCGCTGGCCGAGGCGCCTGGTACCTGCGAGCGACTCGGCCGTGCGCTACAGGGCCTCGGCGTGGCGCGCTTGGTGGTGGGTCACACGGTGCAGAAGCAGGGCATCAACGCGGGCTGCAACGAGCGCGTGTGGCGAATCGATGTTGGGCTCGCCGCCCACTACGGCGGACCCACCGAGGTGCTCGCGATCCGCGGCGCGAGCGTCAGCACCCTGCGTAGCCCCTGACGGAGCATCTGACGCGCCTTCGCCACCGCGGCGCGCCGGCGTGTCGCGGTTGCCCGCCGGCGTGTCGCTCGTGCATCATGCCGGGATGACTTCGACCCTGCGTGTGTTCGGTCTGTGCGCGTCGCTGCTGCCACTGGCATGCAGCGACGATGGCGTCCCCGCCGACGAGACCTCCGGCGGCAGCACCGGTGGCAGCTCCGGCATGACCTCGGACATCACCGGGACCACGCAGTCGACCACGTTCGGTACCACCGCCGGGGACTCCACCGGCCCCGCGACCGCGACCGCGAGCGCCGGCGACACGACCGGCACGGCGACCACCGACGCGTCGACCGGTGGTGATGCCTCGTCGGGCAGCGACACCACCGCCGGCGGCTCGTCGGGCGTCGGCTCGTCGGGCAGCAGCTCGGGCGGGAGCTCGAGCGGCGGCGAGTCGAGCAGCGGTGGCAGCGGCACGCTCGAGATCGGCGACGAGTGCAGCGGCGACGGCGAGTGCATCAGCGGGGTCTGCTGGGACTTCAACCAGTACGACAACCTCTGCTTCGGCACCGCGTGCTCGGGCGAGTGCTCGAACGATGACGACTGCGTCGCGCTGATGACCGACGCCGGCGCGCCCTATCCCGAGGGCTCGAGCTGCGGCGGCGACGGTCGTTGCTCGGTGGTCGGCACCGGCTTCGGCAGCTTCGCGTGCGCGTCGCCGGTGCGCGCCACGGCGGCCGTCGGCCGGTAGTGCGCCCGGACCTTGGCGTTCCGTCAGAAGCGCTCGGGCGGCCGGATCTGCCCGGCGCGCGCCAGCGCGACCGCCTCGGCGCGCTGGATCTCCACGAAGCCCTGGCTGCTGCGTGGATCGAGCCCGTCGCTGGCCTCCATCGACGCATCGGCGGGGTTGTACAGCGATGCCGCGACCTCGCGAACCCGCTGGACGAACACGTTGCCCTTGTAGAGCCCGAGCTCGACCACACCGGTGGCGGGCTCGGCGAGCACGTCGATGCACGCGAGCGCGGCTCGTGCCGAGGGATCGAACAGCCGCCCGTCGTAGGTCGCATCCGCGACCAGCCGCGACATCTGTCCGAACAGCGCGGTCGCACGACGGTCGAGCACCGCCTGGTAGATCGCCCGTAGGCCGCATGCCAGCAGCTCCATGCCGGGCGCCTCGTACACGCCACGGCTCTTGGTGCCGATGATGCGGTTCTCCAGCGCGTTGGCGAGCCCGACCCCGTTGCGACCGCCGATTGCGTTCGCCTGCTGCATGATCTCGAGCGCCGTTGCGAAGCCGCCGTCGATGGCGACGCAACGGCCGCGCTCGAAGCTCAACGTCACCGTCTCGACGTGGTCGGGGGCCCGCTGCGGCCAGACGCACATGATCGGCTCCACGATCAGGCACGAGGTCTCGATGTCCTCGAGGTCCTCGGCCTCGTGGCTGAGGCCTGCGAGGTTGGCGTCGGTCGAGTAGCGCTTGCGCACCAGGTTGGCCTCGAGGCCGAGCTGCTGCAGATACGCGACCATCTGCGTCCGCCCGGGGAACTGCGCGAGCATGGCGGGGTCGCGCCACGGCGCGTAGACCTTCATCTGGGGCGCGAGCACGTTGGTGTAGCGCTCGAAGCGGATCTGGTCGTTGCCGCGACCGGTGGCGCCGTGGACCAGCACGCCGCAGCCGCGCGCCTGCATGGGGCCCAGCAGGCCGTGCACCGTCACTGCCCGCGCAATGCCGGTGGTGTTCCAGTAGCCACCGTCGTACTGCGCCAGCGCCTTGATGGTGGCGAAGCAGGCCTCGGCCATCTGCGGCTTGAGGTCGACGATGACCGACTCTGCGCCGACCGCTTCCATGCGCCGCTGGACGTCGGTGATGTCCTGCTCGTCGGGCTGGCCGAGATCGGCGGTGAAACACACCACCTGGCAACCCGCATCGAGCAGGCGACGCGTGACGGTGCGGCTGTCGAGCCCGCCGGAGACGCACAAGCCGAGGGTCTGGCCTTCGAAGTCGCGGATGCCCATGGACGTCGCATGGATATGCCGCATGCATGCAGGTCAAAGCAAGCGAAACGGCCTTGGGCAGCCAAGATTTGCGCATGAGAGCATCGAGGATGCATGAGTATGCATCGCCCGCATGGGCTGGCCTGGCGCCGACCGGCTAGGCGTCGTCGTCGGCGGCGCGGTGCAGGGGCAGACCCCGCGGTGCCTTCGCGGGCACCTCGACCCGACGCACGGCGGGGTCGAGCAGGTGGCTCGGCTGCACGTTGCGCAGCGCGTTCAGCATCACGGACCGCACGTGGGGGTTGTCGCGTTCGAGCTCGTCGAGCAGTGCGGTCATGCGGTCGCGACGCAGGCCGTCCTGCGATCCGCACAGGTTGCACGGCAGGATGGGGTAGCCGACGCGCACCGCATGGTCTGCGATGTCCCGCTCGGCGCACTCGATGAGCGGGCGGATGACCCGGAAGCGGCCGTCGTCGGTGGTGTAGATCGCCGGCATCGCCTGCAGACGACCTGCGTAGAAGAGGTTCAGCAGGGTGGTCTCGAGCGCGTCGTCGCGGTGGTGGCCGAGCGCAATCTTGTTGCAGCCGAGGCGCTCGGCCACGTCGTAGAGGATCCCGCGACGCATGCGGGAACACGCGGCGCAGTAGGTCTTGCCGGCGGGCACGACCTCGATGACCTTCGAGTAGGTGTCGCGGTGCACGATCTCGAACGGCTTGCCGAAGCGCTCCAACCAGCCGACCAACGGCGCGCCGTCGTAGCCCGGTTGCCCCTGATCGAGGTGGACGCCGACCAGCTCGAAGTCGAACGGCGCACGGGCGTGTGCACGCCACAGCAGGTCGAACAGCGTGTAGCTGTCCTTCCCGCCCGAGAGCGCCACCATGATGCGATCGCCGGGCTCGACGAGTGACCACGTCGAGATTGTGCGGGTCATGGTCCGCGAGAGCTCGCGCACCAGCATCTCGCCTTCGTCGAGTGCCATCGTCAGGCTCCCATCACGGAGATGGTGATGCGGCGCCGATGCGCGGCGGTGCGGTGCTCCCACAGGTACACGCCCTGCCAGGTGCCCAGATCGCAGCGGCCGTCGACCACCGGGATCGTGAGCGAGGCGTGGGTCAACACCGTGCGCACGTGGGCGGGCATGTCGTCGTCGCCTTCGTCGACGTGGCGGAACAAGGGATCGCCGTCGGGGACCAGGCGTGCGGCGAACGCCTCGAGATCACCACGGACCTGCGGATCCGCGTTCTCGCACAAGATCAACGACGCACTGGTGTGGTGCACGAACACGCAGCACAACCCCTCGCGCACGCCGCTGCCCGCGACCGCCGCGTTCACGCGATCGGTGAGGTCCTGCATGCCCCGACCCGGCGTCGCGATCTCCAGCGAGACGCGTGCGTGCCGTCCGCTGCTCACTTCTGGTGCTTCGCCTTCCACTCGGCGTAGGGCATGCCGTAGACGACCTGCTTGGCGGCGTCGAGTTCGAGCTCGATGCCACGCTCCTGCGCCGCGGTGGCGTACCACTTGCTGAGGCAGTTGCGACAGAAGCCCGCGAGGTTCATGAGGTCGATGTTCTGCACGTCGGTGCGCCCCTGCAGGTGCGTGATGAGGCTTCGGAACGCGGCGGCTTCGAGCTGCACGCGCTGGTCGGGGTCGAGCTCGGACATCGGAGGTCTCCGGCGCGGATGTTACTGCATGGGGATGCCCCGCGCTGGTGGGGCGTAACGCCTGGGCGCTAGGATGGACCCACGAAGCCACGGCACCACCGTGGCCGCGCACCACCATGACGACGTACGACGCGACCCGGGCCCACATCTTTCTGTACACCTTCAAGGAGGGCATGCTCTCTGCGCTCGCGCACGACCTGAAGCTCGAGGTCACGCGCGCCGACGTCCAGATCGACGAGGCTGCGAAGACGGTCACGGCCGAGATCGCGGCCGACTCGCTGCGCGTCGTGACCGTCATGAAGAAGGGCCAAGAGGCCCGCGACGAGCTGGGTCCGGATCACTTCAAGAAGATCGAGAAGGCGATCGTCGACGATGTGCTGCACGCGTCGAAGTACCCGAAGATTCGCTTTACCTCGACGGCGGTGCGTGAGCACGACGGTGGCGTGGCCATCGAAGGCACGCTGGAGTTGCACGGCCGCAGCCGTTCGATCGCCTTTGCGGCCCGTCGCGTCGGCGAGGTGTGGACGGCTCAGCTCGATCTTCACCAGCCCGACTGGGGCATCACGCCCTACTCGGCGATGATGGGCACGCTCAAGGTCAAGCCGACGCTGCAGGTGTCGCTGTCGGTGCCGGCAGCCTGAGGCCGGGGCGGTCGCGATGCGGCGGACGCCTCAGGCCTCGGCGACGCGCTCGTCGCTGCCGAGCTCTGGCGGCGGCTCGTCGGGCCGGGAGAAGTGCAGCATCGTGATGCGGAAGCCGCGGGCCTCCTCGACGCGCACGCGGTAGCCGTCGATCTCGACCACGTCGCCGACGCGGGGCTGACGTCCGAGCAGCTTCAGCACGAGGCCGCCGACGGTGTCGACGTCCTGGTGCTCTTCGATCGAGTGCAGGTCGAGCGCCTCGCCGGCGGGGGCTAGCAGCATCGAGCCGGCGACCCGCAGCGAGCCGTCCGCGAGCGTCTCGAGCTCCGGCTTGGCCGGCGCGTCGTCGGTCTCGTCGTAGATCTCACCGACGATCTGCTCGACGATGTCCTCGGCCGTGAGCAGGCCGGTGAAGCTGTCGTGCTCGTCGAACACTGCGATCATCGGCGAGCCGCGGAACAGGTTGAGGCGGCCCAGGGCGGCGGTCTCGGGCCTGCGCTCGATCGGGCGTAGCAGCGCCTCGAGGTCCCGCTGGCCACGGAGCTCGGCCTGCATGAGGTCGGCACGGCGGGCGTAGCCGACCACGTTGTGCGGGTCGCCATCGACCACCGGCAGGCGACTGAAGCCCTGCTCGTCGGCGATCGCCATGTTCTCCTGCCAGCTGCGCCGCAGGTCGAGGTAGATGACCTCGCGCGCCGGCGTCATGGCCTCCCGCACGGTGCGATCGGTGAAGGCCAGCACGTTGCGCATCAGCCGGAGCTGCTGCGGCTTCAGCTCGCCGGCGGAGTAGGCGTAGAAGAGCGCCTGCCCGATGTCGACGTTCTCCTCGTGGTGCGCGGCATTGTCGGGGTTGCGTCCGGTCAGGCCCTGCACGATCACGTTGGCGATCGCGTTGCACGTCTTGATGAACGGCACCGCGAGGATGCGGAACAGCCGCATGAACGGCGCCGTGGCGTAGAGCACCTTCACCGGCACCACCAGCGCGATGCCCTTGGGGATCAGCTCGCCGAATGTCACGTGGAGGATCGCGCCGATGCCCATGGCGAGCGCGGCCGAGAACGCGGCGACGCGCTGGTAGTCCTCGAGCGCGTGGTGGATCGCGGGCTCGAGCGCCAGCGTGAGGCCGAGGCTGGTGAGCGTGATGCCGAACTGCGATGCGGCGAGCAGCGCGTTCATCTCCCGCTTCATCCGCAGCACGACCTGCGCGCCGGCGACCCCGAGATCGACATCGCGCTCGAGCTTGTGCACCGGCACCTTCACGAGTGCGAACTCGAAGGCCACGTACACGCCGCAGCCCAGGATGAGGCAGGCCGACAGCGACCACGGGCTCAGGCTCGCCAGCGGTGCAAAGATCGCCAGCAGCACCAGCGTGAGGATGAGCCCGCGCTTGCCCTGGTCGTGGATGCGACCGCGCCCGGTGCTCGCTCGCATGCCGCTGCGCGACGCTCCGGCATCGGACGTCTTCGAAGCGTCCGTATCACGGCCGGCGGCCATTAATGCCGGATCGTGAGTACCAAGCCCTGCGACGCCCGGCAACGTCGACCGGTCGACGGGGGCGAAACCCGCGTCAAATCGCGGCTACTGCGGCGGGCTGCGGACGGCCCAGCGGCCCGGACGGCGGCGTGACGAGCTGCTGCGGGTCGGCGATCGACAGTGGCGCTGGGCTCGACGGGCGGTTGATACAGTGGTGGCGTGTCGCGCGTCCTGCTCGGTCTGGTGAGCGCCATCCTCGGCTGCAATGCTGCCGCACTCTGCAAGAACCGCGGCGGCGAGTGGTTCGACTCGGAGCTCGACCCGCGGTTGCCTGGCTCCTGCGTGATGGCGTCGGTGGATGCGGGGCAGGCTTGCACCGAGCCCTACCACTGCCTCGCGGGCTGGTGTGCGTGCTCCGACGGCCCCGAGTCGGGCGGGGTGTTGCCGGAGCGCGCCGCGATGGTCGGGACCTGCCCGGCGTTCCCACCGCGCAAGGGCGATGGCTGGATGTGCAGCGTCGATGGTGGCCACAAGCACACCCGAGGCGTGATCGCTCAGTAGCTCGGGTCACGGTGACGCGCGCGCACATGGCACGGGCGTGATCCGCCGCTCGGTTTTCCCCCGCCTCACGAATGCGCGCGGTCGCGCGACCGTCGACCCTTCCATGCCGATCGACACGCATGGCACGGGTGACCTCCTCGTGCGGCGCTACCGCCTGGTCGCGGTGCTCGGCGAGGGTGCGATGGGCGTGGTGTGGCGGGCACGGGATCTCGCGGACGACGGCGAGGTGGCGGTCAAGATCCTCCACCCGCAGCTCGCCGGCGACGCGAAGTTGGTCGCGCGCTTCGACCGCGAAGCCCACGCCGGTGCGGTGCTCGATCATCCCGGCTGCGTGCGCGTGCTGGGTTGCGGCACCAGCGAGCGGGGCGCGAAGTTCCTGGTGATGCCGCTGCTCGAGGGGCAGTCGTTGCGCGCGGCCATCGACGGCAGCCTCGCGCTGCGTCGAACCCTCGACATCGTGCAGCAGCTGCTGGCGGCGCTCGAGCACATCCACGGCCATGGCTTCGTGCACCGCGACGTGAAGCCCGAGAACGTGTTGCTGGTGAGCACGCCCGCGGGCGAGCGCGTGAAGCTGCTCGACCTCGGCTTGGTGAAGCGGGCGCGCTCGTCGTCCGATGCACCCCGTCTCACGCGCATCGGCGCGCTGTTCGGCACGCCGTGGTACATGGCGCCCGAGCAGGCGATGGGCGACGAGATCGACGCCCGCGCCGACCTCTATGCCGTCGGTGCGGTGATGTTCGAGATGCTCGCCGGTCACACGCCGTTCGTGGCCGCCTCGCTGCCCGAGCTGCTCCACAAGCACCTCGAAGCGGCGGTGCCGGGCCTGCCCGCGTGGGTGCCCGCGCCGATCGATGCCTTGGTGCGGCGGCTGTTGGCGAAGCGTCCGGAGGATCGTCCGGCCACGGCTTCGATGGCGGCCGCGGAGCTGCGCGCCGCGGTCGCGGCAACCACGTCGTCGCCGACGTTGCTACCGGTCACGCGCTTCGACGTGCCGGAGCTGGATCTCGAGCTCGCGCCGCCCTCGATGCTGCGCGCCAACCAGCGCCACCAGCGGTGGTTCGCCGGCGCGGTCGCGTTGGCGGCCGCGTTGGTCGCGGGCCTCATGATGCGCGCGCCCGAAGGCGCCAGCGATCACCCGACCACGACCGCGGCCGCGCAGGTCGAGTCGCTCGCCCCGGAGCCCGCGGTCGCGCCGGCCGAGCGCGGCTCGTCGGAGGCTCCTGCGCCGCCGGCCCACGCCGCGGTCGCGCCGGTGCTCCCGTCGACGTCGAGTGCGATCGCGGCACCGGCCGATGCGACGGTCTCGCCGCCTGTGGCCCATGAGGTGGCGGTACCGAGCGATCCGCCGCGGAGCTCGGCCGCGACGGTGGTCACGCCGACGAGCCCCGCCGCTGCGCCGCGCACGTCGAAGCCCCGCGTGCGCCCACCCGCGGTGCCAGCCCCGGTGGTCGACCCGGCGCCCACGCCGATTCGAAAGCTCCGCGCCACCAAGCCGCCGCGCACGACCACCGCCGGCACGGGCGCCAGCAAGCTACCTGGCGGCACCGCGGCGGCACTGCCCCGCGATGCTCGGACCCAGGTCCCGCACCTGCGCCCGCGCAACACGTGAACGTTGGTGCTAGCGTCAGTGGGTGGTGCGCCGTGGTAGGGCAGCGCTCGGTTGGATGCTCGTGACGGCAGTGGGGGCCATCGCCGCCGGATGTCTGGTCGAGCTCGAGCACCGCATCGCCTGCGGCGACGGCTACATCGACCGCGCCGCGGGGGAGGAGTGCGAGCCCGATGACCTCGAGAGTGTCGCAGGGGCGTGCGCGCTGATCGGGCTACCCACTGGCATCGCGAAGTGCGGCGACAGCTGCGAGATCATCGCGGACGTCGAGACGTGCACGCAGGGCGTGCCACCGCGTTGTGGAGACGGCAGGATCGATGTCTCGCTCGGCGAGACCTGCGACGGGGACAGCGACGTGCTCTGCCCCGGTGACACGCTGCAGCTCGTGCCTTGCCTGGCCTGTCGACTCCGCGTCGACGCGTGCCCGCCGTACTGCGGTGACGGCTCAGTGGGGCCGGGCGAAGAGTGCGACGACGGTGACGCCGTGTTGCGACACGACTGTCGGACCGAGGTCCACTCGCCGCACCAAGGCCTGCAGTTCGGCTCCGGCAATGCGAGTTGTCGCAACTGCCTGTGGGACACCAGCGAGTGCAGCTTCTGTGGCAACGGCACCCGGGAGGGCGACGAGAAGCTGGTCGAGACCGACCCCGAGATCTACGCAATGCACGAGGCATGCGACGGCGAGCAGTTCGAGCTCAATAGTCTGAGCACGGGGCAGTGCGCCGAGGGCATGCGGCTCAACCTGGTCTGCACCGCGTCCTGCGAGGCCGAGCCGCGGCAAGGCGAGCCGCCGTGCTGCCTGATCAGCGGCGCCGTCTGTGATCCCGACGACGTCGAACGCCCGTGCTGCACGCGCGACGACCCGGGTGGCAGGGGGCCGGCGTGCGAGGTGGATCCGAGCGGCGTGCAGCCGCCGATCTGCCGGTGAAGTGGCGCCGAAGTGGCGCTGATGACCGCTAGAAGAAGATCCCGCGCACGATGGTCAGCGGCTCGCGCTTGATCGTGCGCCACGTGAAGTCCATCAGCACGCGATCGAAGTTGCCGCGCGGCAGCGCGTCGAAGGTCTCGCGCACGTAGTCGCGCGGCAGCCCGAACCGGACCAGCCCGCGGCTGTGCTCGATCATCACCGCGTTGCGGAAGCACTCCGCCTCGGCGCTGAGGTTCGGCACCGAGAGCACGCGGTGGTTGTAGACCAGGCACTCGTCGATGACCTTCATGTCGAGCGGCGGCAGCGGCAGACGCTCGGCCTCGCGGTGGAACAGCGCGCGGCTGCGGTGGAGGTAGTTCACGCCCTCGTCCTGCTCGCTGACGATGCCGAGGTCGTGCACCATCGCGACGAGGTACGCGACGCCGTCGTCGAGCTGCAGCCCGCGCTGGCGCAGCAGCGCGCTGGCGAAGCGATGCAGCCGACGGCAGTGGTTGCGCAATCCGATACCCTCGTAAGGGCTGGTGCGCTCGAAGATCTCGTCGGCTGCGGCCCGCAGCCGCTGTTCGGCCGCCGGCGCAGCGGCGGGCGCAGCGGTGGGTTCATCGGCGGCGGGCGTCAGCACCTCGGCGGCATCCATGGCCTTCGATGTACCGCTGTGGCGCCCGAGCGGTCAAACCAACGCCGCGCAGTGGTTGCACGGGGTCGTTCGCGTGGGTGCGCTCGCGCGCTCGGCAGCACCGCGCGTGAGGCGGCACACCCAGGTCAGGCCCGACACACGCCGATGTCGCGCAACAGCAGCTCGACCACGCGCCGCTGCATGTCGATGCGCCGACGCTCGAGAAAGCCCATCCAGGTCTCGATGCACAGGCCCACGCATCCCGTGGCGGCCACGATGACCTCGGTCGACGAGGTCGCGACGGGATAGAACAGCGGGGCCCAGCGCTCGCTCTCGTGCTCGAGTTCGTCGTTGAGCGCGGCGACCGTGCGATCGACGATGGGTGGGCGGGCGTCGACGCCGTAGACGATGGTCTGCCCGAACGAGGGCCTGACGTCGGGGTCGTAGCGCTTGTGGCTCTCGTGCAGCGTCACCACCAGCGCGGGCGCCTCGTCGAGCACGAGATCCATGAAGCGACGGGCGAGTCGACGCTCGCGCTCGGGCGCGTCGGCGTCGCCCGGGAAGCAGCGGTTGAGGTCGAGCCCGCCGGGCGCCATGCGCTCGCGCGCGCGATAGGCCGGCGGGTTCATCACCGGCACGACGATCAGGCGCCCGTGGGTGGGCCGCACGGCGTCCTCGAGCAGCTCGGCGAGTGCATGTACGCCGGCGATCTCGTCGCCGTGGATGCCGGCTTGGATGAGCGCGGTGGGCCCGGGCTCGGGCGCATCGAAGACGTGGAGCGGCAGCGTGGGTGAGAACCAGTGGATTCCGGCGGCGAGCGGCATGACGCGAGCTACCGCCACGCTACCGCGAGCGCATCACAGCTGGAAGTCGCGGCGCCGGAACACGCACCAGCTGCCCTCCGCGTTGACCTGGAAGTTCTCCATCAACACGTAGCTCCGGCGGAAGCGCGGGTCTTCGACGATCTTCCGCACGGCCGCGAGCGACGCATGCTTGCAGTCCTGCCCGCTGTGGATGAGCACCGCCCACTCGGGCATCACCTCGTAGAAGTGCTCGGTGTAGCCGGGGCCGTGCTTCTTGGTGTAGCCGCCCGGGAGCTGCCCGATCACCGGATCGACCAGGCCCAGCAGATCGAGGATCGGATAGTTGGTGCGGTAGCCGACGTAGCCGATGTCGCCGAGCGCGACGCGGCCGGGCTTGCCGTTGGCGACCAGCCACTCCGCGACCTGGCCGGCGGTGTTGTCCCAGAAGCGCTTCTCTTCCTTGATGAACTTCTTGCGCGCGCCCTCGAAGTCGTAGGCGCGATGGACCATGCCCCACGCCAGCGCCAGCACGACGGCGATCACCGCCGCGGGCTCACGCGTCTGCGTGACCGAGCGCAGCGCCACGCAGATCAGCACGAACGCGAACGGCTCGGCCGGCGCCATGAAGCGGTAGTAGGACATCCAGTCGCCGCCGACGAGGATCACGTAGATCGCGACCGCGACGAACAGCACCATCAGCGTGAGCAGCTCGCGGCTGCGTCGCGCGACACCGAGCCCGAAGCCGTAGAAGGTCACGAACAGCAGCGGGCCGGCGTGGTCGAGCCAGGCCAGCACGTAGCCGCGACCGTTGCGCCACTGCGCCTTGAGGTC
Source organism: Deltaproteobacteria bacterium (assembly GCA_016709225.1). Taxonomy (NCBI): domain Bacteria; kingdom Pseudomonadati; phylum Myxococcota; class Myxococcia; species Deltaproteobacteria bacterium. Next base: position 411,244 of record JADJEE010000012.1, on the reverse strand, counting down.
GCCGGTCTTGGCCGCGAGCGTCGCGGGCATCCACGCGCCGTAGTACGCGTGCCGCCACAGCAGATGGATCGCGATCGGCACCGCGAAGAGCAACCCGCGCACGATGTTCTGCCGCGCGAACATCTTGCGACCGAGCAGGAGCATCGCGAGACCGAGGTACATCGGGGCCTCGGGCCGCGTGAGCCCGGCGAGCGCGAACACCAGGCCCGATCGCGGGAACCGCTTGGCGTCGTCGTGCTCCTCGAACATCCACAGGATGCCGAGCGCGACCAGGAACTCGAACATGCCGGTCTCGAGCCCGAAGATCGCCCATGTCGCCGAGCACGACGAGGTCGCGAACAGCCAGGTCGCCACGCACGGCATGAATCCGAGCGGTTGCAGCCGCGCGGACAGGCGATAGACGACCGCCATCGACCCCATCGCACACAACGCGCCCAGCACCTTGCTGGTGACGTGCGGATCGACCCCCATCGAGAGGCCGCCGGCGCACAACAGCGTCCACGCGAAGTTGGTGTAGCCCTCGATGGCCTCACCCGGGTTGTAGACCAGCCCGTGACCGGCCACGAGGTTGGCCGCGTAGCGAAACGAGATGTACGCGTCGTCGACGGTGAACCGGTGGACGTTCCACATGTTCATGCCGAGCACGTACATCGGCAGCAGCAGGCCGAAGAGCAGGTGCGCGCGGGGTCCGAGGTCGCGGCCGCGCCACCACGGTCGCACGCCGATGCGATCGATGAGGTGGGTCGTCGAAGGGGCGTCGTTCATCGTGGCTCGCTGTCGGACGGGGCGGGCAGCGGACGCGTGCGCCCGCGGGCGGCAAAGTACCACGCGCTGGTGGCGAAGGCAGCCGCGCCGGCCAGGCCCGCCACGTAGGAGAATCGCACGAAGAAGTCCAACCACGAGAGGTCGGCGTGGGCGAAGTTCTTGAACAACAGCACGCCGATCGAGCCCAGGTAGCCGAACGCGTCGGTCACGTAGATCATGAACACCGCGGTCCCGACCGCACCCGTGGCCGCGATGAGGCGATCGAACAACACGGTGCCGAACGGCACGTAGCCGAGGTAGAGGCCGATGCCGACCGTGATCATCCACGCGGGGCCCGAGTAGAACCCGAGCTGGAACGCCAGTGTCGAACCCGCGACCGCGAGCGCGCCGCCGATCATCAACACGTGCACGCCGAAGAACGCGCGTTGGTTGTCGCGGATGCGATAGATCGTGCCCAGGCCGAGCACGACCGCGAGCGCCACCGGGATCTCCGAGTACGTGAACATCGCGGGCGCGTCGCCGTAGCCGAGCGCCTGCCACAGCTCTGCGGCGAAGTTGTCACGGAAGTCGCGGTACGACGTCAGCAGCACGTGCGCCGCGGTGAGCACGAGGATGCCGAAGCCGAAGCGCCGCAGGAATGCCGCGCGTTCGGCCGCGAACATCGGGGCCCGACGCGTGCGCTCCGACTCGTCGTCGGCGGTGGGGTGGGGCAGGCGCGCGAGCATCCACACCGCGATCGCGAACGGCGGCACGAACAACGCGCCGGTGAGCACCGGCATCCACGCCTCGTCGACGCCGCTGGCGAGCAGCCAGCGGCCGACCGATTTCACGGCCCCGCTGGCGACGATATAGGACGTCGACAGCCCCGCGCCCAGCAGCTCGGTGGTGCGTCGGCCCTCGAGGAAGCCGAACACCAGGCCCCAGACCGCGCCCAGGGGCAGCCCGTTGCAGAACATCGCGACGACCTGCCCACCCGGTGGCAGCACCGCGAAGGCGAGCAACGCCAGCTCCGCAGCGCCGATCAGCGCCACCAGGGCGAGTGGACGCCGCGACGGCGGGATCTCGGACACGAACTTGATGCCGAGGAACTTCGAGAGCGCGTAGCCGATGACCTGGCCCAGCACGAGCGCGATCTTGAGGTCGATACCGAGCACCTGCGTGCCCTCGAAGCCTGCCGCTGCGAATGGCTTGCGCACGGCGTACATGGCGAAGTAGGCGGTGAAGGCCGCCACCATCGCGTAACCCGAGAACGCCGGTGTGCTGGCACGGGCGAGCCAGTCCTCGACGCGGCCACGGATGTTCGCGGGCGTGGCCACGGCCCGGGGACGATACCCAAACCCTGCGCCGGCCGGGGCGGTCCGGCGTCGCAAACGCTCGGTTCGCGGCGCCCGAAGCGGGTCGGCCAGCGCCCTCGCGCCCGCCCCATCGATTCGCGCCAGGGGGCGTGCGAGCTCGGGTGCGGCGCTCGTCGTTTGACGCGCGCGCGGTGACCGGTGTATCTCCCTGCCGATTGAAGGCGTGCGGCCGATCGTCTCGGTTGCCGGCGTACGCCCACGGGGTACCCATGCAGAGCAAGTCGCTTCTTTTCGCGTGCCTGATCGCCTTCGCTGGCTGTGCCGGACGTCATGCCGCCTGGGAGGGCGACAAGGGTGGCGACAAGGCGGGAGCCGGCGACGCCGCTGCGATGATGGCCGAGGGTGACGGGCACTGGGCCAAGCGCACCGACCCCGCGGAGATCAAGGCTGCGATCGCGGCATGGGAGAAGGTCGTCGCCGCCGATGCCAAGCACCTCGATGCGCTCGTCAAGCTCACCCGCGCCAACTACTTCCTCGCCGACGGCTACCTGCGCGGCAACGAGAAGGAGTACCTGCGCACGATGGACCTCGGGGTGAAGTGGGGCGAGCGGGCCATGATCGCCGCCTCGCCGGAGTTCGAGGCCAAGATGCGCGCGGGTGGCAAGTTCCCCGAGGCGGTGAAGCTGATCGGCAAGCCCGGCGTGCCCGCGATGTACTGGTACGCCAGCGCGCTGGGCAAGTGGGCCAAGCGCAAGGGCTTCGCCGTGTTGCTGGGCCAGAAGGACAACGTGAAGGCGACGATGGACCGCGCCCTCGAGCTCGACCCGACCTTCTACTACGGCGGGCCGCACCGCTACTTCGGTGCCTTCTATGCGGTCGCGCCGGCGTTCGCGGGTGGCGACCTCGATCAGTCGCGCGTGCACTTCAAGAAGTCGCTCGAGCTGTCGCCGACCTACGTCGGCACCAAGGTGCTGTGGGCGCAGGAGCTCGCGGTGAAGGAGCAGGACGAGGACACCTTCGTGAAGCTGCTCAACGAGGTGGTTGCGACCCCCGACGACGTCATCCCCGATGTTCGCGCGGAGACCATCGTCGAGAAGCAGAAGGCACGCGAGCTGCTCGACGAGAAGGACGATCTCTTCTGAGCGAGCTTCGCCGCGGGCTGGGCTCGAGCCGAGCTGGCCCGGGCTGAGCGTTGGCCGAAGGGGGACGCGAGGGGGCGTCGTCGCGAGCAGGCTCACGTGCGCTCGCGCGGCGTCGCGCGCCCTGGTTCAGGTCCCGCCCGAGATCGTGCACGGCGGTGCACGCGGGCGCTGGGACAAATGCGCGCGACCCCGGCATTGGGGCTGTACCGCCAGGGTCCCACCGGCGGACAATCCACCGCGAAGCGAAGATCCGCGGCGTCGCCACCGTCACGAACGCCCGCCGCCCGCCACCCTCCTGGGGGCCGGCTCGGAAGCCGCTTCAACCCCGCGCGATACGAGGAGCCCCTGACCATGCCCAAGACCCGCACGAACGCATCCCGCCGCCGCTTCATCAAGACCGCCGCCGCCGGGGCTGCGAGCACCTTCTTCATCGGTCGCAGCGCCGCGGCGGATGACGTCATCACGATGAAGCTCGCCACGGTGGCACCGGCGGACACGCCGTGGGCGAACCAGATGAAGGACCTGAAGGGCAAGCTGTTCGAGGCTTCCGGCAAGCGCCTGAAGCTGAAGCCGTACCTCGGCGGCGGGCTCGGTGACGAGGTGGCGACTGCCGAGGCGTGCAAGCGCGGCACGGTGCATGTCTGGGGTGGCAGCGTCGCGGCGCTGACCAACCGCGTGCCGGAGCTCGAGGTGCTCGAGCTGCCGTACCTGTTCCCGACCCCGAAGAAGGCCGACAAGATCATCGACGAGATCGTCGGCCCCGAGCTCGACGCGCTGCTGCTCAAGGCCGGCTTCGTGCGGTGGTTCTGGTCGGAGAACGGGCTGCGTTCGATCGGTTCGACCTTCCCGATCAAGTCGATCGCCGACCTCAAGGGCCGCTCGATGCGATCGCAGGAGTCGCAGGTGCACCTCGACATGTGGAAGGCGTTCGGCACCAAGCCGACCCCGATTCCGGTGACCGAGGTGGTGCAGTCGCTCCAGACCGGCGTGGTCGACGGCTACGACAACACCCCGCTGTTCTCGTTCGCTGCGTCGTGGCACCAGGCGATCAGCCACTTCACGGTGACCGAGCACATCTACCAGGCCGGTGTCGTGGTGATCTCGCAGAAGTTCTGGGACACGCTGCCGGCCGACCTCCAGACGATCATGATGACCGACCCGCAGGGCCTCTCGAAGCAGGGGCGCCGGGGCGTGCGGGCGATTGCGGGCGCGCTGCTCGACAACTTCCGCAACGAGAACATCACCGTCACCGAGCTCGACGACACCATGAAGGCCGGTTTCAAGGGCGCCGCCGCGGTCACCCACGCGCAGTTCCTCGGCCGCACCAGCGAGGCCGGCAAGGCGCTGTACCAGAAGATCACCGCGGCGCTGTGACGCGCGACCGGTGAACGGCGCCCATCGCCTGGCCTGTTCGCGATGGGCGCGAACCTGATAGCATCGGCGGCGCGTGTCGGACTCTCTGCAGCGCCTCGATCGGGTCATCTACCGCTGCGAGCGCGCCTTCGTGGTGACCGCGCTGCTGGGGATGGCGCTGGTGGTGTTCCTCGATGTCGTCTACCGCACCTTTGCGGCCGGCGGCAGCAAGGCGCTCGACGTGTACGTGAAGCTCGCGGGGTGGTTCGGCCGCACCATCGAGCCCGGCAGTGCTGCGCACGAATCGGCGGCCGCGATGATGCCGTGGGTGGCGTTCGCGTTGTTTGCGGGGCTCGCGTGGTCGGGCATCCGCACCGGCACGCGGCCCCGTCCGCTGTCGCACCCGGTCGCCGCGGCGCTCGGCGTCGGCGGCACGGTCGTGGTCTATGGGCTGATCCAGCTGCTGCTGCGAGTGCTGCCCAATGGCCTGATCTGGTCGCAGAACTTCGCGCTGGTGTTGACGCTGTGGGTCGGGTTCCTCGGCGCGTCGATGGCCGCCCACGACAACAAGCACCTGCGGGTCGAGGCGGTGCAGCGCCACATCCCGCCGTCGATGCGAAAGTGGGTGGCGGCGGCCTCGGCAGGGCTGACGACGGCGTTTTGCTTCGGGCTGATGTTCCTCTCGCTGCGCTACATCGCCTTCAACTACGACGAGTACGAGTCCACCGAGCACCTCGGCGGCATCGTGCAGGGCATGTCGCTGCCCAAGTACATCGCCTTCATCGCCTTGCCGCTGTCGTTCGCCGTGATGGCGGCGCGCTTCGCTGCGCAGGCCGTCGCCGCGATGCAGGGCCGCTTGAAGGAGACCGACGCGCTCGATGGCCTCGTCGACGATGCGACCAAGGCGGCCGTCGCTGCGTCGCTGGCGAGCTCGCCGGCGCGCGTCGAGGCCGACATCCCCACCGAGGCCGTGCGAGCGATCCCCGACGACGTGCCAGAGCCCGCGCCCAGGGTCACCTCCGCGCCTGCGGTCCGTGCCGGCGAGGTGGTGGTGGCGCAGAGCGAGGTCGTGACCGATCGCCACGACGCCGCGGCCGACGAAGGTGACGAAGGTGACGAGGGTGACGAGGGCGCCGCAGGCGGGGAGGAGCCGCGATGAGTGGCTTGCGGAGGATCTCGCCGCTGACGCGCGCGTGGCTGCTGACCGTGGTGGCGCTGGCGGTCGTGGTCGTGCTGGCGTTCTCGGGCACGCCGAGCGATGCGCTTGCCGGGGTCGCGGCCCCGGAGGCCAGCGGTCCCGACAGCTTCGATTTCGAGGGCAGCGAAGGTGGGGCGGGGAGCTCCGGCCTGCTGCTCTTGATCGCCGCGCTGGCGCTGATGATCGCGCTCGGGTCGCCGTTGTTCGTGATCATCGGCGTGCTCGCCACGCTGTGCTTCCTGCTGTACGGCGAGGGCTACGATGACTGGGGGGCCTGCAGCACGCTCGACCCCGAGACGGTCTGCGGGTTCGATACCTTCCCCGCGAAGATGGCGGGCCTGACCACGAAGAACGTGCTGCTGGCGATCCCGTTCTTCGTGGTGTCCGGTGCGATCATGAGCGCCGGCGACATCGCCAATCGCCTGGTCGCGATCGCCCGCGCGTTGGTGGGCTGGATGCCCGGTGGACTCGCGGTCGCGACCGTCGGCGGGTGCATCTTCTTTGCGGCCATCAGCGGCAGCAGTCCGGTGACGGTCATCGCGATCGGCTCGGTGATGTACCCCGCGCTGCGCAAGGCTGGCTACGCCGAGCGGTTCAGCCTCGGGTTGGTGACGACCGCGGGCTCGCTGGGCATCGTCATCCCGCCGTCGATTCCGATGATCGTGTTCGCGATCGTGGCGAGCGGCTCGGTCACGATGGACGTCGGCGAGCTGTTCCTCGCCGGCGTGCTGCCGGGGTTCCTCATCGGCGGCATGCTGGGGGCGTACAGCGTCGTGCACGCGGTGCGCAGCGGCAACCGGCTGCGCGAGCCCTTCTCGCTGCGCGGGATCTGGGTCGCCGTCCGTGACGGGTTGTGGGCGATCCTGCTGCCGGTCCAGATCCTCGGTGGCATCTACACGGGCCTGTTCACCCCGACCGAGGCCGCCGCGGTCAGCGTGATCTATGCGCTGGTGGTGGAGCTCTTCATCCACCGGCAGCTGAACGTGGGCCAGCTGCCCAAGCTACTCGCCGAGTCGGCGGTGATGATGGGGTCGCTCATCATCATCATGGCGCTGGCGTTCGGGCTCAACGACTTCCTGGTCGAGGAGAAGATCCCCGATCAGGCCGTGGCTTTGATCCTGTCGATGAAGCTCGACACGGTGCAGTTCCTGCTGGTGGTGAACCTGCTGCTGCTGGTCGTCGGCGCGCTGATGGACTCGATCTCCGCCATCATGATCATCGCGCCGTTGCTGACGCCGATCGGTCTCGAGCTCGGCGTCGACCCGATCCACCTCGGCATCATCTTCATCGTCAACCTCGAGATCGGCTACCTGACGCCGCCCATCGGCCTCAACCTCTTCGTGTCCTCGAGCGTGTTCGGCCGCCCGATCGGCGACATCATCAAGGCGGTGGTGCCGTTCATCGGCGTGATGCTGGTCGGGCTGATGATGGTGACGTACGTGCCGAGCATCGCGCTCGGCCCCGTGAACGTGCTGCTGCGTGGCAAGGCGTTCTACGAGCCGTTCCCGACCGGGGTCCGACGCGACGGCGGCGAGGACGGCGAGCTGCTGGCCGAGGGCCCCGAGGTACCGCTGCAGCTGGCGCCGGTCGGCGGCGAAGAGACCAAGCGCGTGAAGTCGATGCGCGAGCTGAGCGGCAACCTCGAGCAGATCAACGGCCAGCTGCTCGCGCTGTGCGATGCCGCCGAGTCGGTGGCGGAGCGCAAGCCCAGGCCCGCCGCACCGCTGCAGGCGTGGCTCGACGCGCTGCCCGGCGAGGGTGTCGACGCGGAGGCGGTGCTGGGGCTGGCGCGCGACGCGGTCGCGGCGGCCGGGAGCCCAGCGGCGTTCGAAGACCTCGATCAGGTGGTCGAGACCAACCTGCGTGCGAAGTGGGAGTGCGACGCGTTGCAGGAGATGCTCGACGCAGGGCCGGCCATCGGCGCTGCGAAGTGAGCTGCACGCCGGCAAGGGGGCGCTCGACCGATCGGCCGTCGCCGCGTGTCGATGCGGTGGCGAAGAAAGTCCGATCTCTCCAGCAATAGCGGCGCGCCGGTGGCGTCGATCCATCTGCGGGTGGGCGACGTACCCACCCCTGGACCGCCGTTGTCGCCCGCGCTCGACCGCTCCCTGACGCCGTGCCCGTCGCCGCCGACGGGACCACAGCCGGCGTGGAGCGGGGCGCTGCGCCGCTATCGAATCGTCGAACAGGTCGCGACCGGCTCGATGGGGGTGGTGTTCCGCGCCCACGATCGGCGACTCGATCGCGATGTGGCGCTGAAGCTGCTGCGGTTGGAGCGACCCGGCCGCGATCGACCGCCGCGCAACTCGGTGGTCGCGCGGGCGCGCTTCCAGCTCGAGGCCCGTGCGATGGCCCAGCTCGCGCACCCCAACGTGGTGCCGATCTACGGCATCGAGAGCGTGGGCACGCAGCTGCTCATCGCCATGGAGTTCGTGCGCGGCTCCACGCTGGCGGCGTGGTTGACCAAGACGCGCAGCTGGTCGGCGATCGTCGCGGTGATGTGTGCCGCAGCCGAGGGGCTCGCGGCCGCCCACGACGCCGGCGTCGTGCACCGCGACGTCAAGCCCCAGAACATTCTCATCGGCGACGACGGTCGCGTGCGTGTGACCGACTTCGGGCTCGCAACGCTCTGCGCGCCCGAGTCGTCGGCGTCGACCTTCGAGGACGTCGACGTGCTCGATGCCGACGGCGATGATCCGGCCGGGTCGTTGACGCAGACGGGGATGTCGGTCGGCACGCCGGCGTACATGGCACCGGAGCAACACGCCGGCGAGCTCGTCGAGCCACGCAGCGATCAGTATGCCTTCTGCGCGACGCTCTACGAGGCGCTGTTCGGCGTGCGTCCCTTCATCGGGCCCGACACGTTCCAGCTGGCCCGGGCCAAGCGCAAGCTCCAGATGATGCCGCCGATGCGCGGCTTCGACGTGCCGGGATACGTGCGCGCGGCGATTCTGCGTGGATTGTCGCCGCGGACGCAGGAACGCCACTCCTCGATGCGCGCACTGGCGAGCGAGCTACGTGGAGCGCCGCGTCGCTGGGCGCCGCGTTGGTCGCTCGGCCTCGCGGTCGCTGGGCTCGCGGCGCTCGGTGTCACCACGGCGTGGCAATCGTCGGCCGGCGCCACGCCACCGCAGGACGCGGCGGCCGAGCAGGCCGCGCACGACCCGGTCCGGCCGCCGCGTCGCGCGACCGAGCTGACGATCGCCGCGCTCGCGCTGGGGATCGGCGACGTCGACGAGGCGCGCGGGGTGCTCGGCGACTACTACTTTGCGGCGCTCGGCGAGGATCGGGCGCTCGATGCCAGCCGCGCAGCCGAAGCCATCGCGCGCACCTACGAGGTCGACCGCGATGCCGAAGCAGCACTGCGTTGGCATCGACACGCCAACGCGGCGCGGCAACGCCATGCGGCGGCCGCCGGCGAGTCGGCAGCGCCCGTGGTCACAGCGACGCCGCGCGGCTAATCGCTGTGTCGAGGTACTAGATGCGGCCGATGAAGTGGGTGCCGGCGCGGCCATCGAGGGCCTCGCGCAGCGATCGCGGACTCGTGATGAGACCGCGCTGACCACCGCGCTCGAGGAAGCCGTGGATGGCCTCGACCTTGGGCCCCATCGAGCCCGGCGGGAAGGTGTGATCGGCCACGTGGCGCTCGCACTCGGCCATGGTCACCGCGCCCAGGCGGCGCGACTGCGGCGTGCCCCAGTCGAGGTAGACGGCATCGACCGCGGTCAGGATGACCAACAGGTCCGCACCGATGTCGGTCGCGAGCACGCTCGAGGTGAGGTCCTTGTCGATCACGGCTTCGACACCCTCGTAGGCACCTGCGGCATCGAGCGTGACGGGCACACCACCACCACCACCGGCGACCGCGATGTTCCCCGAGGCGACGATCTCGCGGACCATGTCCGCTTGCACGATCCGTTGCGGCTTGGGGCTCGGCACCACGCGTCGCCAGCCGCGGTTGGCCTCCTCCGCAATGGTCCAGCCGTAGTCGTCCTTGGCCTTGCGCGCCTGCTCGGCGGTGAGGAAGGGGCCGACCGGCTTGGCGGGGTTCGAGAAGGCCGGGTCGGCGCCGTCGACGACGACCTGCGTCACCAGCGTGACGACCCAGCGGTGGATGCCCCGTGCGTTGAGCTCGTTGAGCATCGCGCGTTGCATGAGGTAGCCGAGGCTGCCCTCGGTCTGCGCCACCAGCACGTCGAGCGGCCACCGCGACAGCTCGTTGCGCGTGAGTTCCTGGCGGAGCAAGAGCTCGCCGACCTGCGGCCCGTTGCCGTGGGTGATCACGAGCCGATAGCCGCGCTCGACCAGCACGATCAGCTCCTTGCAGATCTGCCGGGCGTTGCGCTCGTGGTCCTCGTAGGTGCCCTTCTCGCCGGACTGGATGAACGCGTGGCCACCCATCGCGACCACCGCGACCGGCGGCGGCGGCTGGGTGCCCCACTCGTGACGTCGATGCGCGCTCATGCGTGCACCGCCTCGCGCTGCAGCGGCATGGTCAGGCAGCGGCCACCGCCGCGGGCCCGCGAAAGCTCGCCGCCGGTGAAGGTGAAGACGGTGCGGGGCCGGTTCATGCCCTCGCGAACCAGCGCCGCGCGTTGCTCGGGGGGGACGACCACGCCGAGCCGGACCTCGTCGAAGCCGTGCTCGCCGAGGATCTCGATGGTGGCGGTGTTGCGCGCGTAGAGGAGGATGTGGCCCGGCGACAGCGCGACTGCGTTGGCGCCGTCGGTCCATTGCTCACGCTCCTGGAACAGTGGGTCGTGGCCACCGCAGGGCACCAGCTCGACGTCGCGGCCGAATTCCTCGCGTAGTACGTCGAGCACCGTCGCGGCCGCGATCACGCTCGGCGGCTGGTCGCGCGTGAGCCGGATGACGCGCAGCGGCGCCCGCTTGCCGCCGCCCGCGATGAGCGGTGCGTGGCCGAGGAACAGTCGCTTGTCGATCTGGGTGAGGATGGTGTCGAGGTGCATGATCGATCGCATGTGCGGCATGTCGACGACGTAGATCGACTCGAGCTCGGGCTGGCCCGGGAACAGCGCCTCCTCGGCCAGGCGCTCGATGGTCTGGGGCGTGGTGCGCTCGGAGCAGCCGATCATCAGCGCCCGCCGCGACAGCACCAGCACGTCCCCGCCCTCGAGCGAGCGGAACGCGGCGTCGCGGGCGACGTCATCGTGGCTGAACTCGATCGGCGCTGCAGTCGAGGGCGCCCACCGCAGGGCGAACGACACCAGCGACGGCTCGCGCGAGCGCGCGCCGGTGGCCATGCGCGCGACCAACACGCGGTCGTAGAGCGCGATCGCGGGGTCGCGCATGAACATGAGGTTCGGCACCGGGCGCAGCGCCATCGGTCGCCCGCCCTCGAGCTCGTCTCGCACCCGCGCGAGGCTGCGGTTGCGGCTGTGGAACTCGTCCCAGTACGCGCCTGCAACGAGGGCCAGGGCGAGTCGCGGCACCGGCCAGCCCGCGAGCTCCTCGGCGATGCCGACCGCACCCGCGCGCTCGCACGCGCCCTCGGCCAGCTCGAGGATCGCCGAGGCCGGCGCACTCGCCAGCGCGCTGCGCAGGACGTTCTCGAACTCCAGCACCTCGGCCCCTGCGCCGCGCAGGATGTCGGCCATGACGTCGTGCTCGCGCTGGGTCTCGACCGGCGCGAGGATGTCGTCGAACAGCATCCCCGACAGGTCGTGCTGGGTCATCCGCACGATTTCGTCGCCGGGGCGATGCACGAGGACCCTGCGCAGGAGCCCGATTTCCGAGTCGACAGCGATCGACATGCGGGGATGCTGCACGAACGGGCACATCGGGCGCAATGGCCCCCGCGGGGGCGAGAGGCCGGTGCATTCGGCCGCAGCGAGGCGCAGGGGCGCCGTTTTACCGCGCGGGGTCGGGCTCGCGCTCGATGGTCACCCATCGATCCCCGAGCAGGCGCTCATGGGGAAGGAAGCGCGACTTGTACGCCATCGAGGCGCACTCGCCGATGTAGAGGCCGAGGTACAGCCACTTGAGCCCCCAACCGCGACACAGCGCGACCTGCTTGAGGATCGAGTAGGTCCCGATGCCGAGCTCGGGCAGGGTCGGATCGAAGTAGCAGTAGACCGCCGACAGCGAGCGCTCGCCGCGATCGACGATTGCGACGCCGACCAGCCGCTTGCCCAGGCGGTAGCGCAGCTCGAAGGTGTCGCAGCAGGACTCGCCGAGGAAGGCGCGGTAGCCATCGAGATCGATCGGGTGCTCACCCGAGGACAGCCCGCGACCGAACTTGTGGCGGTTGTAGAGGTTGACCTTCTCGAGCGTGGGCTCGAGGCGACCGACTTCGCATGTCAGCTCGCGCTCCCCCCGACGGAACACGCGTCGCTGGGAACGCCCCGGCGCGAAGGCGTCGACGTCGATGCGGATCGGCTCGCAGGCGTTGCAGCTGGGACACGCTGTTCGGTAGAGCAGCAGACCCTGCCGGCGATCGCCGACCTCGAGTCGGTTCTCGAACTCCTGTCGCGACAACGCGCGCACCGGCAGGCGCAGCGGCAGGCGGGCCACGCGCTCATCGAGGTACGGACACGGCGAGGGCGCATCGTGGATGACGAGCTCGGGCGGCGTCGCCACGATCAAGCGCCCGGTCGTCGGTGCCGACATCCTAGCCGACTAAGATAGCAGCGCTGCTGCGGGTCTCCCAGTCGCCCGGTCACGATTGTCGGGGTGCTTCCGGATCGCGGGGCGATCGCGGAGCCCGAGCGGGCGGTGCGGTCGGGCACGCCGACTTTGGCACGCGGGCCAACCGGCTGCAGCACCGCGCGCGGGTCGGCGCGTTGACGCACGCGCGAGCGTGCGAGCCGCCACAGTTGCGCGGGGTCGACTGATTCCCTCGCCGGGTGCTTTGGCGGTAGCGTCTGCCGCCAAAGCGTCCCAAGCCGGGCGCGACGAGGAAACCATGGATACGTCCGCCGCCACCGAGTCTTCGACCAGCCGCAACCATCGTCTCCCGCCGATGCTCTCGGGTGGGCTGCCGCTGCTCGGTCACGCCCTGGACTTGCGCCGCCGCCCGGTCGAGCTGTTCCAGCGCGGCCGCGATCGCTTCGGCGACATGTTCTCGCTCAAGCTGCCGGGCTCGCCGGTGTCGGTCGTGATGAGCGGGCCCAAGGCGCACCAGAAGTTCTTCCGGCTCAGCGACGACGACGTCAGCATGCGCGAGGTCTACAAGCTGATGACGCCGATCTTCGGCAAGGGCATCGCCTACGACGCCGAGCCCGAGATCATGAAGGAGCAGCTGGCGTTCTTCCATGACGCGCTGCGTGAGACCCGTCTGCGCACCTACGCCGCCGGCTTCGTGGCCGAGGCCGAGGAGTACTTCGGCAAGTGGGGCGACGAGGGCGAGGTCGACCTCTACAAGGTCGGCAACGAGCTGACGATCTACACCTCGAGCCGATCGCTGCTGGGCCCGACCTTCCGTGCCTCGCTGTCCGACGAGTTCGCCAAGCTCTACTACGAGATGGAGGCGGGCCTGAACCTGCTGGCCTTCTTCGCCCCGCACCTGCCGGTGCCCGCGTTCCGCAAGCGCGACCGCGCCCGCGCGCGGCTGGGGGAGCTGGTCAGCACGATCGTGCGCGAGCGTCGGGCCAAGGGCCTGAGCGAAGAGGACTTCCTGCAGACGCTGATGGACGCCTCCTACAAGAACGGCCAGCGCCTCACCGAGGACGAGATGACCGGCCTGCTGCTGGCGATCATGTTCGCCGGCCACCACACCAGCGGCGTGACGTTCGCGTGGACGGGCATCTTGCTCAACCAGAACCCGCAGTGGATCGGCCGCCTGCGCGCGGAGCAGGACCGCATCCTCGGCGATCGCGATGACCTGACGCTCGACGACCTCCGCGGCATGCACGACCTCGAGTGCGCCGTGAAGGAGGCGCTGCGGCTGTACCCGCCGATCATCATGATGATGCGCCGGGTGCTCAAGGGCTTCGAGCACGGCGGCTACTGGGTGCCCGAGAACGCGATGATCATGACCTCGCCGGCGATGGCCCATCGCATCCCCGAGGTCTTCAAGGATCCGAACCGCTTCGACCCCGATCGCTTCGGGCCCGAGCGCGACGAGGACAAGAAGAACCCGATGGGCTGGATCTCGTTCGGCGGTGGCCGTCACCGCTGCATGGGCATCGTGTTCGCCCAGCTGCAGCTGCGGGCGATCTGGAGTCACCTGCTGCGCAACTTCGACTTCGAGCTGCTGGAGCCCCGCTACGAGCCCGACTACAACCGATTGCTGGTGGGCCCGCGGATGCCGTGCCGCGCGCGCTATCGCCGTCGCAAGACCCGGACGATCATCCAGGCCGCGTGAACCCGACCGACGCCGAGACGGTGGCCGCTGGCGTGCTGCGGCTGCCGCTGCGCACGCCCACGCTACCGCCGGCGACCTGCACCAACACGCTGTTGGTGTGGGGCACGCGGCTGGTGATCATCGAGCCGGCCACGCCGCACGCCGACGAGCAGGAGCGCCTGGTCGGTGAGGTCGAGCGCCTCGCGGCGGCCGGTGTGAGGCCGCACGCCATCGTACTGACGCACCACCACGGCGATCACGTCGGCTTCGCCGCGCCGCTGCGTGAGCGCCTCGGTGGCGCGGTGCCGATCCTCGCCCATCCCGAGACCGCTGCGCGGCTGCCGTTCGCGATCGATCGCCCGCTCGACGACGGCGATACGCTGACGCTGGGCGACGGCGTCGAGCTGCGGGCGGTGTTCACCCCGGGACACGCGCCTGGGCACCTGGTCCTGCTCGAGACCCGCAGCCGCGTGGCGTACGTCGGCGACATGTTGGCGGGCGAGGGGACGATCCTCATCGACCCCTACGACGGCGGCGACATGGCGGCCTACCTCGACTCGCTGCGACGCATCGACGCGCTGGGGGCGGTCGCGTTGGTGCCCGCGCACGGGCCGGTGTTGCGGGCCCCCGGCGAGGCGATCGCGGCGTACGTCGCACATCGACGGGCGCGCGAGGCCGCGGTGTTGTCGGCGATCACCGGTGAGCCGCGGCCGTTGGCTGCGGTGCTCGCGGCGGCCTATGCCGACACGCCGCAGTGGCTGTGGCCGCTGGCCGAGCGCTCGCTCGAGGCCCACCTGCGCAAGCTCGTGGCCGAGCGGCTGGTCGAGCGCGACGGCGAGAACGTGTGGCGCCTGCGCGACGTGGACTGATCGCGGACGCACGGGGACCCGCGGCCGCGCGCGGGCCGGGTCTGCGCCGGCGGCGAACGGCGGTGGAACGGCGATTGAAGTGATCGCGCGGTCACATGACGCGCGCGACGTGGTCGATGCTGCTCGGAGTCTTCGGATGTGCCGCACCCGAGCGGCTGCCGCCGCCCATCGACTACGACCCGGTGGAGCACTCGACCGAGAGCTCCACCGGCGGTGCGCTCGCGCCCAAGCCCGACGTCGCCGCCGTGCAACCCTGCAACGCGGTCGACCTGCTGTTCGTGATCGACAACTCCGGCAGCATGGGCGACGAGCAGGACCAGCTGGTCGCCAGCTTCCCCGGCTTCATCGCGGGCATCGAGCAGCTGCTCGGCGACGCCGACTACCACGTCGGGGTCATCACGACCGACGAGAATCTCTTCAACGAAGGCGGCTGTCAGCGACTCGGCGCGCTCACGACCCGAACCGGAGGTGACGGCTCGAGCGACGCGCAGTGCGGACCGTTCGCCGAGCACCATGCGTTCATGACCCCGGTCGACGATCTCGCGCGGACGTTCGCCTGCACCGGCAGGGTCGGCGTGGAGGGCAGCGGCATCGAGCGGCCGATGGACGCGACCATCGCGGCGCTGACGGGCGAGGGCGTCGGTGCCTGCAACCGCGAGTTCCTGCGGCGCGATGCGCTGCTGGTGCTGACGATCATCACCGACGAGGACGACGCCGCGGACTCCCGTGGTGATCCTTCGAGCTGGTACGACAGCATCGTCGCGGTGAAACACGACGACGCCCAGCGTGTGGTGGTGCTGTCCCTCGTCGGTGTGCCGCGGCCCAACGCGTGTCCACCCGGGCCGCCCGATCTCGCGGGGGCCGAGGTCGCGACGCGGCTGCTCGAGTTCACCGAGATGTTCGAGTACGGCAGCAGCGGCGACGTCTGCGACGACGACTACGCGGCTACGTTCGACGCCGCGCTGCAGCGCATCGCCGCGGCGTGCGACGTCGCCACGCCGGTCGGCTGAATCGATGCACGAGCAGCGGCGGCCCTGCTCGCGGCCGCCCGCTGCGCCTGGCTCGGGCCGTCGCCCGCCGACGGCCGAGCCGCTGCGTGCCGGACTACTTCGCCGGCTTGCCGGAGATCATGTCCTCGATGCCCTTGAGCTCGCCGAGGTTGGGCATGAGCACGATCTCGATGCGGCGGTTCTGCGCCTTGCCCTGCTCGTCGGTGTTGGGCGCGACCGGATCCATCTGGCCGAAGCCCGCGGCGCCGAGGTGCTCGGCCGGGAAGCCCTTCGAGATCATGTAGTCGACCACGACCACTGCGCGTGCGGTGCTCAGCTCCCAGTTCGACTTGAATCGTCGGGTCTTGATCGGATCGGTGTCGGTGTGGCCGGCGATCAGCAGGTCGCGATCGGCGACCGACTGGAACGCCACCACCAACTCGTCGAGCGCCGTCGCGCCGCCGGGCTTGAGCTCGGTCTTGCCGGAGTCGAACAGCACGGCCGAGGCCATCTCGACGATCATGCGACCCTTGCGGAACGAGACCTTGATCGTGCCGGCATCGATGAGCTTCTTCAGGCGCGCGAAGAGCTGGCGGAAGGTGTCGAGCTCGGCCTTGCGGCGGGCCTGCTCGTCGCGGAGCCCGGCGAGCTCGGCATTCATGCCGTCGCGTTCCTTCTCGAGCGCCGCGATGCGCTCGTCACGGCTCTTCAGATCTTGCTCGAGCTGGGTGATCTTGCCTTGCAGGGTCTGGTTCTCCTGCTCGACGCCGGTCAGGCGTTGCTTGACCTGATCGAGCTCGGCCTGCAGCTCCTTGCGCGTGGGGTGGCAGGCGGTCGCGAGCGCCAGCACGGTGAAGAGGGCGGAGACGTTGCGGAGCATCTTGAGCGTCGTTGTGCGCCATGGCGTGCGCGTCGCCAAGTCGGAAAGCGCGCGAGGCGGCCGAAAAATACGCGAGCTGGACCACTTCTTGCGATGGCTCTGCAGGACAAATGCTACCAAGCCAAACACGCGTCGGCGCGGACTGGCCGAATCGCCGTCGACGCTCCGCAAGCATTGCGATGGATGCAGTGCGCGGGGACCATGGACGCGGGGGGCAGCGGTGCCAGTCGGGCGGCCGCGTCGATGCGCATGACCACGAAGCGAACGCGAGCACGAGTTGGTTCTTCGACGGCGGTCACGATCATCGCCGTGCTCGCTGCGTGCGGGGATGGCAAGGGCGACCTCAGCCAAGCGACCGTCGGGATCGATACCGTAGCGTCCGACGACGGCGACACCGCGGCGACCGGTAGCTCGAGCAGCGGTGCGCCGGGCAGCGGTGGTGGCGACGACGCCGGCACCGCGGGCGCGGACGAGGGCGGCAGCACCAGCACCGGCCCCTTCGACCCCGGCCCCGCGAAGTTCGACCTCGGCCTCGTGCCCGACACGCCGTTCGCCGAGTGTGTGGCGAACAACGTGCCGTGCGATCACATGGACGACGACATCTGGCACGCGATCGGGCTCAACTGCCCGGGGGGCCTGCAGATCGACGGGATGGTCAACGGCGATCCCCAGTCGTTCTACGTGCACGAGGGCGACCTCGGCACCTTCGTGCCCGCACCGTACCCCCCGCGCGAGGGCGACAAGTTCCTCGTGATGTCGAGCGGCCGCGCGCAGGACATCACGATGGCTGGGTTGTTCGCCTCGACCGACGTCGCCGGCTTCGTCGACAACGGTGCCAACCTACCGGCACCGATGGTGACGACGAAGGTCTCGACCACGGACACGTGCGCCGACGATTTCACCCTCGTCGGCACCGGCGACTGCTCGAACACCGTCGAGGATCAGTGGAATCAGGGCAGCGGCGCCTACGACTACGCGGAGCTGCGCTTCTCGGTCGGCGTGCCGGCGGGCAACCCGGGGTTCAGCTACGACCTCGCGATGTTCTCGACCGAGTACCCGAACTACTACCAGTCGGGCTTCAACGACATGTACATCGGCTGGCTCGAGTCCGAGATGTGGACCGGCAACATCTCGTTCGACGAGATGGGGCACCCGATCTCGCTGAACGCGGGCTTCCTCGACTACAAGGACGCGCCCAACCCGTATGACTGCCCGGCCCCGTGCGCCGCGCCCGAGCTCGCGGGCACCGCGATGGAGGGCCACGCCGGCACGAAGTGGCTGACGACCACCGCCGGCGTCACACCGGGCGAGACCATCGAGCTGGTGTTCGCGGTGTTCGACCTCTCCGACCCGGTGCTCGACACGGTGGTGTTGCTCGACAACTTCCAGTTCGGCTGCGTCGGCGGGCCGCCGGTCACGATCCCGGGTTGACGCCCGCGCGTCAGTGCCCGGCGCCGTCGTCGGGCACCGTCAGCCACCGCGCCGCGGCGAACACCAGCGCCATGGCGCCGTAGCCCGCCGCCCACGGCCACGCCGGGGCCAGCGAGATCACGGTGTCGCCGAGCGTGAACGCGTAGCCGTGCACGAGCCCGGTGACGGCGAGCACCGCACCGACGCCGCACCACGCGGCCGCGATCTCGAAGCGTCGCTCGATCACCGCGACGGTGCTCGCGGCGAGGATCATCGAGGTGAAGATGAAGCCCTGCTCGAGCGCGAAGGCGCCGTGGATCCACGTGTCGCTGCGCGCGAACGCGTCGATGAGCGCCGGCGAGAACGGTGCCTCGGGGGTGCCCATGCCGGCGGCGCGCAGGCCGTTCTTCGCCATCAACGCGCCCCAGGCTCCGACCCCCGGCAACAGGCCCAGCACCACCGCGGGTGCGTGGTGACGTGGCGTGGCCTCGAAGGCCTGCGCGGTGATCACCAGGCCGATCCACAGCACGATGGCCATGCCGGCGTCGACCGGCACCGCCCACGCGATGCTCGAGAGCGTGCCGGTCAAGCACACCACGGTGATGAACACGCCGTTCAGCACCGAGTAGCCCGCGCGCGCGCCCATGGCCTTCCAGCCGGGGTGGCCGATGTAGATCGTGGTCGGGAACACCGAGCCGAACAGGCCCGCGGCGATCGAACCGAGGCCATTGACCGCCAGCGACGGCGCGGTGCGGAAGCTGTCGCCGGCGGCCTCGGCAGACTCGATGTTCTGCAGCGATCCGATGAGGTTGAAGAGCCCCATCGGCACGATCACCGACAGGTACGTGAGCACGTAGCCGCCACCCAACGCATCGGCGAGCGCACCCAAGACCGGCACCGGCAGGTGTACGCCGGCGTTCAACGGCGCCTCGCCGACCGGCGCGAGGCCGGTGGTCCACGCCAACGTCACGCCGATCGCGACCGCCACCAGCCCGCCTGGCAGATTGCCGCGGAAGCGGACGCGGCCGAAGTACGTGAGCATGACGATCGCGAAGGTCGACAGGCCCACGACCGGATGCGCGAAGGTGCGGAACAGGAACCCCAGCGAGATGAAGCCCAGCGCGATGCCCGACAGCGTCGCGAGCAGGGCCGCGCGCGGGGTCCATCGACGCAGCGTGTCGGCGACGAGCGAGCCGACCAGCTCGATGGCGCCGGAGCCGATCGTCGCCGCGAGTCCCGCGTGCCACGCGACCTCGACGGGATTGGGGTGGCCGGCGGCTGCTGCGGCGAGCTTGGCCGGCAGCATCACCAGGAACACGTGCCCGAACAGCGAGACCGTGTTGATGCCATAGGGCAGGGCGCATACGTCCGTGCGGCCGGTCGCGGCCGCGAGCCTGCGGGCCTGGATCGCGTAGTAGACGTTGCCCACCAAGAGGGAGATCGCGACGCCCGGCAGCACGCGGCCGTACAGCAGTGTGTCGGGGAAGCCCAGCACGTGGCGGCACAGCGCATCGACCAACAGCAGCTGCACGAGGTTGTCGAGCGCGAGCCCGAAGAAGCCATCGATGTCGCCGCGGACGAACCAGCGCATGGGGCGTCGCTGGTGTATCACGCCACCTGGCACCGGCGGTGCCGGCCGTGCTAGACGACGGCCATGCGCGTGTCCTGCCTGCTGCTCCTCCTCGCCACCACCCTCGCTTGCTCGAAGCAGCCCGCCGAGCAGCCCACCACCACGCCCGAGCCCGCGCCGACCGGCGACACCGGCGACGACGGCACGACCAACGAGCGTCCCGGCCTCACCGCCGCCGCCTGCGAAGGCCAGGGCGGCAAGGTCGTCGGCGACATCGGTGACGGTGCGGTGCATCGCCCGGACTACAAGTGCCCCGACAGCGGCAACGCGCCGGTCGGCTCGATCGTCGCCGACCCCGGTGGGCCGGTCGCGATCGAGGGCGCAGTCTGCTGCCTCTGAGCCGGCGTCGGGGGCGTGGCGTCGGGGGCGTGGCGCCGCGGGCCCGTCCACAGGCCCCCCGGACCCCTTCATGCCCGCGCAGCGATTGGGTTATCGTCCGCCTCCGTGACCAGCCTCGCGAACAAGACCCTCTTCATCTCCGGAGCGAGCCGCGGCATCGGACTCGCGATCGGCCTGCGAGCCGCCCGCGACGGCGCCAACGTGGTCATCGCCGCCAAGACCACCGAGCCCCATCCCAAGCTGCCCGGCACCATCTACACCGCCGCGCAGGAGATCGAGGCCGCCGGTGGCAAGGCGCTGGCCGTGGTGTGCGACATCCGCTCGGAGGAGGCCGTCGACGAGGCCGTGACCAAGGCGGTCGAGCACTTCGGCGGCATCGACATCCTCGTCAACAACGCCAGTGCCATCAGCCTCACCGGCACGCTGTCGACGCCGATGAAGCGCTACGACCTGATGCACCAGATCAACGCGCGTGGCACCTACCTGTGCTCGCAGAAGTGCGTGCCGCACCTGCGCAAGGCCGCCAACCCCCACGTGTTGAACCTGTCGCCGCCGCTGTCGATGAAGCCGAAGTGGTTCGGCGGCCACGTCGCGTACACGATGGCGAAGTACGGCATGAGCATGTGCGTGCTGGGCATGGCCGAGGAGTTCCGCAACGACGGCATCGCCTTCAACGCGCTGTGGCCCCGCACCGCGATCGCCACCGCCGCGGTGCAGATGCTCGGCGGCGACCCGATGGTCCGACACAGCCGCACCCCCGAGATCATGGCCGACGCCGCGTGGGAGATCCTCGTCAAGCCCGCGCGCGAGTGCACCGGCAACTTCTTCGTCGACGAGGACGTGCTGCGCCAGGCCGGCGTGGCCGACTTCCGCAAGTACGCGGTCGACCCCGAGGTCGAGCCGATGGTCGACTTCTTCCTCGATTAGCGCGGCTGCTGGGCCGCGGC
Source organism: Deltaproteobacteria bacterium (assembly GCA_016709225.1). Classification (NCBI taxonomy): domain Bacteria; kingdom Pseudomonadati; phylum Myxococcota; class Myxococcia; species Deltaproteobacteria bacterium. The sequence goes on along the minus strand of JADJEE010000012.1, from coordinate 390,122 downwards.
GCTGCGACGCTGCGCCCGCGCACGTCTCCAGGGATGAACCATGATCGAAGTTCAGAACCTCACGCGTTACTACGGGCGCTTCGCGGCGGTCCGCGAGGCCTCGTTCAAGATCGGCGACCGCGAGATCGTCGGCTTCCTCGGCCTCAACGGCGCCGGGAAGTCGACCATGCTGCGGGTGCTCGCGGGGCTGCAGATGCCGAGCGCCGGCAAGGTCTTGGTCGACGGCGTCGACGCCACCGAGGCGGTCGACGCGATGCGGCGCCGCATCGGCTTCCTGCCCGAGGATCCGCCGCTGTACCGCGAGATGCGGGTCGCCGAGTTCTTGCGGTGGGTCGGCCAGGTCAAGGGCTGCAGCCGCAGCGAGGTCGAGGCCGAGCTGCCGCGGGTGATGGAGACCTGTCAGCTGACCGAGGCCGCCGACAAGGTCATCGCCGAGCTCTCGCACGGCTACCGCAAGCGCGTCGGCATCGCTCAAGCCATCATCCACCGCCCACAAGTGGTGATCCTCGACGAGCCGATCAGCGGGCTCGATCCGCGGCAGATCGTCGAGATGCGCAAGGTCGTGCGCTCGCTGAAGAAGTTCGCGACCGTGCTGATCAGCTCGCACATCCTCTCGGAGATCGCCCAGACCGTCGATCGCATCCTGGTGATCCACAAGGGGCGCATCGTCGCCGAGGGCACCGAGGCGCAGCTCTCGGGTGCGCTCGGCAGCGGCACGCGGCTCACGGTGATCGTGCGCGGCAAGCTCGCCAGCTGCGAGGAGCTGCTCGGTAAGTCGGAGCTCGTCGACGGCTACCAGCTCGACGTCGACGGCGAGCTGGTGACGATGAGCGTGACGCTCAAGGCCGACGATCGCGAGGGCTTCGTGCGCGAGTTGGTCGAGGCCGGGCTCGGGGTGCGCTCGGTGCAGGACGCGATGGGTGAGCTCGAACAGATCTTCCTCGAACTCACGCGCGCCGCCGGGGCACCGGCCGCGCTCGAGAGCAAGCAACAACCACTACGGAAGGAGCTCGAGGCATGAGGGGCATGTTGCTCGTGGCCCGCCGCGATCTCGCGGGCTATCTCAACTCGATGTGGGGCTACGCGGTGATCGCCGCGGTGCTGGTGATCGACGGCCTGCTGTTCAACGCGTTCGCGTTGGGCAACGAGGCCAAGTTCAGCTCCAAGGTCATCGAGGAGTTCTTCTATTTCTCGTTCGGGACCACGGTGATCGCGTCGATCTTGCTGACGATGCGCTCGTTCGCCGAGGAGCGTCAGACCGGCACCATCGTGCTGCTCGACTCCGCGCCGCTGGCGGACTGGCAGCTGGTCGGCGGCAAGTATCTGTCGGCGATGCTGGTCATCGCTGCCATGGTGCTGGCGACGCTGTACATGCCGGCGCTGGTGTTCGTGAACGGCAAGGTCAGCTACGGCCACATCGCCGCCGGCTACCTGGGCCTGTTGCTGGTTGGTGGTGCGGTCGCGGCGATCGGAACCTTCGCGAGCGCGGTGTCGCGGTCGCAGCTGGTCGCCGGCTTCGCCTCGGTCGTCATCACCGTCGCACTCCTGATGATGTGGCTGCTGGCCAAGGTCACCGATCCGCCGCTGGTCGACCTGTTCTCGTACATGAGCCTGTTCGACCGCCACTACAAGAGCTTCATGCGCGGCCAGATCAACACCGAGGACGTGGTCTTCTACGTTTCGATCGTGTTCGTCTTCCTCATGATGGCGAGCCGCTTCATCGCGGCGCGGAGGTGGCGATGAGCCTCTCGAGCTTGCTGTACCTGGTGGGCATGGCGGCGTTGTTCGCCGGCCAGCGCCTGTTCGACGGCAATGACGCCGTGCAGTGGACCGCGAGCCTCGCGGGCCTGGGCGCGATCGTGGTGGCGGCGGTGCTGCGCCTGCAGGGGCTGCGCGGCGCCAAGGACGAGGGCCTGCGCTTCGGCCACCGCGTCGCGATGATCTGCCTGGTCACCGGCGTGGCCTCGCTGGTGATGTACGCGGCGACCACCGAGGGGGTGGTGCGCAGCCTGACGCTCAGTCAGGACTCCGAGGAGCGCTGGCTCGGGGTGTGGCGCTCGCTGTGGCCGATCGTCTGGCTGCTGGGCACCGTGCCGATGATGGTGGTCGACTACGCCATCGTCAGCTCGCCGGTGATGATGCCGGCGCGACGCATCCGCGACATGGTCGGCCACGGGGTCGTCGCGGCACTGGGCCTCGCCTTGGTGTTCCCCGTCAACTACATCGCCAGCAAGAAGAACGAGCGCTGGGACCTGGCGTACTTCAAGACCCCGCTGCCGGGCACCGCGACGATGGCGATCGTGTCGTCGCTCGAGCAGCCGGTGCACGTGCGGGTGTTCATGCCGCCGTCGTCCGACGTGGCGCGCGAGCTGGCCGCGTACTTCGGCGCGCTCGAGGGGCCCAACGTCACCGTCGAGGTCATCGACCAGGCCGCCGAGCCGCGGCTGGCCAAGGCCCTCAGCGTGCGCGACAACGGGACCATCGCGTTCACGCAGGGCGAGCTCGATCTCGACGAGGTCGAGCCGACGCCGGCGCAGGGTGAGACGCCGGCGGCCGAGGCCGAGGACGACGGCAAGCCCAAGCCGGTCACGCGCACGCTCAAGGTCGCCACCGACCTGGAGAAGGCCAAGCGCACGCTCAAGAAGCTCGACGCCGAGGTCCAGACCATCCTCCGCGAGCTCGGTCATGGCGAGCGCGTGGTCTATTTCACCACCGGCCATGGCGAGCTCGGGTGGGACGGCGGTGCGCAGGCGCCCGTCGACCGCGAGATCTCGGCGTTCAAGGGTCGGCTGAAGCAGCTCGGCTTCAACGTCAAGCAGCTCGGCATCTCGCAGGGCCTGGCCGAGAAGGTGCCCGACGACGCCGACCTGGTGATCGCGATGGGGCCGCTCAAGCAGCTGCACCAGACCGAGGTCGACGCGCTGCGAGCCTACGTCGACGCCGGCGGCTCGCTGCTGGTGGCGCTCGATCCGGTCGCGCTGCGCGAGCCGATCGTCGGCGCCGGCGACCCGTTGTACGACCTGTTGGCGTACCTCGGCGTGTCGGTCGGCGACGGCGTGTTGGCCTCGGAGCAGGGCATCGTGCCCATCACGCACAACAAGCTCGACCGCTTCAACCTCGTCACCGACGGCTTCTCCCAGCATCCGTCGACGACCACGCTGAGCCAGCGCGCCAACAACAACGTGCTGTTCGCCCGCATGGCCGCACCCCTCGACGAGGTCGACGAGCACGCCAGCAAGGTCGTGTTCACGGTGCGCACGCTCGCGGTGGTGTGGTCGGACCTCGACCGCAACGCCGAGTACGACGCCGATGCCGGCGAGGCCAAGAACGCGCGCAACCTGGTCGCCGCCATCGAAGGCGGCAGCGAGGGCGCGCCCTGGCGCGCGGTGGTGATGTCGAGCAGCTCGATCTTCTCTGACCTCGGCGTCGGCTTCCTCGGCAACCAGCGGCTCATCGACGACGCCTGCAACTGGCTCATCGGCGCCGAGGCGCTCTCGGGTACCACCGAGAGCGAAGAGGACGTGAAGATCGAGCACACCAAGGAGGGCCAGACCACCTGGTTCTACCTGACGGTGCTGGGGGTACCGCTCTTGGTACTCGCGATCGGCGGCGTGCGCATGCGTCTGCGCCGTCGGGGAGGTGCACGATGAAGCGATCGATCCTCGTCTACGGCTTGTTGCTGTCGGCGTCGTTGTTCGGCGCGTGGCGGGTCTGGACGTCGCCCGCCGAGGTCGACCTCGGCGAGAACGTGGTGGTGCTGAGCGGCGCCGCCGACGAGCTCGAGCGGGTGCACTACCACTCCGACAAGCTCGACCTCGTCATCGAGATGCGCACCGACGAGCTCGGTCGCTACGGCTGGGTCCGCGCCGAGCCACTCGGCACCGACACCGCAGTGGTCGAGCCCGAGGCCGAGCCCGAGAACCCCCACGCGCCGCCCAAGGACGACGGCACCGTGTCGGAGTTCAAAGCCGGCAAGAGCGGCACGGCCGCGCTCGAGGGGCTGATGCCGTTCAAGGCCAAGCGCGAGCTCACCGGCGTCACCGACGACAAGCTGAAGGAACTCGGGTTGGGCGAGCCCGAGGCCACGCTCGAGATCACGCGCGCCGGTCGTGAGCCGGCGAGCTATGAGATCGGCGGTAACGTGTACGGCGGTGCCAACGTCTACGTGCGAGACACCAGCTCCGGCAAGGTCTACGTCGTCGACGCCAAGGTGATCCGCCCGCTGCAGAGCGGCAAGCAGAGCCTGCCCGATCGCGAGCTGGTCGGAGTCGAGACCAAGGCCATCGCGGCGCTCGCCGTCAGCGGCGGCGAGGCGACCGCCGAGTTCGAGCAGCACAACCCCGACGATCCCGAGCAGGTCTTTTGGAGCACCGCTGGCAGCACGAGCAAGAACGAGACCGCGGCGGCGTGGATCGACAAGGCGCTGCGCATGCGCGCGTCGTCGTACGTGCAGAGCACGGACGCGGTCGGTCAGCTCGAGGACGTGTTCGGCTTCGCAGTGCGCACGACCGACCGCAAGCAGATCCACGTGACGGTCTCGCGCGGCTACGACGAGAACGGCGAGGAGCTGTGGTACGCCAAGAGCGAGCACACCCGTGGGCTCGTGAAGCTACAGAAGGCGCTGGCGGCCGAGGTGGCGGCCGACCTGGCCAACGTGCTCGACGCAGGGTCGAGCTGAGCTCCGACCGCCGCGCGCGCGGTGGTCGACGCGGAGGACGGCGATGACGCGGATGATCATCTTCATGACGGTCATGCCGCTGTTGTGGCTGGGCCTGCACGTCTACCTCGACCGGCGGCTGGTCCGCAGCGGCGCGTTCTCGCCGGCCGTCCGCCGCGTGCTGCGTTGGGTCATCATCGCGTGCGCGGTGCTGCCGCTGTACACGCTGACCGGCGCGCGCATGGGGCTGCCGAGCACGCGCGCGCTGCAGCTGGTCGGCTTCTTCCTGTTCGGGCTGTCGTCGATCGCGTTGGTGCTACAGCTGATGGTCGACGCCGGTCGTGGGGTCGCGGCGCTGTGGCGACGCTTCGTGCTCGCGCGGGGGCGCAGCGCGGCGGTGCCCTCCGACGCGCCGACCGATCCCGCGCGGCGCGGCTTCTTCGGCCAGCTCGCCAACCTCGGCGTGGTCGGGACCGCCAGCGGCGTCGCCGGCTTCGGCTTCGTGCAGGTGCAGGCGACCCCCGAGGTGCTGCACGTGCAGGTGCCGATCGTTGGCCTGCCGCCGGCGCTGCACGGCCTGCGCATCGTGCAGATGACCGACATCCACGTCGGTCCGACCATCAAGCGCGAGTACCTCGAGCGCTGCGTGGAGGTCTGCAACGCGCAGGATGCCGACCTCGTCGCGGTCACTGGCGATCTCATCGACGGCTTCGTCGGCCAGCTGCGCGACGACGTCGCCCCGCTCGGCGACCTGCGAGCCCGCGAGGGTGTGTTCTTCGTGACCGGCAACCACGAGTACTACTGGGACGGCCCCGCGTGGTGCGACGAGGTTGCGCGTCTCGGGCTCACCGTGCTCGACAACCGCCACGTCGTGATCGAGCGCGGCGGCGCGAAGCTGCTACTCGCCGGCGTCACCGACATCTCGGCCGGCAGCATGGTCGCCAGCCACGCCTCGGATCCCGCAAAGGCCTGCGCGGGCGCGCCGAGCTGCGACGTGCGGGTGCTGCTGGCCCACCAACCGCGCTCGGTCTACGCCGCCGCGAAGGCCGGCTACGACCTGCAGATCTCCGGGCACACCCACGGCGGGCAGTACTTCCCGATGAACCTGCTCGTGTACCTCGCGCAGCCGTACGTCGCGGGCCTCGAGCGGCACGAGGACATGTGGATCTACGTCAGCCGCGGCACCGGCTACTGGGGACCGCCGATGCGTGCGGGGGCGCCGTCGGAGATCACGCTGCTCGAGCTCGTGCCGGCCTGAGTGAGGGGTCGACCGACCCGGACGCGCGTTCCGTGTCATCGCGCCGACGATCGAACGAATGTCGACCGCAACGGGGATGAAACCCGCGACTGCCTCGGTCATCCTCGGCGCCAGTGTTCCGCGAGCACGATGCCCTGCCCGGCGAGTACCAACAGGGGCTGCAGCGCCAGCGCGATGAGGCGTGGACCAAGCGCGCGGCGCTGTACCGCGAGTTGCGTCGAGCGATGCTGCGGGTCCCCGGCGCGGCCTCGGCTCGGCACGCGTTTCCCTGCGCGACGCTGTGTCTCGCCTGCGGCTGGCTGGCGTTCCCCACCGATCGTGATCCACTGCGGTCGGCGATGGGCGAGGGCACGCAGCCGACGTTCACGTGCCCGCGCTGCTGCGGCGAGGTCTGGGCCGACTTCGGTGTCATCGCCAACGGCATCGTCGTCCGCGACTTCGAGGACCACGAGATTGCCAGGCGTGCGGGGAAGCCGAGGGCGGCGCTCGGCGTCGTGGGCTCCATCGTCACCAACGCCGTGCTGGCGCTGGGCGTGCTCGGCCTCGAGCCGGTGTGGACGTTGATCGCCGCAGGGGGTGCGACCGCCTTCGGTGCGGTGCGTGGGCGGACGCTTTGGCGGGCCCTGCGATCACCGCCGCCCCGCGCGATGCGGTGGCGCGCACCCGCGCCGCGGGCCGCGTTCGAGCCCACCCAGCTCGTACGCGAGGGGACCGCGGACGGTGAGCTGCGCCCGGCGCCGATCAGTGGACGCGAGGTCATCGCGTGGCGCGTCGAGGTCCGGCTGCCCGGCGAGCGCGGCGAGAGTCTGGCCCTGCTCGAGCAGGATACCTTCGGGTTGACCGTCGATGGCGCACCAGTCGAGCCTGCGCCGGTGGTCGGAACGCACGCGGAGCTGGTGCGCACTGGCTCGCAGCGGTCCTTCCAGTGGCTGCAGGCGCGAGGTCTCGACCCGGCACACGAGTTCGAGATCGTCGAGCGCGTGGTCGCCCGCGGCGATCGTCTCGCGCTGCGCCGCGATGGGCTCGGCGACACGGTGGTCGTCGAGGCCGAGGGCTGACGCAGGCGAGCGGCGATTCGATCACGCTCCGGCCGCGGCGTGCTCGACCATGCCCTCGACGCCACACCGCCCCCCGATCGGTGCGAGCTGCTAGCATCCGCGCGCCATGGCGCTCCCCGAACACGCACCGCTGGTCGACATCGGTGCGAACCTCACCAACCGCTCGTTCGCGACCGACCTCGAGCTGGTGCTGCAGCGGGCCGCCGCCGCCGGCGTCGCACAGATCGTCGTGACCGGCGCCTCGGCCGAGGCCTCGCGCGAGGCATTGACGCTGGCGCAGGCCAAGCCCGGGCGCCTGTGGTCGACCGCCGGCGTGCACCCCCACGTGTCGGCCGGCTTCGGCGACGACACGCTCGCGGTGCTGCGCGCGTGCCTGGCCGACCCGCGCTGCGTGGCGGTCGGCGAGTGCGGCCTCGACTACGATCGCGACTACTCGCCGCGCGACGAACAGCGGCGCGCGTTTGCCCGGCAGCTCGAGCTCGCCATCGAGCTGCAGCGGCCGGTGTTCCTCCACGAGCGCGCGGCCCACGGCGACTTCGTCGCGATGCTCCGTGAGCACCGCAGCTCGCTGCCGCACGTGGTCGTGCACTGCTTCACCGGCACCGGCGACGAGCTCGACGCCTACCTCGAGCTCGACGCGCACATCGGCATCACCGGCTGGATCTGTGACGAACGCCGCGGACACCACCTGCGCGAGCTGGTGCCGCGCATCCCCGCCGCGCGGCTCATGGTCGAGACCGACGCGCCCTACCTGCTCCCGCGCGACCTGAAGCCGATGCCCCGGCACCGCCGCAACGAGCCGGCGCTGCTCGTGCACGTCGCCCACGCGGTCGCGAGCGCCGCGGGCAAGCCCTTCGCGCAGCTCGCGGCCGAGACCACTGCGGTCGCGCGCGCGTTCTTCGGGCTGTGACGAGCGGCGCGGCGCTGCAGTCTCCTGACAGGTTCTGTCACGGCGACCCGCTACATCTCGGGCATGACCACGACCCAGCCCGACCTCGTCTTCCACCACGTTCCCTGGTCCCGCTCGGCGGGCATTCGGTGGCTGCTCGAGGAGCTCGCCGTCCCGTACGCCGTGAACATCGTCGACGTGCGCGCGCCGCAGGGGGTCGACGAGGGCTATCGCGCGATCCAGCCCCACAAGAAGGTACCGGCGATTCAGCACGGTGACGTCGTCGTCACCGAGCGCGCCGCGATCGCGATCTACCTCGGTGACCGCTTCGCCGACGCCGGCCTCGCGCCCGCAATCGACGCGCAGGGCCGCGCCGCGTATCTCACGACGCTGGTGTACTGCGACGCCGTCTTCGATCCGGCCGTGTCCGCGCGCGCGCACGGCCTGACCTACCGGCCGTCGGACTATGCGTTCGGTGGATTCGACGACGTGATCGCGTACCTCGACGCCAAGCTCACGCGTCATCCCTACGCAGCGGGGCCGGTGTTCACGGCGGCCGACACCCAGCTCGCCAGCGGGCTGGCGTTCACGATGAACGTGATGCAGGTGGTGCCGCGCAAGCCAGCCTTCGAGGCCTACCTCGCGCGCACGACGTCGCGGCCCGCCTACCAGCGGGCGCAGCAGCTCGACGTCGAGCTGCTGCAGCAGCACCCCGAGGTCGCCAAGAACCTGCCGCAACCCGGCTGACGCGGCGTCGTTGTCCGCCGCGCGTGGCTCTGCAACCATCGCGGCGGACCAGCACCGCATGGACAAGACCGAACGACTCTTCGCGCTGCTGCACGCGCTGCGACGCCGTCGCGCGCCGGTGACCGCGGAGACCCTCGCCGACGAGCAGGAGGTCTCCGTTCGCACCATCTACCGCGACATCCAGACCCTGATCGGGCTCGGTGCGCCGATCGAGGGCGAGGCCGGGCTCGGCTACGTGCTGCGCGCGGGCTTCTTCCTGCCACCACTCATGTTCACCGCGATTGAACTCGAGGCTCTGGTACTCGGCGCCCGTTGGGTACAGACGCTGCCCGACGACGAGCTGGGGCAGGCGGCCCGCGATGCGCTCGCGAAGATCGCGACTGCGTCGCCCGACGACCTGCGAGCGCGCATCGACGACACCGGTCTGTGGCCCGTCAACCTCGGCAGCGCCGGCGAGCGCGCGCCGGTGCTGCAGCGCGCGCGCGAGGCCATGCGCACAGAGGTCGCCGTGGCGATGTCCTACCAGGACGCCGACGGCCGTGGCAGCGAGCGCACGATCTGGCCGCTGCAGCTCGCGTACTACGAGGGCAAGGAGATCGTGGCGGCGTGGTGCTGCCTGCGGCAGGACTTCCGCCTGTTCCGCGTCGATCGCATCGGGCGCTTCGAGCTCACCGACGAACCCTACGGACGTCCGCGACGCGCGCTCGCCCGCGAGCTCGACGCGGAGTGGAAGCGGCGTCGCGCCGCCTCGACGCCGCCACAGGGCGACGCGTAGCGCCACCGATCACGGCGTCGTGCGCACGCCGGCCGCGACTGCGGCCCCGCGCTCGCACGCCAGCCCGCGGGCGGCGAAGTCATCGCCCGCGCAGGCCGGGCGGGTGACGGCGGCCCCGCCGAGCACCCCGAGGATCGCGAGTGCAGCCACGATCGCGGCCGCGCGGTGGACGACTCGCGGCGGCCGCCACAGCACGATGACGTGCAGCCATGCGAGCGCGATCGGCAGGAACACCACCGCCAAGATGAGCGACAACGGTACGGTGCGGCCGAGGAAGCCGTGGTAGCTGGCTTCGCGCAGGCGCAGCGGATCGACGATGGCCCACGCCGGCAGCATCGCGAGCGCGAGGAAGATCGCACACCGCTGCGCGCGCGAGGTGAACGCCATCGCGGCCAAGGCCAGCGCCATCGACAGCGGCACCCACGCCAGCTCGACGATGCCGAACCACAGCAACGCTGCGCCGGGGATCGCCGCTGCGACGATGGCGAGCGGCAGCACCGCGCGCGTGCGGCCATCGCGGTACCAGCCGGGGGCGACTGCCAGCAGCGCGGCCGCGACCGCGAACAGCCACGGCACGCTCGCGCGGCCGGGCGTGTGGATCCACGGCTGCGGATGCCCGGCGAGTCGAGCGGCGAGCAGTTCGATGGCCACCGCCGCCACCCACGTCACGAGCACCGCGGCGATCCAGGCCAGCGCACCGAGCGAGCGACCCTCACGTGGTCCATCACGCCGCCGGGCGCGATGCAGGGCGAACACGACGACGACCAGCGCGGCCAACTCGAGCAGGCGCAGCCACAGGTCGCGCACGAGCGTGGCGCCCGCGAGCGGCACGAAGGTCGCGGGTGCATCGTCGTCGGGCCGCAGCGGTGCGGGATCGAGGGCGAGTGCGTGGACGAAGGCGAGCGCGTCGCGCTGGGCGTCGGCGTCGACGCGCGCGAGCACGTCGTCCGCGCTGTGGTACGCGAGGTCGATGTGGCCAGGACCGCGATGGAACAGGTGCATCGCCGGGATGCCGCGCTCTGTGAAGGCGCCGTGGTCGCTGCGCTCCAGCTGCGGAAGCAGGCGACTGACGACCTGATGGGTCAGCGGCGCCTCGATCGCGACGCTGGCGGTCTTCGCCGCGGCTGCGAGCCGCTGCAGCAGCCCGCGGCCGAGCAGTCGCGACAGGCCGTTCTGCGCGAGTGGACCCGGGCGACCGATGAGATCGAGCGACACCGCGAAGGCGACCTCGTCGGGCCGCAGCGAGGCCGCAAGGGCTCGGGCGCCGCCCAGCCCCGGCTCCTCGGCCGCCGTGATCGCGATCATCACAGGGTGTGGCCGCGATGGGGTCTCGAGCAGCGCTCGCGTCAGCTCGAGCAGTACGCCGACGGCCGCGGCATCGTCGACCGCGCCCGGCGAGCCGTCGACGGTGTCGAGGTGGGCCATGAAGAGGATGGCGGGCTCGGTCGCGCCATCGTGGGCGGGCAGCCGCACCACCAACGTGTGATCGCCGGGCAGGTCCATCACGTGCGCCGGCACGACCACCTCGCCGGCAACGCGCACCGGTGCCGTCTCGAGGTGCCCGACCGCGACGTGCTCGACCGCGAGTCCAAGCGCGCCGAAGATCGCCCGCACGCGCTCTTGGGCCTGCTCGATCGCTGGCGAGCCTGCGACGCGCGGACCGATGTCTTCCACCAGCATGCGCGCGTGTTCACGCGCGCGCTCGGGCTGCGGCGCCGCCGTGGCCACGTGGGGCCACGACAGCACCGCGAGCAGCCAGCACAGGGCTAGCCGCAGTCCGCGTTGCAGAACAACACCGCCTTGGCCACGCACGACTCATCCCAGTCGGTGTCGCAGCAGTACGAGTCGAACGCGCACACGCAGTCCTGCACCTCGCCGACGCTGCACAGCGGCATCCCGCTGTCGCCCATGCAACAGGTGCCAGCGTCGACGGCCGTGCAGCCGGCACCGCACTGCGAGCCGGCCAGGCCCGCGCACTCTGCGGTCCACTCGCCGCTGCAGCAGTCCGACGGGTCGGGGTAGGGCGCCTGCACGTCGGCCGGCACGTCGAAGCCGCATACGCACTGCGTGGTCGCGACGTCGACGCAGCCCGGGGAGTCGTCGGCGGCGCAGCAGTCACCCGACAGCACGCCGGTCTGCTCGATGTTCAGCTCGTAGTTGCCGACCTCCGCCGCGCTGGCGCCGTCGACCACGACCACGATCTCCTGATCGGCCGCGAGCACGGTGTTGAACACCGCGAAGTTGTCACCGGTCGCGCAGCCGAGCTCGTTGCTGGGGTTGCCGCACTCGCCGCTCGCGAACGCGGAGACCACCGGGCTCATGTCGAGGCTGACCGCGTAGATGGCGTAGATGCCGTCGTCTTGGGCCTGCCAGGTGTAGATCGAGTCCTCGCCCCCGATGCCACCGCAGCTCGACGAGATGTCGTCGCCGGCGCCCATGTTGTCGTCGTCGTAGGACAGCGGCTCGTTGTTGCCGAGATCGGTGGGCGCCTCGCAGGCGACCTGCGCGATGTTCAGCACGAATTCGCCGACCACCATGTCGGACCAGCCGTCCACCACGATGGTGATGGTCTGGTCGGCCGCGAGCGACATCGTGACCGCCGAGCGGAGTTCATCGCCGGAGACGTCGTCGTTGCAGGCGATCTCGGCGCCACCCATGCAGTCCTCGAGCACGTACAGCACGGTGTCGTCGATCGTGCTGCCGAGCGTGTCGAAGCGGTAGGTGCCGGCCGCGGGCGCGGTCCAGGTGTAGCCGACGTCCTCGCCGGGGTTCTGGCCGAAGTCCGCCGTGCAGCTGCCGGTGCCGTGGTCACCGGCGCCGCCGTTGTTGCCCATCTGCGTGAACGGCACGGTGCTGCCGATGTCCTCGCACATGAGCGGATCGCCGGTGGGATCGGTGTCGGTGGTGCCGCCCCCGGTCATGGCGGGATCGACGGTGTCACCCTCGGTCACGGCGGCGCCGTCGCCACAGCTCTCGAGCGTCACGTTGTCGAGGTAGATGTTGCTACCCGCGACCGCGCTGCCGGTGAAATCGAAGTCGTGATCGGCACCGTCGGCGTACGCCGTGACGTCGATCTCGACTGGCGTCCAGTCGGCGTAGTCGGCGGCCTCCTCGGGCGTCACCTCCCAGACCACGTTGCCGTCGATCTGTAGCTGGAACACATCGCCCGGGTTCGCGGCGCCGTAGAAGAAGTCGAAGCGCAGCGTCGCGCTGTCGAACTCGTTGATCGTCACGACCTGCGAGACGCCGCCGACGTCGGTGCCATTGCCCGAACCGCCGAGCCACATGAACCACGAGCCATCGCTCGCGGTGGGACCGTTGCACGAGGCGTCGCAGAGCGGGGTTCCGAACAGGCTCGAGGCCTCGCCCCATGCCGACGCGTCGGCGCCGGACTCGAAGCTCGGGTCGGCCATGAGCTGCGGCGCGATCAAACAGCTGCCGCCGGTCGAATCCTGCGCGGTGGTCATCGTCGCGTCGGTCGTGCCGGTGGTGGTGTCGGAGCCGGCCGTGGTCGTCGGATTGCTCGCCGACGAGTCCGACGAGCCTTCGCCGGTCGAGCTGCTGCTGTCGTTCTGGCTGGTGGTGGAGTCGTTGTTGCAAGCCAGGCCCAGTGCGCAGGCCAGCAGCGCGGTGGTTCGAGCTCGCAGCGCGGGGGAAACGCGGCCGTGATTCGTCGTCATGGGGATGCCATCTTCCTCGGTAGGTTGCATCCGCCGGGGCAGCCTGCCGGTGTTGCACGGCAGGCCACGATGTCGTGCCCTCCCAGCGGACGGCCGAAGGCTACACGCTTCTGCCGTGCTTGTGGGCCCCAGGGCGTCGCCTCAGATGCCGCCCAGCAGCTCGGCGTCGATGAGCGCCTTGAAGGTCTCGAAGGATTGCGCACCCTCGATGCGCCGGCCGTTCAGGAAGAACGTGGGCGTGCTGGTGCCGCCTGCGTCGGCGCAGATCTTCTGCTGATCGACGACGAGCTTGGCGGTCTCGGGCGCGGCGAAGTCCCGCTCGAACTGGGCGACGTCGAGCTTGAGCTCCTTCGCGTAGCCGACGAAGTCGGACTGCGCGTGTGCATCGGGGTGCGCATAGAGCTTGTCGTGCATCTCCCAGAACTTGCCCTGCTTGTCGGCGGCAATCGCAGCGCGCGCCGCGGGCTCGGCGTTGGCGTGGTAGCCCAGGGGATTGTGCAGGAACGTCACGGTCACCTGCGTGGGGTAGTCGGCGACGATGCGATCGAGCGTCTTGGTCGCACGTTGGCAGTACGGACAGTCGAAATCGCCACACTCGGTGAGGTTGACGCGCGCGAAGCCGCTGGCCCCGCGGCGGGGCAGCCCCTCGGTCGCGATCGAGAAGCGCTCACCGGTATCGGGCGGCAGTGCCACCGCGGCCGACTTCGTGACCTCGCTGGCGAAGCGGGCGATCATGTCCTCGTAGAGCCGCTTGCGACTGTTGCCGCGCCGCTCGACGAACGTGCGCGCGCGCGACAGCTCTTCGTTGACCAGGCTGTCGAACACCGCGAGGGACTGGTTGCCGGAGAGGAAGCGACCGTTGACGAAGAACGATGGTGTGCCGGTGAGGCCGAAGCGTCGTGCGACCGCGGTGTCGTCCTCGACCTGACGCGCAATGGCAGGGTCGTCCATGTCGGCGACGAAGCGGTCGACGTCGAGGCCGAGCGTGGTCGCGTACTGGCGGTACTTGTCGGGCGCGAGCTCGAACTGCGACTCGAACAGCTTGTCGTGCATCGCCCAGAACTTGCCCTGGCGCGCCGCCGCGAGGGCGGCTCGCGCGGCGTTCTTGGCCTCGGGGTGGATCGGCAGCGGGTTGTGGCGGAACACCAGCCGCACGTTGTTGCCGTGGCGGCTCAGCACCTCGTCGAGTGTCGCGGTGACCTCGCGGCAGTAGGGGCACTGGAAATCGCCGAACTCGATGATGGTGACGAGCGCGTCGGCGCGGCCGCGAATCTGCGGATCGACCCCCACGTCGACGCCATAGTTGACCTCCGCGCGTGGGCGCCCGCTCTCGCTGGTGCTGGCGCGGGTGTTGGGCCAGATGTCGTCGATGTACGGCACCGCCTGCGGCTCGGGCTCGGGCGGCAACAGCCCCGCCTCGGCACCGCCACAGGCGTCGACCTCGGCGAAGCTGGTGGCCGCCAACGCGCAGGCGATCTGCTCGGGCTTCGCGATCGTGGCGCAGCGATCGGACACCTCGAATCGCAGCGCGAACTCGGCCACCGTGCGCGAGGTGTCACTGGCCTGCAGTTCCATCAGGTGCGTGACCAGCTTCTCGCAGTCGGCGACGCGCTGCGCCCGCCCGATCGCTGCGGCGGCGCGATCGCCCGAGAGCTTGGCGGCCGCACGGAGCAGCGCGGCGAGGCCGTCGGATTCGGTGGTGTGCACGACCAGCTCGGTGTGCAGGCGGCGCTCGTGGACGTCGACGCCGTAGGTGACGGCGTCGAGCAGCTTCCACAGCGGCTCCGCCTCGAGCTTGTTCGCGCGCTCGACCTCGTCGAGCAAGGGCTCCAGCTTTTCCGCGATCGTCGGCACGTCGACGAAGCCCCGCATCACGCCGCCCTTGTCGGTGGCGCGCGCGAGCACCGAGTTCCGCGCGGTGTCGTGGACGCTCTTGCCGGTGCGCTCGAGCAGCGCCCGCACGTCCGCGGTGCCCGTCGCCAGCCACAGGTGCTCGCCCGCGACGAACAGCGAGATCCGCAGCTCGTGACCCTCGCCGCCGACGGTGAAGGTGTGCACCGCCGTCTCGGCAATGGTCTCGGTCGAGGCGGGCACGTCGAAGACCTTCGACTGCAGCGCCGGTAGGGCCGCGTCGAGCGACGCCTTGGCCTTGGCCTCGTCGACGACCCGCAGGTATCCCAGCACCGCGGCATCACTGGCGTCGGGCTTCGAGGGCAGGGCCAGCAGGACCACACCAGCCTCGCCCGCGATGTTGTCGATGATGTCCCCGCGCAGCTCGAGCCCCGCTTGCCCCCGCACTGCGCTCTCGATCTCCGTCCAGCTGCCGGTGAGGTTGGCGAAGGCGATGAGCGCGTCGGCGATCGGTTTGGCCGCGAACGCGCCGTCGAGCCCGGCCAGCGCGGGGCCCGGCACGCGCGCCAGTGCGGCGCCGCTGCGCTCGCCGTCGAGGTAGCGCAGTGCCTGCGAGCCCTCGCGGGCGAGCACCTGCGACGAGATGCGCACGCGGGCGTCGTCGCGCAGCAGCGCGAAGGACAGCGCGTCGATCTCGGCGAAGCCCATGCGCAGCGCCACCAGGCTCGCGGCGTTCGCCGGGATCGCCGAGCGCATCGACACGCCATCGACGTACGCGAAGACGATTGGATCGCCGACCTCGGAGCCGAGCGCGGTGAAGCCCTCCCGTGCTGCGAGGCTGGTGTCGTGCTCGAGTGCGGCGATGCGCTCGGCGTGCGCAGCCACGCTGGCGGCGTCGGCACCGTCGAGGCCGACGACGGCGACCGCCCTTGCGTCGCGCACCACCACTGCGGTGGGGCGCGGGGCCTCGAGCCAGAAGCCGGCGGTGTCGCCGAAGCTGCGATCGCTCACCGCGACCTCGGGCGCAGTGGCCGTGCTCGTCGCGCCGGTGCTGCCGGCCGCGAGCTTGGCCGCGAGCCCGGGCAGGGCCGCCCGCAGCTTGTCGCGATCGCCCAGGCCGACGGAGATCGCGATCGCCGGCTTGGTCGGATCGAGCCACGCGATCGCGATCGGTGCGGCGGGGTCGATGCCGGCCTCTTGCCACGCCGTCGCGACGAAGGGATCGAAGCCCCATTGCTGCGTTGCGCCGGCGCGCACCGACTCCGGTAGCGCGTCGCCGAGCAGGCCGATCTGGGTCTCGGGCGCGGCGAAGACCACGAAGCCGAGCGCGTCGGCCGGGAACTGCTCGGCGACGGTGCGGGCGATGGCCGGCGGACGTGCGCCGAAGTGCCGGACCGCCCACCACGCGAGGGTCGACAGCGCGGCGACGACCGCGAGCGCGGCCGCGACGAAGCCGAGTCGCTTGGGCCAGCGACGCGGACCGCGGGGCGCGACGATGGGGGTCGGCCCCGTCACCGGCTTGTCACCGGGGCGGATGAGCGCGTTCTTCACCGGCGGTCGCCGGGCTGGATCGACGGTCACCGACGGCGCCGGTGCAGGGGCGATCGCGGCGTGCATCGGCACGTCGGCGGTGGCCATCGGTGCGGCGGCCACGGGCGCTTCGGCGGCGGGCACTGGCGCGCGCATCGTGCTGCTCGCACCCTCGGGCGCCGGCGCCGAGGCGTCCGCGGTGGGCACGACGCCGTCGTGCGTCGTCGCCGGGGCCGCGCCGAACAACGGCAGCGTCGCGCTCGAGGGGACCACCGCGGACGCGGGCGCAGACGCGGGCGCGGGCACAGACGCGGGCGCAGGCGCGGGCGCAGCCGCTGCTTGCCCGGGCATGGTCGGTGACGCGCTCGGGGTCGGGGTCGCACGCACCGCCGTGATCGCGCTCGTCGCGATGGGGGCGACGGCGGGCGCAGGCGTCCGCACGGGCACGCCGTGGTCGGTCGAGAGTCGGGTGCCGCTGCGCGAGCCGGAGACCACCGTACGGCCGGCCGCGGGCAGCTCGCCGCCCGGTTGCTCGATCAGGCGCACGATGGTCGTGCCGCAGCGGAAGCACGTGCCCGGCAGCAGGGCGAACTGCGGCAGCCGCTCCCACTGCATCTCGCCGGCGGCGTTGGCTCGACCGCGCCACGTGCCGTTGCTGCTGCCGAGGTCGCGCACGATGAGCGCCGCGCCGCTCGCGTCGATCTCCGCATGCATGGCCGACGACTCGGCGTCGGCCAGCACGATGTCGCCGGACTCGCGGCCGACGAGCGCGCGCGATCCCGTCACCGTGACGGTCTGCACCGACTGTCCGGGGCGCTCGATGGCGAGGATGATCGTGGCGGGGGCGGAGTTCACCACGGGATCATCCACGGGGCCTTCGAGTATCCCAGCGCGTGCGAGGCCGCGCAAGGCGCGAGGCCGGCTCCATGGCGTCTCGTCGTGCCCACGCTGGCCGGCATCACGGTCACGCGACAACGATCGAACCAGCGTCGCGGTCTATTCCATGTGCGTGGGCGCGGGCGTGTGGGCGTCGGCGTGCCTCGTCGGGCGCCGCGAGCTCCGGGGTCGTTGACGCGTTCGCGACCGCACGCGACATTACGCCATGCAACACCGTGCATGGCTCGCGGCGCTGTCGCTGGCGGTCGGGGTCGTCGCCTGCGACGACGAGCAGGGCGATACGAAGGCCGTCACCCCCGCCGACGCGAAGACGGCCGACGCGAAGACGGCCGACGCGAAGACGGCCGACGCGAAGACGGCCGACGCGAAGACGGCCGACGCGAAGACGGCCGACGCGAAGACGGCCGACGCGAAGACGGCCGACGCGAAGGCGGCCGACGCGAAGTCGCCCGACGCGAAGGCGGCCGACGCGAAGTCGCCCGACGCGAAGGCGGCCGACGCGAAGGCGCCGAGCGGTCCAGTGTTCGTCGACGGCAACATCGATCTCTCGTTCGAGTCGGTGGGCGAGCTGCACGTGGGCATGACCCCCGCCGAGGTCGAGGCCAAGCTGGGCAAGCCGTCCAAGACCACGAAGATCCAGGAAGAGGGGGCGACCGGCGAGTTCGTGCAGACGTGGCGTTACCCCGCCGCGGGCATCGAGGTCGGGCTCAGCGCCACGACGAAGAACGGCGCGCAGACGGTCCGTAGCCTGAGTGCCGGCCCGACCTGCAAGCTACCGCTCGGCTGGGGCCTCGCGATCGGCAGCACCCGCGCCGAGGTCGAGGCGATCTATGGCTCGAACTTCGAGGCCGAGACCACCACGCCGGAGACCTTCGTCGCGGGCTCGATCTACGGCGGCGCGATCTATACGTTCGTCGACGGCAAGGTGACCCACTTGTTCCTCGGCGCAGCCGCCGAGTAGAAGCGCTGCCGGCCGTTGGGCCGCGCCCGCCCGAGCTCAGCGCATGCCGGGCGCTTCGTGCTTCGACGCCGCGACATACTCGAGGTACCCGCCGCCGTAGCACACCGGCCCGTCGGCGCCGAGCTCGAGCACGCGGTTCGACAGCTCCGCGAGGAATCGTCGGTCGTGGGACACGAACAGCATCGTGCCCTCGAAGCCGGACAGCGCGCGGGTCAGCATCTGCTTGGTGTCGAGATCGAGGTGGTTGGTGGGCTCGTCGAGCACGAGGAAGTTGGGCGGGTCGTACAGCATGCTCGCGAGCACCACCCGCACCTTCTCGCCACCCGAGAGCACGCGGCAGGGTTTGTCGACGTCATCACCCGAGAACCCGAACGCGCCGAGCAGCGCGCGCAGGGAGCCCTGGCCGGTGCGCGGGTGATCGCGCTCGAGCTGCGCCAGCACCGTCAGCGTCGGATCGAGCAGCTCCATCGCGTGCTGGGCGAAGTAGCCCAGCTTGACGCTCGCGCCCCCGACCACGCGTCCGTCGTCGGGCTCGAGCTCCAGGGCGGCGAGCTTGAGCAACGTCGACTTGCCAGCGCCGTTGATGCCCATCACGCACCAGCGCTCGCCGCGACGGATGGTCAGGTCGAAGCCGTCGTAGAGCACTCGGCTGCCATAGCGCTTGCCGACGCGCTCGAGGCGGAGCACGTCGTCGCCCGACCGCGGAGGTGCGCGGAACTCGAAGTCGACGACCTTGCGACGCCGCGGCGGCACCACGCGTTCGATCTTCTCCAGCTTCTTCACCCGCGATTGCACCTGCGCGGCGTGACTGGCCCGTGCGGCGAAGCGAGCGATGAACGCTTCCTCCTTCGCGAGCATGGCCTGCTGCCGTGCGTACTGGGCCTCCTGCTGGGTCGCGGCCAGCTCGCGCTGGCGCTCGTAGAAGTCGAAGTTGCCGCTGTAGGTCGTGAGCTCGCCGCCGTCGATCTCGACGATGCCGTCGACCAACCGGTTGAGTAGCTCGCGATCGTGCGAGGTCATGAGGATTGCGCCGGCGAAGCCGCGCAGGAATCGCTCGAGCCACAGGATCGACTCGATGTCGAGATGGTTGGTGGGCTCGTCGAGCAGCAGTGCGTCGGGTTCCATCAGCAGGATGCGCGCCAACGCGACCCGCATCTTCCAGCCACCGGAGAGCGTGCCGACGTCGCGCTCCACGACCTCCTCGGCGAAGCCGAGCCCGGCCAGGATCTCGCGCGCGCGGGCCTCGAGCTGGTAGCCGCCGAGCTCGTCGAAGCGGGGCTGCACCTCGCCGAAGCGCGCGACCAGGCGGTCGAGCTCGTCGGCCCGATCAGGGGCGGCCATCGCGTGCTCGAGCGCGTGCAGCTCGTCGCCGAGACTCGACACCTCGCCGGCGCCGGCCATGGTCTCGGCCAGTACGCTGCGCCCGCGCATCTCGCCCACGTTCTGATCGAAGTAGCCGATGGTCACGCCGCGATCGACCGCGACCGTGCCCTCGTCGGGGGTGTCCTCGCGCGTGATCAGCCGGAAGATGGTCGACTTGCCGGCGCCATTGGGGCCGACCAAGCCGAGCTTCTGCCCCCGCGCGACGCCCATGCAGGCGTCGACGTAGAGGATCTGCGAGCCGTAGCGCTTCGCGACGTTGTCGAGGCGGATCACCGCGGACGCGTCAACCGGTGCAGCAGAACGTGAACTCGCCGACGGCCGCAATCGAGCCGGTGGGCTCGGGCGTGGCGGTGATGGGGCACGTGCTGTCCTCGTCGATCGCCATCGCGATCGAGCCACCGACAGCCGGCACGCAGCCGCCGTTGGCGGCCAACGACGACGTCGGATTCCCCGCGCACTCGGTGCCGGTGTAGACGTCCGCCACCGCGTTGTCGCAGTTGGCCGCGACGGTCCCGCAGGTGCAGCTGCTGCAGTCGCGCGAGTCTTCGACCCCGGTGAAGAAGGTCACCTTGTTGCTGTACGGCCCGGCCGGACAGGCCTCGTCGCCCTGCTTGTAGATGCAGACCGGGGCCTCGAAGTCCGCACCCGGCACCGGCGTGCAGATGCCGCCCTCGCCACACGAGGTCGGGTTGTCGCCGAGCTTGCACGACTTGATGCTGGCGTCCCACTGCGGCGCAGGGAACTCCTCCATCTTGTTCTGCATGCAGCTGGGGTTGTTCTGCAGGTACGCGTAGAACTGCGCGTACGCGGTGATGCTGACCGCCGAGCAGGCCTCGGTGACCTGCGAGTAGTTG
Source organism: Deltaproteobacteria bacterium (assembly GCA_016709225.1). NCBI lineage: Bacteria > Pseudomonadati > Myxococcota > Myxococcia > Deltaproteobacteria bacterium. Next base: position 369,582 of record JADJEE010000012.1, on the reverse strand, counting down.
TACGTGTTGCACGACGAGTTGTTGTGCCCGTACACGTACGCGCTGCAGGTCTGCATCATGTTGAGGTTGCACTCGCAGTCGCACAGTGCCGGCCCCGGATCGTGGTAGCCCTCGAGCACGGTCGGTCCGCCCGACGGATACTCCGCGGGGCAGGCCGGTGCGTCGCCCTCGACGACGCGCGAGTAGATCGCAGGCCCGAACCATCCCGCAGGCGCTGGCTGACCGCACACTGCCGAGGGTCCGCACTCGGGGTCGCCCGTCTCCGCCGCGGTCGAGCCGCTGCCGTCCGCCGTGGTCGCACTCGCGGTCGCGCTGGTCGACGACAACGAATCGACCCCCGACGAGCTCGAGTCCTCGCCGCCGAGCGTGGTGCTGGCGGTGGTCGTCGCCGTCGTGCCCCCGCCGCTGCCGCTGCTCGAGCCGTCGGTGGCGGTCTCCTGGGCAATCGGGTTGCTCGTGCAGGCGGCCGCGATCGTGACGAGACACAGCAGGCTGAGTGAGTTCGTAAGGGGCATGCGCATGGGTCGATCTCGCAAACGGTTCGTTCGCCCGTTCGCCCTCGTTCGAAGAAGGTAGCGGCATTCGAGCGCGACGAGCAACCTCGCGGACATTTCGGCGGCGTGAGTCTGCGAGGGGCCATCATCGACCAGCTCGCAAATGCCCACCCTCGAACGGCGACGACGGCGAGCACCTCGCGAGGTGGCGTCGCCGTCGCCCATCCGACCCCGCGCGCGCGCGCGGGCCACTACGTCGAGCGCCGTGGCGGCGCCTCAGTTGCTGCCGCTACCCAGCAGGTTGATGTAGTCGATGTACCAGCCGCCCTGCTGCGTGGTGGCGTTGCTGCCGAACACGAAGCGCAGCTGCAGCGTGGCGCTGCCGGCGTACTCCGTCAGATCGAAGTTCGACAGGCTCCACTGGTTGTCGTCCTGGCTGCCGGAGAAGCCGAGCGCACCGTTGACCGGGTCGTAGGTGGCGGTGACCACGACGTCGTCGTAGAGGTCGCCGTCGACCGGCTCGATGGTCACCCAGTTCACGCCGTCCTCGCTGGCCTGCACGATGCCGCCGTCCGCGTTGCTGGCTCCGCCCTCGAAGTTGTGCCAGTGGCGCAGCGACATCACGATGCCGTCGTCCATGCAGTTCGAGAAGTCGATCTCCGGGGAGACCAGCGCGCTGATCTCGTTGGCGTTGTAGGGGCCCGAGAGGTTGGTGCCGAAGGTGCCGGGCGACGCGACGCCGGGGCCCTGGGCGTACACGGTCGGATCGCCGCAGGCCCAGGTGCTCGGCGCGGCCGCGCCGTTGAGCGAGGTCGCGCTGAAGCCCGCCGGGCAGGTCGCGAGCTCGAAGTCGAAGCTCACTGCGCAGTCGGTGCACTTGGAGGTGTCGACCTGACAGGCGCTGTCGCAGGTCACCGGTCCGGCCGCGCCAGCGCCGAGATCCATGCAGGTCTCCGTGATGTCGACATCGGGCTCGCAGGTCTCGTTGCCGTTGACGATGCGGTCACCACAGTAGGTGCACTGGCTGGTGTCGAAGCGGCAGCTCGCCGGATTGCAGCCCAGGGTGCCGCCGGTGATGGTGCCGGGAATCGACGGGTCGTCGATGTCCATGCAGGTGTTGTTGCCGAGCTCCTCCGCGGTGCACGAGATGCCGCCGCAGTCGCACTCTTCCGCGCCACTGATGACGCCGTCGCCGCACAGCGCACCGGAGTTGGTGGTGTTGGCCGCGGACGTGTCGGCGGTGGTGTCGGTGGTCGGATCGACGCTCGTCGACGAGGTCGAGTCGTCGCTCGTCGTCGACGTCGACATCGTGGTCGATGCCGTCGTCGTCGTCATCGTGTCGCCGGTCGACGAGGTCGACGGGTCGAACGTCGTGACGCTGCCGACGTCGTCGTTGCAGCCGACCAACGTGACGAGGACCGAGCCAACACAGAGTAGGGAGAGGCGCATCCGCGGAGCATAGCGCGTCCCCCCGGCCGGCCGCGAGATGCCGGCCGGACGCGGGTCTGTGCGATCCGTCGGGGCACGGGCGCCTGTAGCGACCCGCGCTCGACGATGGGGGCCGACGGCCGCGAAGGATCGGAGCTCGGCGGCCATCTAGAATGGCGGGACCCCAGCGATGCGCTCGATGGCGGTGTCCCAGGAGATCGGCAGCTGCGCTGCCGTGACCGTGAACGACGTCACGCGACCGGTCACGCCGACCTCGGCGGTGGCCGCCATCGCCGTGGCATGGGCACCGCTGCCCACGAAGGCGAGCATCGAGGCCTCGTCGCGCCAGATCGAGATCGTGCGCGCGAACCCGCAGGTTGGTTCGATGGCGAGGCCGTAGGCGACGAAGCCGGGCTGGCCGTCGAGCTGGGTACCGACGTCGGCGACCAGGTCGAGGAAGCGTTGTTGCTGGTCGGAGATCGGGAGGATCTGCGTGGTGCTCACGATGTACTCCGCTTGCGGCTCGACCAGGCCCGCGTCGGGATCCAGGCCGGGCCCCGCCAGGGCACGCGCCTCGAAGAGGCCCGGGTCCTGGCACGCGTAGAGCGCTTCGAGGTCGGCGCCGGTGGTGCCCGCGCTGCCGTAGCCGCCGGTGGTGCCGCCACTGCCGCTGCTGCTGCCGCCGTCGGTGGCGCTGCCGGTGGAGTCGGCGGCGCCGCCTCGGTCGTCGTCGGTGGCGCACGCGCCCGCGAAGAGGAGCACGCACAGCGATGCGCGAAAGCGGAGGGAATGGTTGCAGGGGTGGGTCATGGTGTCGTTCCTTGGCTTCGGTTCAGGTGGAGGGTCGCGTGGTGACGGGGGGCGAGGCCTCGCGGGGACTCGAGACCACCGTGCCGAACACCAGCTCGGCGAAGTCGCGATCGAGTCGCCGCGAGTGGAAGTCGTGTTGGATCGCGTAGGCGTCGACGCGCGCACGGCTGCCGGCCGGCAGGCCCGGGCCCATCACCGCCACCCAACGGGCACCTGCGTCGCCTTCGATCTCCAGGTAGGTGTAGCCGCCGGCCGGGAGCACACGCTCGACCTCGCCCTCGAACACCGCGACGATCGGGGTCGCGGCCGCGAGCGGACTCGCGGTGTTCACCCGCGTGGCGTCGGGCGGCGGCGGCGTGCCATCGGCGCCCGTCGAGCACGCGGTCAGGAGCGACGACAGTGCGAGCAGGGCCACGCGACGAGGCGGCACGGCAGGTCGGTTCGGGGCAGTGCAGGATCGCATGGCCGCAGCATGGCCGGCGGCCCATCATGCGTCCAACGCATGGCATCGATGAGGGTCATGAACTGCATCGATGCCTGGCGGCGTGGCTCTGCTACCGTCGTCGTCGATGCCGGACGGTGGTCTCGATCTGGGTGCGATCGATCTCAACCTCGTGCACGCGCTCGACGTGTTGCTGCGGGAGCGCAATGTCACCCGTGCCGCGGCGCAGCTCGGCCTCACGCAGTCGGCGATGAGCCACCGCCTCAAGCGGCTGCGCGAGCTGCTCGAGGATCCCTTGTTGGTGCCCGGGCGCGGCGGGCTGGTCGCGACCGCGCGCGCGCAGCAGCTCGGACACGGGCTGCGCTGCGCGCTCGAGGATCTGCGTGGCGCGTTGTCCCGGCGCGAGCACTTCGACCCCGCCACCAGCGAGCGGACGTTCGTGGTCGTGACGACCGACTTCGCCGAGTTCGAGATCCTGCCGCGGGTGCTGCAGGTGACCACCCGCGAGGCCCCACGCATCTGCACGGTGATGCGCGAGCCGTGGCCGGGGATGGTCGCTGCGCTCGAGCGCGGCGAGGTCGACCTCGTCATCGGCCCGTCGCTGTCTCCCCAACCGGGGCTGGTGCAGCGCCGCGTGGGCGAGGACGACTTCGCCTCGTGTGTGCGCGTCGATCATCCGCGGCTGCGTCGCCGGCTCGACCTCGAGACCTACGTCGAGCTGCGGCACCTGGTGATCACACCGACCGGAGGAGACGGCATCTCGCCGGTCGACGAGGCCCTCGCCGCGCGCTCGCTGCGACGCGAGGTGGCCATGCGGGTGCCACACTTCGTCGGCGCACCGTTCATCGTCGCGCGCTCGGATCTCCTGCTGACCGCACCGCGTTCCCTGCTGGTCCACGCCGCCGAGTTGCTGCCGCTGCGGCTGTTCGACCCGCCGCTGCCGCTGCCGACGGTTCGCACCGTGATGACCTGGCACGAGCGCGTTGGCGACGATCCCGGCCACGCGTACCTGCGGGAGCTGGCGGCGACGTGCACCCGCGACGCGATCGCCCACCGCCGCGGGCGGCGGGGGCGTCAAGAGCCGCCCGCGCGGGCTCGCTCGGCATCGAAGCCGGGGGCGAAGCGCGCGTAGGCGAGATGCACCGCGCGGTGCACCGACGCCATCGCGATGCTGGCGTCGAGCATCGCATCGTCGTCGACGTGCCAGCCCAGCACGGCGTCTCGCTGCGGCGCCGCACGCAGGTGGGCGGCGGCGATGCGGGCACCCAGCAGTTTCGCGAACACGGGCAGATGCCCGCGCTGCAGCGTGTCGGCGTCGAACTTGTTTTGCTGCGGCGTGAGCCGGCGGCCGACGAACGAACGCCCGCCGTCGGCGTCGATCACCGCCGCGAGGCGCCGCGCCGGTCGGTGCGGCAGCAGGCTTGCCGCGGCGACCACTCGCAGTGCGTCGGGTTCGGACGTGGCGGGCAGCGCCCGCACGCGATGCACCGCGCTGGCGTGGCATTCCTTGAGCTCGACCAGGCGCACGCGATCATGACGTCGCAGCACGAACGCCAGCCGCAGGTAGCCGAGGTTGCCGGTGCCGGCCACGCGCTGTGCGACGTCCTCGAGGTGGGTGCGCGCGGGGTGTTCGGGGGCGCGGTCGCCGAGCGCGTCGAAGTAGCGCTCCAGCAGTCGCGGCGCGGCCTCGCGGAGGTCCGGCGGCAGCTCGAGGTAGCGGCGGGGGTGCCGGATGTATCGCCAGTGTCCGTCGACGCGCTCGACCCGTTCGCGCAGCAGTGTGCGCTGGCGGCGTGCGGCCACGCGCTGCACCGCGTCGTCGAAGCGCGGCGCCAGTGGGTCGGGTCGGTCGTCGTCACGCGCGATGCGTTCGCGGTAGCTGGCCAGCAGCGCGCTCGCGCAGCGGATCTGCGTCACGGGCTCGCCGCCCAGGTCGTCGGCGGCGAGCAGCATGCTGGTGGTCGCCCGCAGCAGGTCGAGGGCGAGCGGACCGTGCGTGGCCTCGTCGAAGTCGTCGATGTCGAAGACGGTGTGGCCGTCCTCGCTGCGGTAGATGCCGAGGTTCTCCACGTGCATGTCGCCGACCATCCAACCCACCGTGGCGCGGCCCGGCAGCGGCGGCAGGACGCCGTCGACGAGGTCGTAGAAGAGCGCGGTGCTGCCCCGCAGCAGGCCGTGCGCCGAGCCGATCATGCGGCGCCGCTTGTGCTCGAACAGCGAGGGGAATCGTCGGGTCGCGATCGCGTCGCGCGTCAGCTGGGCGTGGGCGAGCGCTGCGGCGTCGAACGGGCCGACGGCAATCATCCGCCCAGCATAGCCGCAACGTTCACGCCGGCGGCTCGCCTTCGGCGCGCGCCAGCGCTTCTTCGGCGGCGAGCCGCTCGCGCGGGTGGTGGATCACGCCGGCAATCCGGCCACCACACAGCGGGCAGGTCAGCTGGTCCTTGGTGAGGGTCTGCCCGCACTTGGGCTCCGAGCAGCGTGCGTCGGGCAACAGGCGACCGATCAGCAGGCCCGTGAGCGCGAGGCCGCCGGCGATGAGCATCGCCTTCCACATCTCGAACTCGACGCCGACGTTCATGCGCCCGGCGAGCATGCCCAGCAGCAACACCGGCAGCCCGAGCATCCGCGCCAGCCGCATGGCCTTGCTGCGCTCGACCCGGAAGACCGGCTTGCCGGCGTTCATGCCCTGCACGCCCTTGTCTTCGTCGAGCCGCTGCTCCATCGAGGTCGCGGGGTCGTCGGGCAGGGGCGCCGTGAGCAGCGACAGCGCGGGCGGATCGGGCCATTGCGCCCGCGGCGGCACCGCGAGACGGTCGGCCAGCGCCTGCGGCTGCGCGCGGAACCACGTGCGCGCGGCGGCCACGAACGCTGCTCCGTCGGCGCCGAGCCGCTCGTCGATGCCGCGCATGCGTGCGCCCTCGGTGCCGCGTAGCTCGAGCACGACCGCCAGCGCGAACGCGAGGCTGCGGGGGTCGAGCACACCGATGCGGGTGGTCGTCGCTTGCACGCGTCCACCCGCGCGCGAGGTCGAGCGACGCACGGCGGCCGGCACCGTCACGAGGCCGAAGCCCAGGAACACGCTCGTGAGATCGACCTGACGCTCCTCCCGCTCGGGATCGCCGGTCGCGAGCCGGTGCTGCTTGCGGAAGATGGCCGACGCGACCCGTGCCATCGCCGGCACCAGCACGAAGGGATCGCGCAGGCTCGACTCGCGCACGCGCACCTGTGGCACGCCGTCGACGACGCCCGCGAGCCATGCGGGCGAGCCCACGCCGGCCGGTGACATGGGTCCGAGGCCGAGATCGGGCTCGACGACGATGCGCGGCTGCACGCCTTCGAGGTCGGCGTACACCAAGAGTCGACGCAACACCCGTGCGACGCTGGCTTCGCCGCCGCCCCAACGATCGGGGAAGTGGCGCTCGTCGGGCTCGACGAGCGGGGACAACACCAGGTGCTCGTAGCCGCGCGCGCGCACGAGCCCGGCGAGGCTCTCGAGGATCGCGTCGCGCTCGTCGGCTGCGGGGAGCAGGAAGTCGCCGCTCATGGGGACGCCGCCGGTGTAGCACGGGGCGTGTCGCGATCCGACGGCCCGCCCCCGCGCGTCAGCGCGACTTGCAGCGGCTCTGGCCCTGCGCGCACGAGAACCGCACGTGCAGGTGGTCGGTGTGGCCGGGCACGTGCTGGATGAATGCCGCGGTCCCGGTCGGACGCGGGTACTCCATCCACTTCGCCAGCGCGGCCTTCGACAGCAGCTCCTTCGAGAGCGCGTAGTCGTGCAGCAGCTTCTGCAGCTCGCGATCGATGTAGATCTCCTCGACCGCGCCGGAGTCGGCCAGCAGGAACAGCAGCGCCCAGGTCTCGGCCGCGTCGAGGTTCTTGCCGTTCATCTCCTGCCAGTTGAGCTCGGCACCCGACGCCAGCACCTGCGGATAGCCGAGGTCGACGTCGCGACCGGACTGGTGGGTGCTGTGGGGCTCGAGCCGTCCGCCGGTGCGGTTGGCCATGTTCCCCACGAGGATCGGCTGGACGTTGCCGCGCGCTTCCCAGCGGTCGAGCAGCACGTCGAGCATCGCGACGGTCGTGGCGGTACCCCAGGTCTTCCACGGGATCGCGAGGATGCGGCGGCCCTTGCCCTCGAGCATCGGCACGCCGCCCTCGAGCGAGCCCGCCGACGGGAACCCGACCGACTCGCTGGTCACCGCATCGTCGCGCTTCCACACCACCACGCGGGTGTTGGGCGCCAGCTCGCGATCGAGGGGGATGCCGGGGTTGAGCGCGAGGATCTCGTGGTGGAAGATCTTGAAGAGGTTGGCGACGTTCTCCAGCGTGCCGCCGCGGCGCACCGTGTAGCGGATCTGCGACGGCAGCTCGAGCCCGCTGGCCCACGCGGGATCGTGGCGCGGCAGTCGGTCGGTGTCGGGCATGCCCGGCGGCGTCGGCTCGGCCGCGTCGGCATCGGGCCCCGGCCCCACCAGCTCCGGCACCGGCGGCGCGTCCGCGGGCGGTGCGTCCGCAGGCTCCGCGTCCTGTGGCGCCAGCGGTGCGTCGGCGGTGCGCGGCGCGATGCTGCCGGGGATGTTCGCGCTCGGCACCTCGGCGTCGGGGCGGCAGCGCAGGATCATCACGGTCGCCCACAGCATGCCGGCGCCGGCCAGCAGCCACGCGCCGGCGGGGACCCGCCCGCGGCTGCGCGGGGGCGAGGCGGCCGGGGCCTCGCGTTCGTCGTCGTCGCGGGCGTGGTCGTCGTCGTGGTCGCGGTCGTCGTCGTCGTCGCTTGCGTCGCGTTCGTCGTCGTCGTCGCGTTCGTCGTCGCGGGCGTGGTCGTCGTCGTCGTCGCTTGCGTCGCGTTCGTCGTCGTCGGGGCGGCCGGCCGGCGCGTCGTCCTCCGGCGGGGACGCCTCGCGCACGGGCGCGCCACCGGTGTCGGCATCCGTGTCGGATCCCGGCCAGTCGACGAGGTCGTCGTCACCGACGGCGCCCATGTGGACCACGGGCCGCTTGCGAAGGTCGCTCACGGAAGCCTGGAGGCGAGAGTCTACTGCCGACCCCGCGCCCCAGCGCAAGCGCTTTGTTGTCGAGCCCGCGCATCGGGCGAGCCGACGCGTCGCACAGCTTTCACGGCGCCGGGCAGTCGACGTAGACCAGGTTGATGCTGCGTTCGAACGTCGGTGGCTCGGGGTCTTCGACCGTGCACTCGCGCTCGGGGTGCGTGACGCTGATGGTGTACGTGCCCTCGGGTGCGGGCGGCAGGTTGAACACGATCGCGACGGGATACAGGCCCCACTCGATCGTGTTCTGGTTCAGGATCGGCTGGCCGCTCGCGTCCGGTGCGTAGTAGGTGCCAGCCGGCGGCGGCGGATCGATCGTCACGACCGCACCGGTCGCGGTGTTCTGACGCAACGCGATGAGGAACACCGCGGCGGTCTCGTCGACCATCACCATCGGGTCTTGCATCTGCAACGCACCGATCTGGATGTCGATGACGTCGTTGGAGACCTGCGAGAGATCGTAGTCGTCGAGCGACTCCGAGCCGAGACGGGCGGGGACCACCGCGCCCCAGTAGCTGTCGTTGCCCGCGATAGCGATGCGGTGGAACGAGTCGGGTGCGAGACCTTCGATCACGTAGTTGCCGGCGTCGTCGGTGACGGTCTCGAAGCCCGGCTCGTCGAGCAGCGACAGCTCGGCGCCGACCAGCGGCGCCATGGCGAAGAAGTCCCGCGCGATGCCGCTGATCGAGAGCACCACCGGGCCGCCGTCGCTGGAGCTGCTGCCGTCGACCCCGCCGCTGCTGCTGTCGGCCATCGCGGTGGTCGACGATGTGGTGCCGGTGGTGGGATCGCCGCTCGAGCTGCCGCTGCTCGAGCCGTCGCCGCCGCCACCCTTGGGGTCGTCCTTGCCGCACGCGCCGGCGAGCACCAGCGCGCCGGCGAGCGCGAGCGCAGTCGGGGTAGAGTTCCAGCGACGTAGGTTCAATGCAAGGCGCGTCATGCCAACAGCCTACCACCGCAGGGGTCGACGGCCCTCGCCGGGGCGTGATCCGGGCACACGCGCGCGCTTCCGGAGCGGGATCCGGTCAGCCCGGAATCGGCATCCAGGTGCCCTCGGTCGAGGGCTCGGGGTCGAGCAGGTAGATCCGCGTCGGCGCCGAGTTCGGCATGCTGCCGTCCGGCGGCATGCTGGCGTCGAGCACGTCCCAGCCCCACACGTCGGCGCGCACGTCCCCGGTGGTGAGGTCCCACTGCAGCTCGCCGCTGACGCCCTGCAGGTCGACGGTACCACCCGTGGCCAGCACGTTGCGCGCGTCCTGGATGAAGCCGAGGTCGGTACCCGAGAACGAGATGAAGTCGCCGTCGTCGGCGACCAGCGCGGGCATCGCCAGCGAGATGGCCTGGCCCGTGACGTCGGTGTCGGCGTCGATCGTGCACATCGCGAACAGCGTCGCGAGCGTTGCGTCGTAGCTCAACGCCGCCGAGGTCAGCGGGTCCTCGAAGTTGAATGCGATGCGATAGCGTACCGAGAACGCCTCGAAGTTCTCGGGGTTGAGCACCACCGGCGAGGTGCCCTGCAGATGCGCCTCGATCAGCGGCTTGAGCGGCACCAGGGCGCCGGTGCCGGAGTCGGGCCCGATCTCGTTGATGAAGCGCTCCATCTCCGGCACTGCTCCGTGGGTGACGGTGAACAGCGGCATCGGATCGCCGCCCATGCCGTCCCAGACCACGCCGAGGTACGAGTAGAGCAGCGCCTGGATCTCGCTGGTGCCGATGAACACCACGTGCGTGTAGTAGGGACTCGCGGCCGGCGAGGCGGCGGCGCCCGCCAACACCATGCCGTAGGCCTGCAGCAGCTCTTGCTGGCTGCCGAACGAGGTCGGGTCGGGATAGGTGTCGGTGTAGATCGCTGCGCTCGGCAGTGCGACGTTCAGGTCGTCGAGGATGGCCGCGAGGATGCCGTTGCCGTAGGCGTCGTCCTTGGCCAGCACGAGCAGGTTCGAGACCGGTGTGACGGCGTCGAGGTCCGCGAGGCGATCGACGAGTGCGTTGGATTGGTAGACGTCGCCTGGAATCGTGCGCCACACCAGGCCGCTGTCGTCGAGGTTGGCGATCGACATGGCCGACGCGGTCGGCGAGATGAGGAAGGTACCGGCGTCGACGGTGACGTCGCTGGCGACGTCGAGTACCGCCTCGGAGAACACCGGGCCGACGATCGCGGGGACCTCGACGGTCGTGACGAGGTGGGAGGCCGCCGCCAGCGAGGCGGTCGTGCCCGCGGCGTCGTCGCACCCGACCCACGCGATCTGCCGATCGCCCTGCAACGTGGTGGTGTCGTTGAAGTCGTCGATCGCGAGCTGGATCGCGTTCTCCAGCGGCTGCACGAGGTTGGTGAAGGGCTCGCCGGTGGGCATCACCGAGCCGACGAACACGACGTTGTCGCGGTCCTCGGGTGCGCTACCGGGCCAGCGCACGGTCTGGCACTCGGGCGAGAGGAGCTCGACGCAGGTGCCGGCGGCGCCGCAGCGCTGATCCATCTCGCACTCGGAGTTCTTGCTGCACGCGGGCGTACCGGTGGTGTTGCCGCTGTCGCTGCTGGCGTCCTGGCCGCTGCTCGAGTCGGCGACCGTCGTGGTCAGTGTGGTCTCGGTGGTGGTGACCGAGTCGGTCGCGGTGGTCGTGGCGTCGGTCGCCGAAGCCGACGACGGTGGCACGCAGAAGCCGTCTTGGCACTGGCCCGCGCCGATGGTGTACGGACAGTCGGCGTCGGCGGTGCACGGGATCTTCTCGTCGAGATCGAGCGCCAGGCTGCACGCCGCGATCCCCAGCGGAAGGCCCAGCAGGCCGCCGATGGCGGTCTTGCGTACGGAGTCGGCCAAGTCGGTGCGGGTCATGTCGAGCCTCTCTGCAGTCGCGAAGAAAAGAGCTAGGAGGACACCGTACTACGCCGCTTGGCGAACGACAAAGGTGGGCGGCGATCGAGCCCGCGCGGCCGACATCTGCGCGCCGTCGTCAGAAGCGTCCGGCGAGTGCGACGCCGACGTGTCGGCTGCCGACGCTGGGTGCCGCGCGGGCCCACGGTCGCGGTCGCATCGCGCTGCGTTCGGCCTTCTCGCTGCGGCTGCGGGGCTTGCCCAGGGTGCTCAGCACCAAGATCAGGCCCACGCCGGCCACCACCGCACCACTGATGATGAGCCCGTCGGCCACCGCCGCGCGGCCCTTGGCCTCGTGTCGTGCGGTGAGCTTCTCGTCGACGAAGGCGGCATCCTTGGCGTCGTTGGACTTGCCGATCGCCAGGCCGCCGAACACCGCGCCGATGACGAGCACGCCACCGCCGGTGCCCAGCAGCGAGTAGCCCGCGAGCCGGAGCTTCTGCTTGCGGGACTTGCCCGGTGCATCGGCCGGGGTCGTCGGCGGGGTCGGATCGTCGGTCGCAGGTCCAGGCTCCGTCGCCGGCCGCTGGTCGCGCTCGATCTCCTCGAGCGCGGGCTTGAGCACCTTGAGTCGCGCGACCGCGGCCTCGCGGGCCTCGAGGTCGACGCCGGGCTGCTGCACGAAGCGCTGGTAGTACTTCACCGCGTTGGCGAGGTCGCCCTTCTCCTCGTACACGCGGCCGATGTTGAACAGGTAGTTCGGCTGCGCATCGAGGGCGTAGGCGCGCTCGAACAGTGCAATCGCCTCGTCGTATTGGCGGCCGCGGAAGGCCTCGACCGCGGCGCTGCTCAACGCGTCGGGGTCACCGTCGTCGGTGGCCGCGTCGGGCTCGGCGGTGTGGGCCAACGCGGGCACGGGCGCGAGCAGCAGGCTGGCGACGACGGTGGCGTGCACCAGCGCGCGGGGGTGGCGGAGCGCTCGCGCGAGGGTGGAGGAGGGCGACGCGGTGCGTGCGGAGATCATGCTCACGGGACTTTCTTGACCGGCAGGAACACGTCGTCGCCCTGGCCGCCCTTCTTGGTGGGAAGGAAGGGATCCTTCTTGACGTCGCCGCTGGGTTGCAGCTCGGCCTCGGGGGTGGGCTCGGGCTTCGCGGTGGGCTCGGGCTTCACGGTGGGCTCGGGCTTCGCGGTGGGCTCGCCGACGACGGGCGTCGGATCGGCCGCGTGTCCGGGGCCCTTGCCCCGCAGCTGCACCGAGAGCGGCAGGTTGTCGCCGGCGACGACCTCGATGCTGCCCTCCCATGGCGCGTAGCCGCGGGCGGTGATGCGGACGCTGTGCCGGCCGACGGCGAGCTTGCCGTCGTACGGCGTGGTGCCGGCCGCGTGTCCGTCGATCGCGAGGTTGGCGATGGGCCGCGAGACGATGGCGAACGCGGCGGTCGCCGGGGGATCACCCGCGACGCTCGGCGTGCCCGCGGCGAACAAGCGTGCGATCGCCGACCGGGCGGCGGCGTGGTCGGGATCGGCGTCGAGGATCTCGCGGTAGGTCTCGAGCGCGGCCGCGGTGTCGCCCTCGGACTCGAACCGCGCGGCGGTGGCGGCCAGGCGCGCCAGCACGATGCGACGCTCGCTCGCGGCGACGCGCGCCTTGGCGTCGTCGTCGAGCGCCAGCTCTCGGACGCGCTCGAGCGCGGTGCCGGCCGCGTCGAGCTGGTTGCGGCCGACCTTGGCGTCGATGTCGTCGAGCGCGCTCGCGATCGCGTCACGGCCCGCCTCGCCCGTCGCCGCGGGTGTGATCGCGGCCGGCTTGAGCGCGCCACCGTCGTCGTCGCGCCGCATCATCAGCATCACCGCGGCGACCACCAGCACGGTGAGCACGACGCCGGCTGCCACCGACAGCGCGACCAGGCCGATCGTGCGCGAGGGCACCGGCAGCGGCTCGAGGCCTGGCGAGGTCGCACGGGTGGTGTCGTTGGCGGCCGGCGCGGTGGCGCCGGTCGGCAGCGGCGAGTGGATCGGGCGCAGCGTGCCCGGGATCGGCGTCATCGTCTCGGACTCGGCCATCAGCTCGCCGGTGTTCGCCCGCGCGCCCACCAGCTCGATGAGCCCGGTGTTGCCGACGCCTGGCGGCACGGCGGTCGGTGTTGCGAGGCTCGCGGTCTGGGACCGCGGCAGGCGGAACAGCGACGCCGGCACCACGTCGATCAGTCGCTCGACCACGCGGTCGGCATCGGCGGGGCGCTGCTCGGGGTCCTTCTCGAGGCACTGGTGGACCAGCTCGACCAGCCCGTCGGGCAGCCCCGCGCCGGCGCCCACGACCTCGACGAGGTTGCGCGGTTGCTCGTGGATGGTCTTGTAGAAGACCGCGGCGTTGCTGTCGCCCTCGAACGGCAGGCGCCCCGAGAGCATGTAGTAGAACAGCACGCCGATGGCGTAGACGTCGACCCGCAGATCGATGCTCTCGCCGCGGATGGCCTCGGGCGCGAGGTAGCCGACGGTGCCCATCACGTGTTCTTCGGTGATCGCTTGCTCGCCGCGAAGCAGCTTCGCGAGGCCGAAGTCGAGGATCTTGACGAAGTTCGCCCGACCCTTGCGTTCGACCAACATCACGTTGGCCGGCTTGACGTCGCGGACCATCACCTCGCGCGAGTGGGCGTGTCCGATGCCCTTCAGGATCTGCGCGGCGATGGGTACGAACTCCTCGAGCGTCAGTCGTCGTTTGCGCGTGACGTAGTCCGACAGCAGCTCGCCCTGCAGGTACTCCATCACCAGGTAGCCGCGATCGGTGTCGCGGCCGAAGTCCAGCATCTCGACGATGTTGGGGTGGTGGAGGCCGCTCAGTCGCTTGGCCTCGCGCTCGAAGCGGGCCAAGGCCTCGGCGTCGGTGGCCCAATGGGGCGCGAGTACCTTGACGACGACGTCACGCTGCAGGTGGCGCGCGAGGTAGACCAGGCCGACGCCGCCACGACCGATGAGCCGCACGATCGCGTACTTGCCACCGACCGTCTGACCCACGAGGGGATCCGACACGGACTCGGAGGCTTTCGGGGAGGTCTTCATCGCGGTGCTCGTCCTCGGGGGATGCCGACGCCGGAGGGCCGGCACATGGACACCGGCCGCGCCTGCTGCAGGCCAACGCTCGTGGCGGCAGACGACGAGTCGGCAGCCTCCAAGATGGTTATCCCATTACGCAAAGTGCTTCAAGTTTGACGGGGCGGGGTGTCGACGCCAGCACGCGGTCGGAACGGCATTTGTCGGGCACCAGCGGCGCGCAGCGAGCACAGTGGCGAGCGGCTCGGGAGGTCGTTCGCCCATCGTCGCCGCGTGGCCGGGCGCGGCCGCCGGATCTCACGCATCCCTCTTTGCGTTGCCCTGGCCGCGTGCGTGGCCGGAAGGACGACGGACCACGGCAGCGCGCGTCGACGTGACGGTGCCGCAGCGCGCCGCAGAAGCCCAAGGACGCCTTGGAACGATGTTTGTGCCAGGCCCCGACACCGCGCGGGTCGGCTGGCGTGGGGGCGCGACACGCCACCTCCGAGGGCACGATTGCAAGTCCCTGCAACTGGCGCCAAGAATGCCGGCCAACGTGGCGGTGGCGTTCACCATTCGAGACCCGCTCGGGGTCAGCGGCGAGGTGCGGGGACGTGTCGGCTTTGGCGGCGCGGCCGTGGTGCTCGAGCTCGACGTGCAGCGCAGCGCGACCCGCAAGATCGTGATCGACGTGGAGGAGTTCGCATCGTGCACCTTCCGTCGCGGCATGTTGGGCGCGCGCATGCAGCTGTGGGCGCTCGACGAGGGCGCGCTCGGTGGTGTGCCCGGGGCCTCGGACGAGGGCGTGTGCCTGCAGTTCTCGCGCACCGATCGCGACGCCGCCGAGGCGCTGGCGTCGCGGGTGCGGGGCGCCATCGACGACGCGGTCGCATACAAGGGCGTCGCGCTCTGGCGGGCCTGAACGCGGCGGTGGGCCGGGCGGCGATCGCGTTGACGCAGCCCTGCTAGCCTCGCGCGCGCACCGGTGGCCAAGCGCAGCTCCAAGTCCAAGTCCCCCGCCGACGACGTGGTCGCGCGCGCGCAGCAGCTGCGCCAGCAGATCCGCTACCACGCCGATCGCTACCACCGCGACGACGCCCCCGAGATCGACGACGCCGAGTATGACGCGCTGGTCCGCGAGCTGGCGGCGATCGAGCACGAGCATCCGGCACTGGCCGCTGACGACTCGCCGACCCAGGCCGTGGGCGCCGCGCCCTCGGGTGCGTTCGCACCGGTGGTCCACGTGTCGCGGATGTTCTCGCTCGACAACGCGCTCGGCGACGACGACCTGCGCACGTGGGAGGAGCGGCTCACCAAGCAGCTCGGACACGTACCGCGCGCGTACACCTGCGAGCTCAAGATCGACGGCCTCGCGATCGCGCTGACCTACGAACACGGCGAGCTCGTGCTCGGCGCCACCCGGGGCGACGGCACCACCGGCGAAGACGTCACGCAGAACCTCCGCGCGATCGCGTCGGTGCCCCAGCGCCTGCGCGGTGAGGTGCCCGCCCTGCTCGAGGTGCGCGGCGAGGTCTACATGCCGCTGGCGGCCTTCGACGCGCTCAACCGTCGCCAGGCCGAGGCCGACGCGCGCGCGTTCGCCAACCCGCGCAATGCCGCCGCGGGCTCGGTGCGCCAGAAAGATCCGCAGGTGACCGCCTCGCGCGAGCTCGACATCTGGATCTACCAGCTCGGTCGGCTCGAGGGTGGGCCGCGACTCGACTCGCACTGGGACACGCTCGACTACCTCGCCGCGCTGGGCTTCGCCAAGAACCCCGCGAGCGCACGCGTCGACGATCTCGCCGGGGCGCTGGCCTATGTGGCGGCGGCGCAGGAGCAGCGGGCACACCGCGCGTACCAGACCGACGGCGTGGTCGTGAAGGTCGACCGCCTCGCGGAGCAGCGCGAGCTCGGCTTCACCGCCAAGGCGCCGCGCTGGGCCATCGCGTTCAAGTTCCCGCCCGAGGAGCAGGTCACCAGGCTGCGCAACATCGAGATCAACATCGGGCGCACCGGTGCGGCCACGCCGTTCGCGGTGCTCGAGCCGGTGTTCGTCGGCGGCGCGACCGTGGGCATGGCGACGCTGCACAACGCCGACGAGGTCGCGCGCAAGGATGTCCGCATCGGCGACATGGTGATCGTGCGCCGCGCCGGCGACGTCATTCCCGAGGTGGTCGGGCCGGTGCCGAGCCGGCGTGATGGCAGCGAGCTCGTGTGGCAGATGCCGAGCCACTGCCCCGCGTGTCACCACCCGATCGAGCGCGTGGGCAGCGAGAAGGTCGCGCGCTGCACCGGCGGTTTCGAGTGCCCCAGTCGCGTGCGCGAGTACCTGTTCCACTTCGCGAGCCGCGGCGCGATGGACATCGAGGGGCTCGGCTATCGCACGGTCGATCAGCTGCTCTCGAAGGGGCTCGTGCGCATGCCGGGTGACATCTTCTTCCTGCGTCGGGAGGATCTGCTGCAGCTCGAGGGCTTTGGCGACACCTCGGTGACCAATCTGCTGTCGGCGATCGATCGCGCGCGCACGCGTCCGCTGGCGCAGGTGTTGGTCGCGCTCGGCATCCGCCATGTCGGCACTGCGGGCGCGCGGGTGCTCGCGCGGCGCTACCTCGAGCTCACGGCGGTGCTCGGCGCCGACGAGGACCAGCTCGCAGGGGTCGACGGTGTGGGCCCGGTGATGGCGGCGTCGATCAAGGCCTGGGCCGCCGAGCCCGAGAACGTGCAGCTGATCGCGCGCCTGCGCGACGGCGGCGTCGTCGCCCACGACCCCGAGCCCGAGGGAGGACGCAACGATCTGCTGGCCGGGGTCTCGCTGGTCATCACCGGCACGCTCGCGCGTCACACCCGTGAGGCCGCGGAGGCCGCCGTGCTCGCGCGTGGCGGCAAGCTGAGCGGCAGCGTGTCCAAGAAGACCACCGCCGTGCTGGTGGGTGAGTCACCCGGGAGCAAGCTGGCCAAGGCCGAGGCGCTGGGCGTGCGCCGCATCGACGAGGCGGTGTTCGAGCGGCTGCTGGAGCTCGGGCCGGCCGCGCTCGAGGACGCCGCCGACTGACGCGCGCGGCACTCCGCGGGCGCCACGGCCCCAAAGTCGGGCCCGCGAGGCCCCGTCCCCGACCGCGGACCCTCGCGCCGCGCCGCCGCCCCCGGCCCCCTTTGCAGCTGCGCCCGCGCCGCTGCTAGACTGGCGAAGGTGCCCGAGTCGGGTTTCGACGCGTTCGATGGGCGCAATCCGCCCGCAGGCAAGTATCGACCGCTGCGCCGACTCGCCGTCGGCGGCATGGCCGAGATCTTCCTGGCGTTCGCGCGCTCGGGTCACGGCTTCGAGAAGCTCGTGGTGCTCAAGCGGGTGCTGCCGGCCTACGCCGAGAACCGCGAGTTCATGCGCATGTTCCTCGACGAGGCGCGGCTGGCCGCGACCCTCGATCATCCGAACATCGTGCACGTCTACGACATCGGCGAGCACGCGGGGAACTTCTTCTTCGCGATGGAGTACGTGCACGGCCAGAGCTTGCTCAAGCTCATGCGCCAGATCACCAACGCACGCCGGTGGTTGCCGCTCGAGCACGCGCTCAACGTCATCATCGGCACCTGCGCGGGCATGCACTACGCGCACGAGAAGCTCTCGCTCGACGGCCGTCGGCTGGGCATCGTGCACCGCGACGTCTCACCGCCGAACATCCTCATCAGCTACGACGGCTCGGTGAAGGTCGCCGACTTCGGCATCGCCAAGGCCTCGACCGCCACCACGTCGACGGCGGTCGGGACGCTCAAGGGCAAGATCCCGTACATGTCGCCCGAGCAGTGCCGCAGCGCGCCGCTCGATCGGCGCAGCGACATCTTCTCGATCGGCATCCTGCTGTACGAGCTCACGGTGGGTCGGCGTCTGTTCCAGGCCGAGAGCGAGCTCGGCATCATCCACAAGATCGTCAACGGCATCGTGCCGCCGCCCTCGCAGCTGCTGCGCGGCTACCCCGAGGATCTCGAGCGCATCGTCTACCGCGCGTTGCAGCTCGACCCCGAGCATCGCTACCCGACCGCGCGGGCGCTGCAGGTCGATCTCGAGGAGTTCGCGCGCGAGTACAAGCTGCCGATCTCATCGGTGCGGCTGGCCTCGTTCATGGAAGAGATGTTCGACGAGGAGACCCGCGCGTGGCCGACCGATCCATCGGCGGGCCAGCGCCCGTCGACCCGTGAGGTGCCGGCGGCGTCGTCGTACGACCTGCCCGGCGGCCCGGGTGCGGCGCGACCCAGCCGGCCCCAGCCGACCGCCCACTACGGCGGCGAGCCGAGCTCGCGGCAGGTCACGCCGCCGCCGATGTCCCGTCGCGGGCAGACCGGGCCGAACCCCACCGTCAGCGAGCCCGTCGAGGACTTCGCGTCGATCGAGCAGGCGCTGTCGCGCATGCTCGCCGAGGAGACCAACGTCGGTCGTCTGACCAGCGAGCTCGGCGAGCCCGGCGGCGACGCAGGTGGTGGCGACGACTGGTTCGGCCTCGACAACCTCGAGCTCGAGGACCTCTTCCCCGCCAAACAGAAGCGCTGACGCCTCACAGCGTGGCGAGGATGGCGGCGAGCCGGCCGCGCGGCAGCTCGCGCGTGACGACCTCGCAGTTGGCCAGGCGCCAGCTCGCGATGCCGTCGCGACCGAGGCCGTCGATGGTGCCGAGCACGCCCCGCATCATCGCGCCGTGGGCGACGACCAGCGTGTGGCCGTGGTCCACCTCGCGCGCGGCCAAGAAGGTCAGCACCCGCCGCGTCACCGCGCGCAGGCTCTCGCCGCCCGGCGGCTGCCCCTCGAAATCGGCCAGCAGCGCAAGGTCGCCGGTGTGTTCGAGATCGGCGAGCGTGCGTCGCTCCCAGGTGCCGCAGTTGCGCTCGCGCAGGGCGTCGCTGTGCTCGGTCGGCAGCGAGCGCCCTGCCATCGCGATGGCGCAGGTGTCTCGGGCGCGTGCGAGGTCCGAACACAGCACGCGGTCGAGCGCGAGCGGCCGCAGCACCTCGCGCAGCGCCTCGGCCTGGGCACGTCCGCGCTCGGTCAGCGGTGCGTCGCTGTGCCCGGCGAACCACTGCTGGGCGTTGGCAATGCTCTCGCCGTGACGGACGAACGACCAGGTCGGCATCGACGCGATGGTCGCATCAGACCGACAGCGACGCAGCCGGCGTGCTCACCAGGCGGCCGTTGCGGACCGCCAGCCCGCGCGCGAGCTGCAGCAGCGGCTCGAGCACGGCGTGGGCGTCGTCGAAGCCGGGCTCCAGCGCCAGGCGCAGCTCGCAGCCGTGGCCGCTGTACTCGATGGTGCGGCCCGGCGGGCTCGCGCCGCTCACCGCGAAGCACTTGCCGACCGCCAGCTGCACCAGCGTGACCGGGTCCTCGACGTCGGCGGCGCAGCGGAACTCGGCGAACGAGCGCACGGTGCGTTCGGGATCCCACGCGACGATGTCGGGCGACTCGCCCACGGCCATGCCGCAGACGCGTCCGGTGCCCGCCGTTGGGGCGTCGGTTCGCGAGGCGAGATTGTGCACGTAGAGCGCGAGCTGCATGACCGACCGCGCTAGCA
Source organism: Deltaproteobacteria bacterium (assembly GCA_016709225.1). Taxonomy (NCBI): domain Bacteria; kingdom Pseudomonadati; phylum Myxococcota; class Myxococcia; species Deltaproteobacteria bacterium. The sequence continues at coordinate 349,953 of JADJEE010000012.1, read as the reverse complement.
CGCGACCGCGCACGGCCGCAAGAAATCGGCGAATCATGGCGCCGCGGCGGCGCGCACGATCGCCTCGATGCGGGCGTGTACCTCGGCGCGGACGAACGGCTTCATCAACACCGGCCCGACCCGGGCCAGGAACGTCGCGGCCTCGTCGGTGAAGGCACCGCCGGTCATGAAGATGATGCGCCGCGCCAGCGCCGGTTCGGCGGCGACGACCGCCTCGTAGAGGGAGGGGCCGTCGAGACCCGGCATCATGACATCGCACAGGACCGCGTCGAATTGCTCGCCGGCCAGCAGCCGATCGCGTGCCCGTGCGGGGTCGTGCTCGAAGTCGACCTGGTGCTGCCGCAGCAGGCGACCCAGCGCTCGCGCCACACCGACGTCGTCGTCGATCACCAGCAGTCGCAGGTGCTGTCCCGGGCCGAGCGGCTGCGGCGGCGTGCCGCTGGCGACGTGCTCGGCCTCCTCGGAGGCCGGCAGTCGCAGGCGCACGCAGGTGCCCGCGCCGACCTCGGTCGACACCTCGATGCGTCCGCCGACCTGCTCGACGATGCGCCGGGTGATCGCCAGGCCGAGGCCCGAGCCCTTGCCAGCAGGCTTGGTGGTGAAGAACGGATCGAACATCCGCGACAGCAGCTCGGGGGTGATGCCGGTGCCGGTGTCCTGCACCTCGAGCTCGATGTCGTCGTGCTCGCCGACGCGCGAGCGCACCGTGATGCGATGGTCGCGTCGTTGCTCGGGCAGCGCGTGGGCGGCGTTGGTCAGCAGGTTGACCAACGCCTGCACCAGCGGCCCCTCGGGGATGCGAGCGTGCAGGCCCGGCGTGAGCTCGCGGATCAGCGTGGCGCGGTGTCGGATGAGGTTCTGCGTGATGTTGATCGCGGCGGTGACCGCTCGCTCGATCTCCACCACGTCGCCCTCGCCGCGATCGCCCCGCGAGAATCCGCGCAGCTCGTCGGCGATGCGGAGGATGCGATGCGCACCCTCGAGTGACTCGGTGACCGGCTCCTGCAGCGGGCCGCCGCGCAGCTCGTCGGCGAGCAGCTCGAGGTTGAGGATCACGTAGGAGAGCGGATTGTTGATCTCGTGGGCGACGCCAGCGGCGAGTGAACCCAGCGCCCACAACCGCTCGGCGCGAGAGAGCTGCTCCTCCGCCACGCGTACCTCGGTGAGGTCGCGGCCGATGACGATCATCGCCGGCGCACCCTCGAAGGACACCGAGCCCGCGGTGCTGACGTCGAGCAATCGCGTGGTGCCGTCGCGACGCACCATCCGCATGCGTGTCGGTGGCACCGCGTCGGGCAGCAGCAGGTGGTGATCGTCGGGGTGCACGAACGCCGCGGGCGGGCGACCGATCACCGCGGCCTCGGGCTGGTCGACGACCCGGAGGAACGCGGCGTTGGCGAAGTAGATCCTGCGCGAGCGCAGCACCACGACCGCGTCGGGCAACGCGGCCAGCACCGCGCGGAACTCCTGGTGCGCGCGGGCGAGCGCCTCCTCGCGCTCGATCCGGTGCGCGAGGTTGCGGCGGATCGCGATGTTGCCCAGGAAGCCCTGCGCGCCGGCGTCGAAGGGTGCGACGGCCGTCTCCGCGTACACTTGTTGGCCGCCCTTGGCGCGGCTCACGAGCATGCCCAGCCAGTCGTGTCCCGTGGTGATCACCTGCATCGAGAACTGATAGAAGGCGGGGTCGTGTCGCGGTGTTTCCGGGTCACGCAACAGCTCGGCGACGGTACGGCCGACGGCTTCGTCGTCGCGGTAGCCGTAGATGCGCCGCCACGCGTCGTTGACCCACGCCAGCCGTGCGTGACGATCGGAGATCTCGATGGGATCGGCCGAGGCCCGCATCGCCGCGAGCGCGAGTCGGGCCAGCTGCGCCTCGCGGTTGGCCGACAGGCCCCGCGTCAGCGCGACGCACAGCGACGACAGCAGCTCCGGCTCCGGCGCGCGCTCGCAGTGGAACGCCAGCGCGGCGTCGGGTCGGGCATCGATCGCGGGTTCGACCGCCAGCGCGATCGCCCACGGCGGCGACGTGCGACCGGGCGCCGACCAGCACGCGATGCGATCGCGGTCGACCTCGATGTCGTCGTGCCCGACCCCGGCGCGCCACCGCAGCGCGAGCGCGCCGTCGGGGCTGCTGCTCTCGGCAACGGCGATCCACGCGGCATCCAGCTCGACTCGGGCGCGCTCCAGCAACGCCTGCAGCCGCGCGGCGAAGCCCTCGCGGTCCTCGAGCAGGTCGGGGGCGAACGCCGTCATCGACAGGAACTGCGAGGATAGCGACTCCGTGGGGCCGTACGCGCGCACCGCCGCCCGAGCCACGTCTGCCCCGGTGGCGACGGGCGCTGGCTCGGGCGCCGAGGCGGGGCGACGACGACCGTGGGGCAGGGGCCGCGCTACCCTCTCGCCCGCGAGAGCGCCGTCGCGATGGCCAAGCCCAATCTCCCCGTCACCGCTGCGATCCGGGTGCTGCGCGAGCACGGGGTCGCCTTCGTGCCCCACACCTACGACTGGGAGCCGCACGGCGGCACGGCCCACAGTGCAGCGTGCCTCGGGGTCGACGAGCACGCGGTGATCAAGACCCTCGTCATGCACGACGAGCAGGCCCGTGCGTTGGTGGTGCTGATGCACGGCGACCGCCAAGTCTCCACCAAGGGGCTCGCGCGGCAGCTCGGCGTCAAGTCGATCGAGCCCTGCAGCCCGGCGCTCGCCGATCGCCACAGCGGGTATCAGGTCGGGGGCACCTCGCCGTTCGGTCTGCGGCGTCCGCTGCCGATCTACGTCGAGCGCTCGGTCCTCGCGTTGCCGACCATCTACATCAACGGCGGGCGCCGCGGCATGCTCGTGCAGCTGGACCCCGAGGTGCTCGTGCGCGTGCTGCGGGCAGTGTCGGTGGACGTCGCGGCCTGAGACGCACGTCCGGCCCCCCGCGCGGCCGCGCCCGTGGTCACCCCTTGAGCCGACGCACATGCATGCGCCGGCCCGCGGCGGTAGCATGCCCTGCCATGCATGCGTGCGCGACGAGGTGTCTGCGGTGAGTGAATCGATGTCACCGGCGATGAGCGGCGCCGTGCAGGCCGCGATCGCGGCCCACCGCGACCGGCCCGGCGCGCTGTTGCCGATGCTGCACGACATCCTCGCCGCGCTCGGCCACGTGCCGCGGGCCTGCGTGCCCGCGCTCGCCGACGCGCTCAACCTGTCGCGCGCCGAGGTGCTCGGCGTGATGAGCTTCTATCACGACTTCCGCGAGCATCCGCCGGGGCGCCACGTCGTCAAGCTGTGCCGCGCCGAGGCCTGCAAGTCGATGGGCGCCGATGCGCTCGCCGAGCGTACGCGAGCGCGGCTCGGCATCGACTTCGGCCAGACGCGGTCCGACGGCGCGGCCACACTCGAGCCGGTCTACTGCCTCGGCAACTGCGCGTGTGCCCCGGCGCTGACGATCGACGGCCGCCTGCACGGTCGCGTCACACCCACGCGCCTCGACGCGTTGCTCGACGAACTCGACGGAGATTCGCGATGACGACCACCGTCTACGTGCCTGCGGATGCGTCCGCGCGCTCGGTCGGCGCCGACGCGGTCGCGGCCGCGCTCGCCGCCCGGCCGGGCGTCACCGTGATTCGCAACGGCTCGCGCGGCATGATGTGGCTCGAGCCGCTGGTCGAGGTCGTGACGCCGCAGGGGCGCATCGCCTACGGCCCGGTCACCGTCGACGACCTGCCGCAGCTGCTCGCGGCCGGCATGCTCGGCGGTGGCACCCACGCGCTGCGCCACGGCGTGGTCGAGTCGCTGCCGTACTACGCGCGTCAGGAGCGGCTGACCTTCGCCCGCGTCGGCCTCATCGATCCGACCAGCGTCGCCGACTACGAGGCCAAAGGCGGCGGGGTCGGCCTGCGCAACGCGCTGGCGATGGCGCCGGCCGAGATCGTCGCCGCGGTGCTCGAGTCGGGCCTGCGTGGGCGTGGCGGCGCGGCGTTCCCCACCGGCATCAAGTGGAAGACCGTGCTCGACACGCCGTCGTCGCAGAAGTACGTCGTCTGCAACGCCGACGAGGGCGATTCGGGCACGTTCTCGGATCGCATGCTGATGGAGGGCGATCCGTTCACGCTCGTCGAGGGCATGACGATCGCCGGGCTCGCGGTGGGCGCGACCCAGGGCTACATCTACCTGCGCTCGGAGTACCCCGACGCGGCCGCCGTGCTGCGCCGTGCCATCGCCGTGGCCCGCGATGCCGGCTGGCTCGGCGACGACATCCTCGGCAGCGGTCGTCGCTTCGAGCTCGAGTTGCGCATGGGCGCCGGCAGCTACGTGTGCGGCGAGGAGACCGCGCTGCTCGAGAGCCTCGAGGGCAAGCGCGGCCAGGTCCGCTATCGCCCACCGGTGCCCGCCAAGCAAGGGCTGTTCGGGCGACCGACCGCGCTCAACAACGTCGTCACGCTGGCCTCGGTCACCACCGTGCTGGCCAAGGGCGCCGCGTTCTATCGCGACTTCGGAGCGGGGCGTTCGCGCGGCACGCTGGCGTTTCAGCTCGCCGGCAACCTCGCGCGCGGCGGACTGGTCGAGCGCGCCTTCGGGGTGACGCTGCGCGAGCTGCTCTACGACTACGGCGGCGGCTCGGCGAGCGGCCGACCGCTGCGCGCGGTGCAGGTCGGCGGGCCGCTCGGTGCATACATCCCCGAGCGCGACTTCGATCTGCCGCTCGACTACGAGGCGTTCGCGGCCAAGGGGGCGATCGTCGGGCACGGCGGCATCGTGGCGTTCGACGACACCGTCGACATGGCGCAGATGGCCCGCTACGCCTTCGAGTTCTGCGCGATCGAGTCGTGTGGCAAGTGCACGCCGTGCCGCATCGGTGCCACCCGCGGCGTCGAGGTGCTCGATCGCCTGCTGGCGCGCGAGCAGCCCGCGCGCCAGCTCGCGGTGCTGCACGATCTCTGCGACACCATGGAGCACGCCTCGCTGTGCGCCATGGGCGGCATGACGCCGTACCCGGTGCGAAGCGCACTGCAACACTTCCCCGGCGATTTCGGCCTCGAGCAGGCCGCACCCGGGCCCTCGCGGAGGCCGTGACATGTACTCGATCCACGAACCCGATGCCGGCACGCCGGTGCGCATCTCCACCGAGCGGGTGGTGCTGACGATCGACGGCGTACAGGTCAACGTGCCCGCCGGCACCTCGGTCATGCACGCGGCCGCCCGCGCCGGCGTGCAGGTGCCGAAGCTGTGCGCGACCGACTCGCTCGAGGCGTTCGGCTCGTGCCGGCTGTGCTTGGTGCAGATCGAGGGTCGTCGGGGCTATCCGGCGTCGTGCACCACGGTGGTCGAGCCGGGCATGAAGATCGTCACGCAATCGCCCGAGCTGGCGCGACTGCGTCGTGGCGTGATGGAGCTCTACATCTCCGATCACCCGCTCGACTGCCTGACGTGCCCGGCCAACGGCAACTGCGAGCTGCAGGAGATGGCCGGCGTGGTCGGCCTCCGCGAGGTCCGCTACGGCTACGCCGGCGAGAACCACCTGACGTCGAAGAAGGACGAGAGCAACCCGTACTTCAGCTTCGACCCCACCAAGTGCATCGTGTGCTCGCGCTGCGTGCGGGCCTGCGAGGAGGTCCAGGGCACCTTTGCGCTGACCGTGCAGGGCCGCGGCTTCGACTCGGTGATCGCGACCGGCGGCGCGGACTTCCTGTCGTCGGAGTGCGTGTCGTGTGGTGCGTGTGTGCAGGCATGCCCGACCAGCACGCTGATGGAGAAGTCGCTCGAGCAGCACGGCCAGCCCGACCACGTGGTCGCCACCACTTGTGCCTACTGCGGCGTGGGCTGCTCGTTCCGCGCCGAGATGCAGGGCAGCACCGTCGTGCGGATGGTCCCCGACAAGCAAGGCGGCGCCAACCACGGCCACTCGTGCGTGAAGGGTCGCTTCGCGTGGGGCTACGCGACCCACCCCGATCGCGTCACCAAGCCGATGATCCGCGCCAAGATCACCGACCCCTGGCGCGAGGTCTCGTGGGAGGAGGCGCTGGCCCACACCGCACGCGAGCTGCGGCGCATCCAGGCCGAGCACGGCGAAGGTGCCATCGGTGCGATCACCTCGTCGCGCTGCACCAACGAGGAGACCTACCTGGTCCAGAAGCTGGTGCGCGCGGTGTTCCACAACAACAACGTCGATACCTGTGCGCGCGTCTGTCACTCGCCGACCGGCTACGGCCTCAAGGCCACGCTCGGCGAGTCGGCCGGCACCCAGGACTTCGACTCGGTCGAGCACGCCGACGTCATCGTGGTCATGGGCGCCAACCCGACCGACGCCCACCCGGTGTTCGCCTCGCGGCTCAAGAAGCGCCTGCGCGAGGGCGCCAAGCTGATCGTCATCGACCCGCGGGCGATCGACCTGGTCAAGCAGCCCCACGTGCAGGCCAGCCACCACCTGCAGCTGCGACCCGGCACCAACGTGGCGGTGATCAACGCGCTCGCCCACGTGATCGTCACCGAGGGCCTGGCCGCCGACGACTACATCGCGGCGCGCTGCGAGCCGGCCGCATTCGAGGCCTGGAAGGCGTTCATCGGCGCCGAGGAGAACTCGCCCGAGGCGCTGGAGTCGACGACCGGCGTGCCCGCGGCGACCGTGCGGGCGGCCGCGCGGCTGTACGCCACCGGCGGCAACGCGGCCATCTACTACGGGCTCGGCGTCACCGAGCACAGCCAGGGCTCGACCACCGTCATCGGCATCGCCAACCTCGCGATGGTCGCGGGCCAGATCGGTCGGCCCGGCGTGGGCGTGAACCCGCTGCGCGGACAGAACAACGTGCAGGGCTCGTGCGACATGGGCTCGTTCCCGCACGAGCTGCCCGGCTACCGCCATGTCACCGATCCGGCCGTGCGTGCGCTGTTCGGCACCGCATGGGGTGTCGAGATCCTCGGCGAGCCCGGCCTGCGCATCCCCAACATGTTCGATGCCGCAAAGGACGGCAGCTTCAAGGGGCTCTACGTGCAGGGCGAGGACATCGCGCAGTCCGACCCCGACACCCACCACGTGCTCGCCGCGCTCGAAGCGATGGAGTGCGTGATCGTGCAGGACCTCTTCATCAACGAGACCGCCAAGTACGCCCACGTCTTCTTGCCGGGCGCGACCTTCCTCGAGAAGGACGGCACCTTCACCAACGCCGAGCGTCGCATCAACCGCGTGCGTCGAGCGATGCCGCCGCGCGCGGGCCTGGCCGACTGGGAGGTCACCGTGCGCCTGGCCGAGGCGATGGGCGTGCCGATGCACTACACCCACCCCAGCCAGATCATGGACGAGATCGCCGCGCTCACGCCGACCTTCCACGGTGTCAGCTACGACAAGCTCGACCGCCTCGGCAGCATCCAGTGGCCGTGCAACGACGCGGCGCCCGAGGGCACGCCGGTCATGCACGTCGATGCCTTCGTGCGCGGCAAGGGTCGCTTCGTGATCACGCGCTACGTGCCG